>CAXTJS010000075.1:2888-12568 GCA_964244605.1 uncultured Terriglobus sp. | reverse complement strand
TTGCCGGGCGTGATGCTGGCCATGGTAGCGCTCTTCCCGGCGAGGCAGATAGGCCTGGAGCTTGGCGCGGTGGTGCTCATCTTCACCGGGCAGGTCTGGAATATGGCTTTCTCGTTCTACTCGTCCCTGAAGAGCCTGCCGAAGGAGCTGGTGGAAGCATCGTCGATTTACGGCTACTCGCGCTGGCAGCGGCTGTTGCAACTGGAGCTTCCCTACGCCGCCATCGGCCTCATCTGGAACAGCATGGTTTCCGTTGCGGGCGGCTGGTTTTTCCTGATGGCGTGTGAGATGTTCGTGCTCGGCTCGCGCGACTTCAGGCTGCCGGGGCTCGGCAGCTATCTGCAGACGGCTGCCTCCGAGGGCAACTACGGTGCCGTCGTCTGGGGTCTGCTCGTGATGATCGCGATCATCGTCGCGACCGACCAGCTGCTGTGGCGACCGATGATTGCGTGGAGCGACCGCTTTAAGTTCGAGCAGGTGGAAAGCACACGCCGCGTGCGCTCGCCCCTGCTGTATGCCTTACAGGAGTCGTCCGCGTTGCGCGCCGTGCGCGAGCGCGCGCTCAGGCCGCTGAGCGAACGTGTATACCGGCACTTTGCGCACCGCCACATGGCGTCGCCCGAGTACCAGGAAGTGCAGCGGCGTCGACCCTCGGCGTGGCAGCGCAACATCGTGTACGCGTTGTTGCTTGCTGTCGTTCTGGTAAGCGCATTTGAGGCATTGAAGCTGTTGCGAGGCCTGCACACCCCTGAGGTGCGGCTGATCTTGCTCGGCGCCGGTGCTACCCTGCTTCGCGTCACCGCCGCGCTCGTACTTGCTTCGGCATGGACGATCCCCGCCGGTGTTGCCATAGGCTTTCACCCCCGCCTTGCGCGCATCGCACAACCACTCGCACAAGTGGCCGCAAGCGTCCCTGCGACGGCGCTCTTTCCGGTTCTACTGGTGCTGCTCGTCCGCAACGGCGGCGGCATGAACGTGGGCGCCGTGCTGCTGATGGTGCTCGGCACGCAGTGGTACATCCTGTTCAACGTGATCGCCGGCGCTATCGCGATTCCGGGCGACCTGAAGGAAGTGTCGCGTCTCTTCCACTTCACACAGTGGCAGCGCTGGCGCACGGTCATCCTGCCGGGTGTCTTTCCCTTTCTCGTCACCGGCCTGGTTACCGCTTCAGGCGGTGCCTGGAACGCGAGCATCATCGCCGAGTACTTCCGGCTGAAGGGTAGGACGCTTACCGCCTTCGGCTTGGGGGAGCAGATCAGTGCGGCTACGGACAGCGGACGCTTCGCGGCG
The DNA here is from genome assembly GCA_964244605.1 of uncultured Terriglobus sp. Taxonomy (GTDB): domain Bacteria; phylum Acidobacteriota; class Terriglobia; order Terriglobales; family Acidobacteriaceae; genus Terriglobus. The sequence continues at coordinate 11,278 of CAXTJS010000075.1, read as the reverse complement.
CTGCTGCTGGCCACCATCGTGATGGCGCTGATGGTCGTGACCATCAATCGCCTGCTCTGGCGTCCGCTCTTCCGGCTTGCCGAGACGAAGTACCGGTTAGGCGCTTAGAGCATCTTCCTTCAGGGATGAAGCGGCGGCGTAGGCGGCGTGTCCGCGGCCCTGCGCTGCCACACAAGATAGGTGCCCCAGGCCGCAAGCGTGCAGTTGTCGCGAACACGGCCATCCAGGATCATGCGTTCGAACTCCGCAACCGGAACGCGATGCACGGTGAGGCCGTGCTCTTCGGGCTCGAGTTCTGCTTCGCCTTGCTCAAGGTCTTCGGCCAGCCAGACGGCATGCTGTTGCCGCATGGCGCCGTAGGCGATCCAGTTCTCGCCGATGCGAGTCAACTGGCCGGCACGCAGGCCCGTCTCTTCCCGAAGCTCACCGCGGGCAAGCTCCTCGGGGTCGGCGTCGGGCGATTCCCACCCACCCTGCGGCAGTTCGAAGTAGCTGCCCTGCACGGTATACCGAAACTGGTGGACGAGCGTGACGAAGTCACCCTCGGGCGTGTGCTCCAGCGGGATGAGGATGCACGCGGGGTCCTTGTCCACCACGCCGTAGATGCCGTGCGAGCCGTCGTGCCGCTCGATGGTATCCTCACGCACGCTCGTCCACTTGTTGCGGTAGACCTCGCGCGAAGACAACGTACGTATCGGTGCCTTCTCTGCCGAAACGAGGCCTGTCTCCACGGAGGCCGTCTCAGGGTCAAGCGTGCGGCCCACTACTTGGCCGCGACCGCCTGCCCGGCCTCGCTCTCAGGGCGCAGCACGTCCAGGTGCGACGGGTACTGCTTCGAGGTCAGGATGGTGATGGTCGCCGGCTTATACGCCTCTGCGGCAGCCGTCGTGATCTTGGGCACAAAGGTCTGGGGGTTACGGTCGTAAAGCGGGAACCACGTGGACTGCACCGTAACCAGCATGCGATGACCCTTGAGGAAGGTGTGGTCGGCCGCGTGCAGGCTCCAGCGGTATTCCTCTACCTTGCCAGCTGGGATCGCATCCGGCTTTTCGAAGCTCGTGCGGTAGCGGCCGCGGAAGATCTCATCCACGACCATTTGCTGAAAGCCGCTCATGCCGTTGGGCGCGTCCGCCGGGTACTCATCGATCAGCTTGACTACGAAGTCGCCGTCGGTGCCTGTCGTTGTCGCGTAGAGGTCGGCAACGATGTCCCCCGTGATGGTCGTGTCCCGGTCAAGTACGCCGGTCGAGAAGCGTGCGATGTCTTTACGCTCGTTCAGGAACTTCTGATTGGCCGCCAGCCAGGTGCGCCACTTGGACCCTTGCCCGTAGGTGGACTGGATCGGCCGCTCGCGGTACGGGACGGGGTTCGCCGGGTCGCTCACGTAGCTCACCGGGGCCGCCTTGCCTGCGTTTGATGTGAAGCTTAGCGCGCCGCCGCTTCCAAGATAGAGCTTGGCCGGCTTAAAGCCGCTTACCGGCGGCCACACGTCATAGCGCTGCCACCGGTTTACGCCGGTGCGGAAGCTGGCCGTGTCTTGCAAGGTAAAGCCGGGCTTGTCCTTGAGGTAGAACTCGAAGAACGGCGCTTCAATGGTCTTGCGGTACTCGTCGCCGGTGGGCTCGCCGAAGTTTAGCTCGCCCAGGGTACGGCCGCTGCCGGCCCATCCGCCATGGTTCCACGGCCCAAGCGCGAGAAAGACCTTGTGCTGCGGGTCGCTCGCGTTCTCATGCGGACGCAGCGCGGCGTACTCTGCCTGCGTGCCCCACATGTCTTCCTGATCGAAGAAGCCTCCCACCTCAAGCGTCGGGACTTCCGGTGCGGTGAGGCGCTTTTGCACCGCCATCGCCCGCCAGCTCGCCGCGTACTCCGGCTCGTCGATGATGTGCTTCGTTGTGGGCAGGTCGCTCGACTTGACGGCGGCGGAAGCACCGGCAAAATTCACATTCGACAAGAAGAAGTCGAAGGTGTCGCTCGGCGAGCTTACGGTCTGATCGACCTTGCTACGCTCAAGCTGCTGCGAGTAGTCGAAGGCGTACGTCTCGCGTAGCGCGCCGTTGTGGAAGAAGTCGTCACCCATCCAGACGTCGGTCATGGGTGCCTGCGGGCTGATCGCCTTCACCGCGGGATGGTGATCGACACCCGCCATCATCGCAAGAAAGCCCGGGTACGAGACACCCAGCACGCCAACGCGGCCGTTGTTGTTCGGCAGGTTCTTCACCAGCCAAGCGACGGTGTCGTAGCAGTCGCTGCTCTCATCCACCAGCTTGGGATCGACGTGATTGCCGAGGGTATGCACGACCGGCCGGTTCATCACAAACTGCCCCTCGGAGCCGTACTTGCCGCGAATGTCGCCATACACAAAGATGTATCCGCTGGCCGCGAGCTCCGGCTTGCTGCCGTTTACGCCAGCGTTGGATCCGTTTGCGCCGTAGGGCGTGCGGTCGAGCAGTATGGGCAACGGGGTACCACTCGTCTCGGACTTCTCAGGGCGCAGGATCACCACATGCAGCTTGACGCCGTCGCGCACCGGCACCATGGCCTCAGTGCGGATGTAGTTCTGACCATGGTTGAGCGGCGTCGCGGCGTCGCTGATGCGTGCGTAGGAGACAGGCGTCGCGCCTCTGCTAGCAAGACCCGCCGGCTTCAGCGCAGTGACTTTGCCCGAGCTATCTCGTTCAAAAACGTAGCGCGTGGGCGCACCCGGAACGAAGAATTGATCCTTCGACTCCGCCTTCAGAGTTGCCGGATAGAAGCGCTCCGCGTCGATCGTCAACGAGCCGTTCTTCACATAGACGGCGAACGTCAGGTCCGGATTATCGGGGCTGCGGTACTGCCCGGTGTACTCCGCCAGCGTCGAGGCAGGAACATCGATGGCAACGGGGTCGGGGACGACTGCCCTGTCGCGCTGCGCTGACAGCCCGACGGCCGTGCCGGCAACCCAAATTGCGCAGACTGCGCACCGAAGCCAATGGGTGTTCATACGTCTCCTTCGCGGAAAGAAGTGGGCGCTGTGGATCGCTACTTTTTGGAGAGAGGCCCGGCGACGGGTACTTCCACCGGCGTCGCGCTACCCGTTCCGGTAAGGTTGCCGGAGACCGGGGCCATCACGTTGGTCGCGGCAGTCTCGCCACCAGTCAGGTTGCCGGGCGAAGCATTGCACTGCCATCCGATCTTGTTATGCGAGCCATCGCAGAAGGGCCGCTTCTCACTGATGCCACACCGGCAGAGCGACACGGCAGGCTTGCCGGTCAAGTCCCACTCGGCACCGTCTGCATCGATCAGGCGGATGCCGCCTTCCACACGCAGCGGACCGTTGCGGCGCACTGTAATCGTTACTGCATCTGGCACACAGACCTCTTCCCACCCACGTCGCTTGCTTGAAGGATGCAAGGGCATCACAGAGCGCAGAGCGGCAGGCGTAGCCGAAGCATAGCAGACCGTGGACTCGCATCCCGCGCGCCATACCAAGGCATGCGGTGCTTACCGCAGCGGTCTAGACGGGCCGAAGACGCACCCGCAGCCCATCGGCCAGCGCACGCATCTCTCGCACCTTTGCCTCCACCGCGGGGGTCAGCGCTTTGTCGCGCAGCACCAGGTCGCTCTGCAGCAAAAGACCCGTCACAACGCCGCGCAGCTCCTCCGCGATGGAGCGCGTGACGCTTTCGCGCACACTGGCTTCCATCTGCTCGCGACGGTCGAGCACCGTGCTGAGCACGCGGACGACGCCGTTGGCGCCAAGCAGCCGGAGGTCAAGCTCCAGAGGCATGGCTCCTTCGGCGGTTTGCCACAGCATGTCGAGGCCGTCGTGACAGTTGCCCTTCTCGTCGGTAGGCGTGACCTCGCCGTCAGGCAAAGCAGAGTCCACGACCACCACATCGAACTGATACCGCCGGAGCGAAGCCAGCGCGGCGCGCCGGCTACGAACCAGTTCAAGCACCACACCCACATGCTCGCTAACGGCCGCCGCCAGGCCAGCCGCACCTTCTAACGCGGTTACCAGCAGCACCGTTCGTGCCGGAACTGTTTGCACTTCCATAGCTCATCTCCTAGCGAGCCACAGACCTTTGGGAGGATTCCAGCGTTCAAACCAGCAGCACAACAGTCAGTTCACACCTTGCTTCTACATCGCTTGGCAAGGGCCGTCAAATTAAGCCTCAGTGCATTCGTTTGTCTAGTCGATGCCGTACTCCCTGAGCTTTCGGTAGAGCGTCGTCTTCCCGATGCCGAGCATCTTGGCCGCCTTCAGCTTGTCCCCGTTCAGCTGCCGCATCGCCGAGAGAATCGCCTGCTTCTCCAACACTGCGAGCGGTTGAATTTCAGAACGAGCAGCCTCCGTCAGCGCGGACGCCGGTGTATCGAGAGTCCGCCTCGAATCGACCCGGACGCCCTCTGCCGGCACAACAAGCAGGGCCTGCAATTCGGAGGGCAGGTCTACCGCTTGGATGATGGGTCCCGTCGACATCGAGCAGGCCCGCTCCATGGCCACTTCAAGCTCTCGCACATTACCCGGCCAGCGGTGCAGCATAAGCGCGCGGGACGCATCCGGGCTGAGGCTCATGCTCACGGCGCGCAGCTTGCCGAACTGCTGCAGGAAGTACTCCGCCAGCAGCGGAATGTCCTCCCGTCTTTCGCGCAGCGGCGGCAGGCGAAGCGTGACAGTGGTAAGACGAACATGCAGATCTTTGCGGAACGCGCCGCTCTCCGCAAGCGCCGCCAAGTCGCGGCTGCTGCCCGCGAGCACGCGTACCGTCACCGAGCGCGCGACAGCCGCGCCCGCAGGCCGCACGCGCCGGTCCTGCAGCGCCCGCAGCAGCTTCGATTGCAACTCCGCCGGCAGGTCGCTGATGGCGTCTACGAACAACGTTCCGCCGCCATCACGGGTGAGAAGGCCGATATGCTCCTCCCGGTCGGCGGTGCCCTCCGCGCGCACATAGCCAAACAGCTCGGTCTCAAGCTGCGCAGCGGAAAGAGCGCTGCAATCGATGGGCAGAAACGGCGGCACCGCCTCGGCATCTCCCTCACCATGCACCTGCTCCGCCAGAGAACTAACGCCAGCCCTGCCCAGCCCGCCGTTGTGGATGGCCGCGGCAATCGTCTCCTTGCCGGTGCCACTCTCGCCGACCAGCAACACAGGATGGGTGGCGAACGCCACCTTCGACACCATGCGCAGGACCTTCTGCATCTCCGCCGACTGCGCCACAATGCCGTGCAGCGACTGATCGTGCCGCAAATGCTCGCGAAGGCGCCGGCTCTCAAGGTCAAACTCACGGCGCTGCGCCACCTGCTTCAGCGTCGCCGTAAGCTCCTCCATCGCGAAGGGCTTGGTCAAGTAGTCGCTGGCGCCCAGGCGCATGGCCTCTACCGCGGAGTGCACCGTCGCAAACGCCGTCATCACCACGATGGGGATGCGCGGCAAGTGTGCATGCATGCGCTCGAGCAATCGGAGACCGCCATTCGAGGAGCGCAGGTCCATCAGGATGACGTCGATGCTCTGCTGCTCCAGCAGCGTCTCCGCCGCGTCCGTGTCGCGGAAGGCATGAACAGTGAAGCCCATCTCGGTCGCAATTTCCACGATCGCCCGGCGCACAGCCTCATCTTCATCTAGCACCAGCAGATGCATATCTGTGCCGCGGGCGGGTATCGGTTCGATGGCCCCCTGCGCACGACCGCGCGTCAGCACCTCAGCCGCGTCGTTGCCGAGGCGATGGAAGTCAGAGCCCTCGCGCGACTTCAGCGGCATGTGATTGGAAGCAGAACAGAGGTTGTGGCGAACCGGCTTCATGCTCGCCGGGAGTGAGACACTCTCGGCGTCGCCGGTTGGGCGCGCTGCAGTTCGGCGTGTGTGCTGGCGGTGGGAGCCGCTGATGCGTGCTCCGGGTCTTGCGTTCATGGCCGAACCATCTCCCCTTATGCAACGGTGCTCAGGCCTGCAAACAGGCCGCGCAACGTAGAGAACCGGGAAGAAGACGACCAAAAAGCGGCTACTGAACGACGGGTAGACGCGGTGTTCCTGCTGTCGTTGCAGCGGGAATCGTGTCGCTTATCTTTGCACACTTTCCTGTTCAACGTACTTGCGATGCCGCACTACTACAGCCGGGGAACAACTTCTATACTCATCCCGTGCCCACCTCCACCGTTTTTCGTAGTGATGAACGTGCCGCCGACGCGCTTCGTCCCATTCGCCTCACACCGGATTTCGTCGCAACCGCGGAGGGCTCGGTGCTGGTTGAGTTCGGTCACACGCGCGTGCTTTGCAATGCGACGGTAGAGCCCACCGTACCCGGCTGGCTGCGCAACAGCGGCAAAGGCTGGGTCACGGCGGAGTACGCCATGCTGCCGCGCGCCACGCTCACACGCACGCCACGCGAAAGCGAGCGCGGCAAGATCGGCGGCCGTACGCATGAGATCCAGCGGCTCATCGGCCGCTCGTTGCGCTCCGTCATGGACCTGAAGGCGCTCGGCGAGCGCTCCATCATTCTCGATTGCGACGTGCTGCAGGCAGACGGCGGTACACGCACCGCGGCCATCACCGGCGCCGCCGCGGCGCTCAGCCTTGCGCTCAACAAGCTGGTCGCTGCTGGAACGCTGACCAAGTCGCCCATGCGTGAGCTTGTTGCTGCCGTCTCAGTCGGCATCGTAGACGGAGCAGTGCTGCTTGACCTGGACTACCAGGAAGACTCGCAGGCCGAAACCGACAGCAACGTCGTCATGACGGCATCGGGCGGCCTGGTAGAGACGCAAGCCACGGCAGAGCGTACCCCTTATACCCGGGACGAGCTCAATCGCATGCTGGACTACGCGGCGGCCGGAATCCAGCAGCTCATCGCGGCGCAAGAGGGCATGCTCGACAAGTTACAGCCGCAATCCGGTAGCATCTAAACAGGCGAAACCTCAGGAGAACGACCGCAATGAAGCCCACACCCGGAAAGCTCGCAGGCCTCAAGGCCGTCTCAGATGCGCGCGGCGTCATTGCCGCCACAGCCATGGACCAGCGCGGTTCGCTTAAGAAGTCCATCGGCAGCGCGCGCGGTGGGGACGCCAGCGACCACGACCTTGAAGTCTTCAAGACGGAAGTCACGCGCGTGCTCACACGCCATGCCTCTGCCATCCTTCTCGACCCCGAATTCGGTCTGCCGGCGGCGCACAACCGCAACGACGCCGGCCTCTTGCTCGCCTATGAAAAGACGGGTTATGACAGCAACACGCCGGGCCGCCTGCCCGACCTGCTTGATCTTTGGAGCGTGCGCCGCCTAAAGGAGGCGGGCGCGGACTGTATCAAGATCCTGCTTTACTACTCGCCCTATGAACAGACCGGCGTCAACGATCTGAAGCACGCGTGGATCGAACGCATCGGCGACGAATGTAACTACCATGACATCCCCTTCTTCCTGGAGACGGTCGGCTATGACGTGGAAGGCAAGGGCGAGAAGACGATTGCTTATGCGAAGAAGAAGCCGTCCGTAGTCTCAGGCTCGATGGCGGAGTTCGGCAAGGCTCGCTACTCCGTAGATGTGCTCAAGGTTGAAGTCCCGGTCGAGATGACGTTTGTCGAGGGTACTGCCGCTTTCAAAGGTGAAAAGGCCTATACCCGCGCCGATGCGCTGCAGCACTTTCGCGATTCAGAGAGCATGACGGACAAGCCGTTCATCTATCTTTCAGCCGGCGTGACCAACCCCATCTTCATCGAGACGCTGCAGCTTGCCAGTGAGTCAGGCACGAAGTTCAACGGGGTACTCTGTGGCCGCGCCACCTGGGCTGACGCTGTTTCAATCTATGCCAAAGGCGGCGTCAAGCCGTTTGAGGAATGGCTGAACACACAGGGCGTGGAGAACATCAAGAACGTCAATAAGGCGCTTGAGGCAGCGACGCCCTGGTACACCCGGTTCGGCGTAAGCAGCATGGACGAACTCGGCTGAGAGCCGTAGCCTTAGGCAGATCCAGAAAGTGAAAAGCGCTGCTCCGATGAGCGGCGCTTTTCATTCCAAGAGTCTTGCAGTGCGGGCTACTGTTTGTACACGCGGGCTTCCCAGCCTCGCAGGTGCAGCGTCGTCGCGCCGGGCTGGCCTTCCGCTTTCTTATAGTTGCCGAGCACGAACTGGCCGCTGGTTATCGATGACGGGAGTGCATAATCGGTAGGCGTTTTCTCGAAGTTCAGTACTACCAGATACTTCTCACTTCCGAGTGTGCGTGTGTATGCGTACACATGCTCATGTACCGGATCAAGGTCGTGGTAATCGCCATACGTGAAAGCTTTCGACGCATGATGCAGCTGGATCGCCCTCCGCGTGTAGTGGTAGATAGATTCCGGATCCTGTAACTCTGCAGCGGCATTAATCGTGACGTAGTTCGGATTGACCGGCTGCCAGGTGTGCGCGTTGGTGCTGAAG
>CAXTJS010000075.1:0-2878 GCA_964244605.1 uncultured Terriglobus sp. | reverse complement strand
TTTGCAGGTAGTTGGGATTAACAGGCTCCCAGGTATGGTCGCCCTTGGTGAAGCCTGCGTTTCTGGTCGTGTCCCACTGCATGGGCGTTCGGGAGTTATCGCGACCATACTTCGCGGCACCCTGAATGAGTTCCGCTTCCGTCATCTTGCCGGTTAGCACGTCGGCCTTGTACATGTTCTTGACCTCGATGTCGTCGAAGTCGGTGATCTTCTTGAACGGATAGTTGGTCATGCCGAGTTCGTCGCCCTCATACAGATAGGGCGTGCCGCGAAGCGTGAGGAGCATCGTCGCAATCAGCTTCGCTGAAGGCGCGCGAAACTCGGCAGAGTCATCGCCAAAGGTCGAGACGACACGCGGGTTATCGTGATTGGAGAGAAAGACCGTGTCCCAGTCCTTGGGGCCGAGCACCGCGGCATGACGGTCGTAGATGGCCTTCAGCGCCGGCAATGTGTAGCGCTTGCCCGTGTAGGCAGCGCCACGGCCCAGGCGGATCGCGTCGAAGTTGAAGATCATGCTGAGTTCGTGGCTATCTTCACTGACGAGATTCGGTGTTTCCTCAAGCGTGATGCCGAGCGCCTCGCCGACGCTCATATCGTCATACTTCGCGAGAACCTCCCGGTTCATCTCCTTCAGGTACTCGTCCCGGTGGGGGCCGTTCGCCCACAGGCGTGAGGGATCGCCCATCTGCTCAGGCGTGAGGTCGGGCAGGCCGGGCACCTTGCTGATCAGCGGGATAACATCCATGCGGAAGCCGTCCACGCCCTTGTTGAGCCAGAAGCGCATCAGGCCGTAGACCTCCTGCCGCACCTTGGGGTTCTCCCAGTTGAGATCGGGCTGCTTGGCCGCGAACAGATGCAGGTAAAACTGCTTTGTCGTCGCGTCGAACTGCCAGGCGGAACCGGAAAAGTACGAAGGGTAGTTGTTTGGCGGGTCGAAGCCGTTAGCCGCCGCGGGATTCGGCTTGCCATCGCGCCAGATGTAGTAGTCGCGATACGGGTTCGTCTTCGACTTACGAGACTCCTCGAACCAGTGGTGCTCGTCAGAGGTATGGTTCACGACCAGGTCGATGATCAGCCGCATGTGCCGCTGCTTGATGCCCGCGAGCATGCGGTCGAAGTCGGCCATGGTGCCGAACTCCGTCATCACCTTGCGATAGTCGCGGATGTCATAGCCGTTGTCGGCATTGGGCGAATCGTAGTGCGGGCTTAGCCAGATGACATTCACGCCGAGTTGCTGCAGGTAGTCCAGCTTCTGCGTGATGCCGTTCAGGTCGCCGACGCCGTCGCCGTTCGAGTCCTTGAAGGAGCGCGGATAGATCTGGTAGACCACCGCCTCTTTCCACCACGTCTGCTTGTAGCCGTTCAGGATCACCGTGCTTCCTGTACCTGGGGCGGACTGTGCGGACATAACGGGCAAGGAACTTAGTAGGATAACGATAAGAACGGCGGCAAGGAATCTTTTCATCACGCCCGCATCTTACCGCGAGCCGTACAGCCGTGGCTCAAGATAGGTGAGCCACGGCCCAAGCGTAACTACTCGTCGCCCCGGCCGGCACTTGCCTGCACCTGCTTTTGCGCGCGCAGCTTTACTCCGCTTTGTGTGGAGCTTACTTTCAGCCGATCCAGGTGTCGGCTGCCATCGAGAAACTCTACGCGATAGCTGTCGTTCAATGCCTTCTGGAACTGTGCGAAGTAAGGGCCGAGCGAAGGCGGTGTCAACGTTCCCTGGTAGAACGAGATGCCACCGGTCTCATCGGCGACCTTACTGAGATAGCTTTGGCCCGAGAAGCTGCCTGTGCCGCTGTTGATCGCACGTCCGCCGAAGTAGATCGAATACACCGGCACGTTTGCGCGCTGCGCGTCACGGATAGCCTCATCCACATACGGGCTGTCCTGATTGAGCGGGCTTGTGGAGCCGTTGTAGAGGTCAATGCCGTTGGTGATCATCAGCACCACATGAGCCGCGTTGGTATGTGTCGGCCAGTGCTTTACGAGCTCCTGCAGGCAGAAGTAGGGGCTGCCGCTTATGCCAGGCGAGGAGATCGGCACGCGCACGGCTTTCTTCACGACTTCGGGGTCATGCGTGAAAGACTGCGGAAAATACGCACCACCATTACGCATGTAGCCGAGCCCAACAGCTGTTGTCGCGGAGACTGTGTTCGCAACAAAACGGTCGAGGTCCTTCAGGTTCACATCAAAGTTACTGCGCAAGCCGTCGTCCAGCAGTACAGCGACCTCAACCTGCTGCGCGCCGCCACTGCCGGAGAGGCCGGGCTGCACGATGAGCGGGGTGACGCGGGTGACCTGCCGGTCTTTGCCGTCTATCTCTACTTTGAAATCTGATTGACGTAGCGAAGTGCCGGCATCGCCCTTGCCTTCCGCACGGACCAGTACACGCGTGGGCTGCGGCCCTTCCACCTGGGCCGTAGCAGACGCTACGAACGATGTTATAAGTACCAAACCAATGCCGCATAAAGAGCGGCGAAACGTTCCGAAAGAAATCATGGCGTCCTAATTTCTGCGCTAACTTCACGCTACAAATTAAGACGCCCATTGACCGGAATCGTATGCTCCGGGCTATTTCAGTGCATCAATACCCGCCCGTTACTCACGGGCGAGTCGTAACTTGACGCCCACTCTGAAGTTGAACGGGAGCGCCTGATACCCGATGGGTCCAACATGCCGCTGACTGAGCAGGTTGTTGGCCTGCGTAAACACTGCGACTGCCGGGCTTATCTGATAAGTGAAGTTGGCGTCCACTTTGCTAAAGCCGTAAGCCAGGTTGCGGTTCGGCAGAAGCAATGAATTATCACCTGCCAGACTGAGGTATGAAAGGAAAGTACTATCGCCCGACCGGGAGGAAAATGCCGCCTTCACG
>CAXTJS010000074.1:0-12610 GCA_964244605.1 uncultured Terriglobus sp. | reverse complement strand
GTGCTGCCCGTGGAGGGCCTGAGCGGCCACGCACGGACGCCGCTCATCGACGCGGCATGGCTGCAGCAGCAACCCGCCCATGTGTATCGCGGCATCGTGCAGGACGAGTCGCAGATCTACCTTGCCGCCGCAGACAGGCTGCGCACGCCCGACGGCAAGGCGCTGACGGTGATTGCAAGTGTGCCCCTGAACCATGAACGCCTGCAGCTTGCCGCGGACGGGCTTGGCCGCGTCGACCTGCTGCCGGGGCTGGAAGCGATGCCGCAGCACACGCCCACGCGGACCGAGTTGCAAGAGGCGCGCATTACCGGCGGCACGCCGCCGCGCCCGGTCAACCTCCTGGATTATCGCGTGCGCTTCTTCTCAACCCTGCCGGTGCTTGACTGGGAGAGCGGCGCAATGCGTGGCGTGCCGCTCAACGTGGAATCGCGCCCGTCTCTGCTGTTTGAACAGCTCTTCGCCGCGGGGCTAACCGGCAGCAACACAGACACTGTGCGCTTTGTCTTCCTGTCCGTGTGTCTCTTCTTCGCACTGCTCGAGGGCTTCGCGCTTTACATGGCGGTGAAGCTAAGCCGCACGGTGACGCAGTCGGTGGAGGATCTCTACTCCGCCACGATCTCGATTGACGGCGGCGACCTGACCCACCGCATCCGGGTGCAGCGGTCTGACCAGCTTGCAGACCTGTGCCGCTCGTTCAATCGTATGAGTTGGTCACTCGGGCGCCTGATTGAGGGCCAGAAAGAGAAGGAGCGCATCGAGAGTGAGCTGACGATCGCGCAGGAGGTGCAGGCAAACCTCTTCCCGCTGCAGAGCGTGCAACTGCCGGACCTGGAGCTGCATGGCATCTGCCGTCCTGCACGCACGGTTTCTGGCGACTACTACGATTTCTTGACCTTTGAGAAGGAGCACGTTGCCGGCGACTCAGCCGCCCCTGAGATCACGGGTCTCGGCATCGCGCTTGGCGACATCAGCGGCAAGGGCATCTCCGCGGCGCTGCTGATGGCGACGCTGCACTCTGCCGTGCGCGCCTACCGCTTCGCGAGTGAAGAGCTGCTCTCACCCGCCTCGATGCAGCAGTCTGCGGGTGAGTCGGTGGAGTGCAGCGAACTCTTCGCTTCGCCCTCGCGCATTCTCGCTCTGCTGAACCGGCATCTCTATCGTTCCACCACACCGGAGAAGTACGCGACGCTCTTTCTCGCGCACTACGACCGCGATGCCGCGCGCTTGACCTACGCCAACGCGGGGCAGCTGCCGCCATTCGTATTGCGATCAGACGACACGTTGGAACGGCTTGACCGTGGAGGCACTGTTGTCGGCTTGATGGACAACATGACGTACGAGGAAGAGTCGCTGCCCATGCACTCCGGCGACATCCTGATCGCCTACTCGGACGGCGTGACCGAGCCGGAGAACGCCTTCGGCGACTTCGGCGAGGATCGTCTCATCGACGTAGTGCGACAGTTTCGCTACGAGCCGCTCCATGTGATCTCGTCGGAAGTCATGCGAGCCCTTGATGCGTGGATCGGCGATGGCGAACAGCCGGACGACATCACGCTGGTGCTGGCACGACAGGTGTGATTACTTCTTAGCGCCAACACGGAACGCCTTCACCGCAATCGCGTTCGGCTTCGACCCCACCGGCAGCATCGTGAACAGCTCCGGGCCGTTGTTGTCTCGCGTGCGGATGACGGCAACGTCGCCGCTGCGTGAGTTTGCGGCGAGCAGAACGTGCTCGTCCGAACTCATGGCGATTGCGTCGGGTGCGGCGCCGGTGCGGACGCTTCCCGCGAGGCGGCCGTCGTCGATGCTGTAAATGCTCAAGGAATCCGCGCCGAAGTTTGAGACCCACAGCGTGCTGTTGTCAGCGGCGACGATACCGCGCACCGGCTGCGTGCCGATGCGATAGGTGCCGCCCACCTCGTTTGTCCAAGTGGAGATCTCACTGATCGTGTTCGAGCCGAAGTTTGAGGAAAAGATCTCACCGCCGTCGGGCTTCACGGCAAACTGCACCGGTGACTTGCCGACGCGCAGTGTCGTGAGCAGGTGGTCTGCTGCGGACGCGGGGTCCTGACGCGCGTTCCAGGTGCCCGGCGGCTGCGCAAGCCCAACTGCCAGTACCGAGTCACTCTCAGAGCACGCGACAAAGGCCTTGGTTGCAGGCTGCGATGCGTCGAGTGGAATGATCGCGACGTCGGTCGCCCCCGCACAGTGGTCGAAGGTTGCGCGCAACGTTGGTGCAGGTGCGTCGGTAATGCTGTAGATGGAGACGCTGCCGCTCACCCGGTTCGAAACGACGAGGGTGTGTCCGTCAGCGGACAACCGCGCAATGCCCGGAGCTTCACCTGTACCCACGGTGGTGAGTTCGCGCCGCGTCTGCAGGTCGATTACGCTAATCGTATTCGAGCCGGAGTTGGCTACGTATCCACGGCGGCCGTCCGGGGCTACCGCGATCTCATATGGCCGCATGTGCAGCGGGATCGTGGCTACGGTGGCGTTGTTCGCCGTGTCGATGACGGAGAGGCTGCCGTTCTGCCCGTCAGCCCCCGTGTTCACCACATAAACCTCATTGCGCCTGGGGTTCGCCGTAGCACCCGTCGGATGTGCGCCCACCTGCAGAACGCGGTCGCGCCGCATGTTCACCAGGTCAAGCACGCTCACGGTGCCGGTATCACCGCTGGTAACGTACGCGTACTCTCGATAGTCGGCGGGCTGCTCGGGAAACCGCAAACGTCTGCACCCATACGTGAGCGGCAAATAGAGCAGAGTGGCACAGGCCAGCAGAAGGCGAGAGTTAGCGCTCAGCATTCCGCCTCGTGCCTTCGCGCTTCAAGCGTGACCACCGTACCGCCATCCAAAGCACGTAGGCGATCTGGCCGGTGATGAGCAAGGCATAACAGAGATGCAGGAAGCGGATGCTCTCCGCGGAGTACTCCACCTCAAGCCTCCAGTAGTTCCAGCGCTTGCGCTTGGACAACGGACTGTTCCCGGCGCACGATCGCATAGCGAGCCCAGACGAGCACCGCACCCCAGACGAAGAACGCGAGCAAGTTCCAGAGCAGGACAGCTTTCATTGCCGGGTCCAACTCACCTTCCCCGGTAAGAACAGGTGCGGGATGCTGCGTGCGCCACCACCGAATGGACATGAAGACGATCGGCACGTCGACCCCGGCAAAGATGCTGAGCACGGCAGCGAGGGTGCGATTGCTCTCTTCGGCGGAGAAGCGGCGCAGCAGCATGTAACTCACGTACAGCAGCCAAAGCAGCAGCGTACTGGTGGTGCGCGCGTCCCACGCCCACCAGATGCCCCAGGCCGGCTTGCCCCAAAGGATGCCGGCGACCAGGCCCAGACCAACGAACAGGATCGTAACCTCCGCAGCGGCGACGGCAAGTGCGTCCGCACGCAGGGCGAGCGCCTGATTGCGGCGTCGCACAAAAAGATACGCGATGGAGGCCAGCATGTTGATGTAGGGCGTGACCTCACCCACGGCGAAGAGCGGCACATGCCAGTAGAAAATCCGCTGCACTGGTCCCATGGTCGCCTCGGGGGGCGCCACATAGAAAGCCTGGTAGAAGCCGAAGCCGAGAAGGGCCACAGCCAACCCGCACAGCAGATAGAAGACGCGTCTCATCCCTGTATCCAGTATCGCCCATAGGCCGTCTCGTGAGCGTGCCAGCTTCTATTCGGCCTGCAGAACCGTGTCGAATAACAGCAAGGCGACGACGCTGAAGATGACGTCAAACCCGAACAGCAGCCGCAGCCAGATGCCCGGATCGAACTCGCCCGTAATGACCGAGGTGGTCGCGTTGACCATGGCGAGCAAAGCGGGGATGGAGATCGGGAAGAGGATGAGCGGCAGAAGCAGGTCGCGATTGCGGCTACGCATGCCAAGCGCCGCGAAAAATGTGCCGTTCAGCACCAACGCCCACGTACCAAGCGGAACAACCGCCCAGAGCAGGCTCACCCGCCCAAGCGGGTGCAGGTTGAAAAAGAGCACGAAGACCGGAACCAGTACGGCCTCAACGACCGTAACGAACGCGAAGTTGGCAAGAGCCTTGCCCAGGAAGAGCGCGGAGGGCGGCGCGGGCGAGAGGCGATGCGCATCCAGCACCCCGTTCTTCTGCTCGCGTGCCCACGAGCTATTGAGCGAAGTCGTTGCGGCGAAAAGCAGGCCCGTCCACGCGACGCCTCCTGAGATTTGCCGTGCCAGCGTCGGGTTTGAGGTAGGGTCGAACGCCAGCGAAAACACGACCGCAATCAGCAGCGTAAAGAACAGCATGCCGAACAGCGCGTCGCGGCTACGCCACTCCAGCCGCAGTTCCTTGCTGAGGTGCAGCCACACCAGACCGGTGTAATGCCGGATCTCGTTCATACGCCGGCACCGGCCTTGGTCAAGTCAGCGACGATGGCGGACGTGGCGCGCAGGTAATCCGCAGGCGTGAGCACAAGCTGCAGTCCACGCGTGCCGGAGCTGACGCTGATCTCCTGGAAGAGCTCAAGCGTCTCATCGGCAAAGACGGGGAAGTCGCGCTTGGCGCACATGGCCGTGACGCCACCGCGGATGTAGCCGGTCAACGGCTCCACATACTTCAGTGCTGCCAACTCGACCTTCTTCTCGCGCGCTGCCGCCGCGAGCTTCTTCAGGTCGAGCTCTGCGTCACCCGGCACTAACGCAAACACATGACCGCCCGGTGTCTTGCAGAGAAGCGTCTTGAAGACCTGTTCCACAGGCATGCCGATCTTTTGTGCGACCGAGCCGGCTGAGAGGTCGTCCGGGTCGACCGTGTACTCGCGCGTGGTGTAGCGGACGCCGAGCCGGTCGAGCAATCGGGCGGCGTTGGTCTTCACGCAGCGACGGCTTCCGCGACGGCTGGCACGATTGCGCCACGCTGCAGCCGGACGATCGAGTCCGCAACGCCGGTCACAAGCTCATGCTGGTGTGTGGTGACGAGGATGGTCCGCGTGCCGGTTTCGCCGGTGCTGAGCGGCCAGGTCAGAAAGTCCTGCAGGAGCAGCACAAGGTCGCGCGCACCCTCCACATCCATGTTGGAAAAGGGTTCGTCCAGTAGCAGCAACTCCGGGTCCGCCATGAGAGCGCGTGCCATGGAGACACGCTGCCGCATGCCCTGCGAAAACTGTGCAACCGGCCGCGTCAGCTTTGGGTCGAGCCCGACGGCGCGCAGCGCCATCTCCGGCGAGGCGTGGCACAGCGCGCATGCGTCCGCCTTACAGTGAAGCCTCGCGAAATAGTGCAGGTTCTCCATGGCCGACAGCTCGTCGTACAGCATGGATGCGTGGCTCATGTAAGCGATGCGTGACCGCGCCTCAGCAGGCGTGAGGCCAAGCACGCGCACCGTGCCTGAGGTAGGCGTAACCAGGCCGGCGAAGGTGCGCAGCAGCGTCGATTTGCCGGCACCGTTCTCCCCCAGCAGCACATGCATGCCGCCTGCGGCAAAGCTGCAGGTGACGCGCCGCAACGCGGCAAAGCTGCCGTAAAACCGGGAGACATCGGTCGCCTGAGCAGAGGGCTGCATCGCTGCCATGGTATCTCGCCCGTGCGTGGTCATCGCTACTTTGTTGAGGATTTGCTTAGCACTGCGGACACGGGCAGGACCAAAGCGGTCTTCTGCGCGGGCTTGGCTGGTGCGTACTTGCTGGCGCACTTGGCTTGCAATTGATTCGCCTGGAAGACGTTGTCACGACCCAGACGGCCCATGGCGAGCGCCTGTGCATCGTCCTTAAAGGTATCGGGCGGCGGCTCGGTCCCGGCGTACTCCACGGGCAGTTCGTGGCCGAGCTCAAGCAAAACAAACCGTGCATGCGTGCCGCTGCGATGAATCGATCCGGGCTTCACGTTGCCGGCCACGCGCAGGTTGCGCGTATAGGCTTTCTGCCCCATGCCCTGCATCTCGCCGATCGTGACGTAATAGCTCTTTGAATCCTTCGCGCCGCTAATCGCAAGGTATAAAACCGTCCCCACAATGATGACGGTCGCGATCGTCACCTTCAGCGCTGATCCTTGAAGTTTCATGCAGTTTTAGGGTAGCAGGCATGCTCTCTCGCCAGCATCGTTCGAACGAAGGACCCGCGGCAGCGGCGTATACTCGGCCTATCGAGAGACCGAGGAGATTGGGCCCGCATGAGCGTATTTTCAGGCACGAACGGCAACGGAATGAGCGGCAACGGCCACGCGAATGGGAACGGCGTGAACGGCCATTCCAACGGCAATAACTACGCCGTGCCCGCGCCCCGTGCTGAGTGGATCGTGAAGCGCCGCGAGGAGTCAGCACGCACCGGCGACACGAACATGAGCCAGATGCATTTTGCGCGCAAGGGCATGATCACCGAGGAGATGGCCTACGTGGCGCACAAGGAGAAGCTTGCGCCCGAGTTCATCCGCGATGAGATCGCGAAGGGCACGATGATCATCCCGGCGAACATCTGCCATCCCGAGCTTGAGCCCATGGCCATCGGCGTCGGCTCGCTCTGCAAGATCAATGCAAACATCGGCAACTCCGCCATCACGAGCAACGTGGACGAAGAGCTGCGCAAGCTGCACACGGCCGTGCACTACGGTGCGGACACGGTGATGGACCTCTCCACCGGCGGCGACATACCGATGATCCGCGAAGCCATCCTGCGGCACTCGCCCGTGCCGATCGGCACCGTGCCGTTGTATGAGGCGCTCTCGCGCGTGAAGCGTGTGGAGGATCTAAACATCGACCTCTACCTCGAAGTCATTGAGGAGCAGGCGCAGCAGGGCGTGGACTACTTCACCATCCACGCTGGCGTGCTGATCCAGTACGTGCCGATGGTGTCAAAGCGCATCACCGGCATCGTGAGCCGCGGCGGCGCAATTCTGGCGCAGTGGATGACGGCGCACCACAGGCAGAACTTCCTCTACGAGAACTTCGACCGCATCACGAAGGTAATGGCCAAGTATGACGTGAGCTACTCCCTCGGCGACGGCCTGCGTCCCGGCTGCCTGGCAGATGCCAGCGACGAAGCGCAGTTTGCCGAGCTTAAGACGCTTGGTGAACTAACGCGCGAGGCATGGAAGAGCGACGTGCAGGTGATGATCGAAGGCCCCGGCCACGTGCCGCTGGACAAGATCAAGGAGCAGGTCGACAAGGAAGTGGAGCTCTGTGATGGCGCGCCGTTCTACGTGCTCGGCCCGCTCGTGACCGACATCGCTCCCGGCTACGACCACATCACCTCGGCTATCGGCGCAGCCATGATCGGCTGGCACGGCGCGGCGATGCTCTGCTATGTGACGCCGAAGGAGCACCTCGGCTTGCCCAACGAAAAGGATGTGAAGGACGGCATCATCGCGTACAAGATTGCTGCCCATGCCGCCGACGTGGCGCGCCACCGGCCCGGCGCACGCGACCGCGACGACGCCATCTCACACGCGCGCTACACCTTCGATTGGGATAAGCAATTCGCGCTGTCGCTCGATCCGGAGACGGCGCGCGGCATGCACGATGAGACGCTGCCGGATGACTACTACAAGGAGGCTGCGTTTTGCTCCATGTGCGGCCCGAAGTTTTGCTCCATGAACTGGTCGAGCAAGGTCGACAAGTACAACGAAGAGGTCCACGGTCTACGCAAACCCGACCTCACGCAGATCCTCACGGAGCAGATGGCGATCCGCTAGCCAGCAGGTCCATGCAAGCAGAAAGGCCGCTCTTCAGGAGCGGCCTTTCTGCTTTTGGCAGAGACGATTTAGCCCGGTCAGGGATTGCAGATGTTGTCGGATACATGCAGCAGCCACGCTTCGTACGGCGAAGTCTGCCAGGGTGTTTACCAGGTAGCTTTCTTCAAGCTCACCTGCATCGCGATGATCGGCGGTGTGATGAGCATGGCGATGAAGCTGAGTCCGAGCAGAAGATCATGCATGCGTGTGGCCATCCTTGCGACGGATTCGCCGCAAGAGAAGCATGCGCCCTTACCGAGCTGCTCTGCATGACAAAACCGGTGAAGGAACCATCGTGGGTACCGAAAAGACACGTCAGACGCGATAGAAGACTGCCGTCTAAGACGCTCACAGAGCCGGCAGTAGTTCCGCGCAGAAGCGGCAGCGCAGGGCAGCCAGCGGAACATCACTGAGGCACTGAGGGCACACCCGCGTCGACGGAGGTGCAGGAGCCGTAGGCGCCTGGAGGCGCGCCAGCAGGTACTTCATCGGGACGACGATCAGGAAGTAGATCGCTGCGGCATTCAACAGAAAAGAGAGCAGCGCATTCAGGAACTTGCCATAGGCGATCACGCCGCCGTGGATGTGCAGCACGAGATAGTCGAAGTTCGGCTTGCCGACAATGGCAGCGATGAGCGGCGTCAGGATGTCGCCCACAAGCGATGTGGTGATGGCACCAAAAGCGGCACCGATGATGACGGCCACGGCAAGGTCGACCACGTTGCCGCGCAGAATAAAGTCGCGAAAGCCCTTGAGCATGTGCAGAGTTCCCCTTGACGGCCCAGCTTACTAGAGCCAGATGGGATACACGAGAAAGAAAACGATGAGGCACACGGCCATCAGATCCATGTAAACGCACAGTACAACGCCGCCGTGATACCAATTCCAGCGCTTCTGCATGCAGCGTGTCGTGTCGGCCGTGCCAAGGATCGCGACGACCAGCGGCAAGAGCAGCCAGTAAGAGGCGTGATTGTTTGGGAAGTGCGATAGCCGAAACGCAATGAGCGTGCTGCCGATCACAAGCGCGCTGCCGCGCAACAACGATCCGCGCTGCCACTGCAATACGCGCGGAAGCGTCGGGCCTGCGGCGTTCGCTTGCGGACGTTGAGCGGAGCGTACCGGCCGATCAGGCGAGTACGGCATCCGCCTCTCCAGCCTGCACGTTGGCCGTTGTACGGATTGCATGCATGGCGGCAATGCTTTGCTGGAATGGCGCACGCAACAAGCCACGCTCTGTGATGATGGCCGTCACATACTTCGCAGGGGTCACGTCGAAAGCCGGGTTCTCAATGCCGCAGCCGTCCGGCGTCATTTGCCGTCCGTTGGAGTGGGTGACCTCACGTGCGTTGCGCTGCTCGATCGGGATGCCGTCGCCAGTCGCGGTCGCCATGTCGATCGTGGACCACGGCGCAGCCACGAAGAATGGGATGCCGTGCTCCTTCGCGAGTACGGCGACGGTGTATGTGCCGATCTTGTTGGCGACGTCACCGTTGGCGGCGATGCGGTCTGCACCCACGATTACCGCCTGAATGCGGCCCTGGCGCATGAGCGCGCCGCTCATGTTGTCGCAGAGCACGGTCGTGGGAATGTTGTCCTGCAGCAGCTCCCACGCTGTGAGCCGCGCGCCTTGCAGATAGGGGCGGGTCTCATCGGCGAGCACATGGATGTCCGCGCCGGCCTCCACGGCCGCGCGGATGACGCCCAGCGCGGTGCCGTAGCCCGCAGCACAAAGTGCGCCCGCGTTGCAGTGGGTCAGTACAGTGCCGCTGCGCGGCAACAGGTGCTCGCCCACACGGCCCATCGTGCGGCAGGTCTCGATATCCTCGGTGTAGACCTCTTGCGCCTCGGCGACGACTGCCTGCCGGATGGTCGCAAGGCGTTGCTCGTCAGGCTGCTCGGCAGTCTGCTGCACAAGCTTGTTGTATAGATCGCGGATGCGCGCGATACCCCAGAACAGGTTGACAGCGGTCGGACGCGTGCCGGCGAGCACTGCCGCCATCGTCTCCACGTCCCGAGTCAACCCGTCGACGGTCGTCGCCGGAGAACGATCGATGCCGATGGCCATGCCCATTGCGGCAGAAACGCCGATGGCAGGCGCGCCGCGAACGATCATGTCGCGAATGACGGTTGCCACTTCCTCGTACGAGGTGGCGGTCACATAGATCGTTTCAAGCGGCAGCTTCGTCTGGTCAAGGAACCGGACGCCTTCGCCGGTCCATTCAAGTGTCGGAATCATCTCTTTGAGTCTACCCGCCTGCCCGTTGCGGCAGTGTTACGGCGCGGGCGTGATGCCGTACTTCTCAGCGAGGAACTGCTGCAGGTTGCGTGAGACGCATGCCGCAAGCTCCGGCCAGGTGACGAGGTGAAGGCGGCTACGCAACTCCGCGGACCGAACCGCGCGGTAGACAAGGAAAGTATCTTCGATCAGGTCGGTCCGGCGGCTGTCCAAAAAGACGGCGAAACGCGCCCGGTGATGTTCCGCCGCGAGCACGGAGCGAAGCAGCTGGTACGAGCGGAAGAGATTGCGCATGCGCGGCAGTTGCTCAGTGTCGAAGACGTGCTCGAAATCTGGGTAGCGCGCGAGCAGATCGGGCCGTGCCATCTGAAAATCCGCTTCGCTCAGCTTGGCTTCAACGAAGAGAGGGCCGTCTGCGGTGCGCAATTCCATATCGAGCTCAGTGCGGTCGTCGTACCCGTCACGCAGCGGCACACGCGCACGCATGCCGAAGTGTGGTGCTTCACCGGTAACGGGCGAGCAGCCGGGTAAGCGGCCCGGGGCGCAGGCTTGTGGGGTGGCAGAAGATGTTCATCAAAAGCGCATCGGAGTTCGCCGCGCAGTCCAGCTCATACCGATGCCGGCTCGCAGAATGCGCGATGCGGCCTGAGCCGGTGTAAGCCTTGCCCAGGCGCTCCCGCCACGCTGGCGTCGCAAGAATGCGGCGGTAAGAGGCAGGGAAGAAGTTGCCGTGTGAGCCGTCCTCCGCAGGCGTGTAGAGGACCGACGGCGTTTCACTCCAGGTCGTCTCATGCGCATAGCCCGTGGCGCGCACCACGTTGCGGCTGCTGAGATCCCGTCGCACTGCGGTAGATAACCTGCGCGGTATGGCCGGTGACAAGTCTTCGCTCACCGCCTCATTGTAGGCGATGAGAAGGCGAAAGCCTTAGGATGGACCTGTGCGGCTTTTACAGAAGGATCAACTCGGCCAGGATGAAGACTGGTACGGCAACAGCGCAGCTGTGCGCTGCTTCGCGTGTAGCAAGGTGTTTCTCACCTCGCAGGTGCTGCATCGCAAAGGCCGCGCCTGCCCGCAATGTGGCAAGTGCAGGGTGACGTTCACGAAGAGCGGTGTTGCAGTAAGCGAAGCAACAGACCTGACCTAAGCAGTTTGCCTTAGCTTCTGTTCGCGTACATCCGCTGCCGTAAAGAGTGCGACAAAGAGCGCTTCGCCTGCGGCTGCTTCGATCGCTTCGCGGCCGCCCTGCTGGCGGTCGACGAGGCACAGCACTGCGGCCACCTGCATGCCTGCTGCTCGGACTGCTTCGATGGCCGTGATGGTGGAGCCGCCCGTGGTGCAAACATCGTCGACCACCACGACGGATGCGCCTTCACGCACATAGCCCTCGATCTGCCGGCCGGTGCCGTGCGCCTTCATCGCCTTACGGACGAGAAAGCCATGGACCAACGGTGCTTCGGGATGCGCCATGCGAAAGTATGCCGATGCCGTCGCGATGTTTGAGACGAGAGGGTCGGCACCCATGGTGAGACCGCCCACTGCTTCGGCCTGCGGTGCGTGTTGTTGAATCAGGTCGGCCATTAGGATGCCGCAGAGTCGTCCGCCCTCCGCGGCGAGCGTGGTAGTGCGGCAATCGATGTAATAGTCGCTCTTTGCACCGCTGGAGAGGGTGAAGTCGCCGAGCCGAAAGGACAGCTTTGCAAGCAGCGCCAGCAGCGCGTCGCGGTCAGAGGTGGGCATAGCGTCAGTTTTGCATACTGGACCCGGGTCAGTGACCGTGCACCTTGTCCAGGTGCCGAAAGCCGTCCGTCGCGAAGAAGAGCACGGCGAAGATGAAGCCGTTGTAGGCCACGTGTATCACCGCTGACGCGGCCAGCGACTTGAGGCGAAGGCGCACGGCAGACAGAATGCCGCCGACCACCGATAGCACCGCCACGGCATTCCAGGCGAAGCCAAGCTGCGCCGCGTGCACCAGCCCAAACAGGATGCTGGTGAGGATAGCCGCAAAGATCCACGCGGCGCGGCTCAGGTCATCTGTCTCGCGCCAGCGTTTACGGCCCGCGGCGGTGCGCAGGTGGTCGACCCAGTCGAACGCGATGGCAATACCGCGCAGCAGGAAGCCGCGGAAGAGCAGTTCTTCGGTGATGGGAGCGATTAGTGTGCCGAAGATGGCGACGAGCCAGATCGTTCCCGGTGAGCGGAAGAAGGTGTCGAGCGGCATCTCCTTCGGCAGCGTCATGTGTGACTCGACCAGTTGCGCGGATATCGCCACAACGATGCCAAGCAGCGCCAGCTTGCCCAGGTACCGCTTGGCAGTAGCCCAGTGCACCTCGAGCACCTCTGCAAACGGCCTGCGCCAGATTGCCTTTCCGAGCGGCACAATCAGCGCAAGCGCGAAGATGTAGCTCAGCGCTTCTACCAAGACCGTGAGGCCGGGGTGGTGCTCCGGTGTGAGGTCTTTCAGGTCGGGCGCAAGGTTGAGGGAATGGCCTGTGATGCCCCGGCCAACCGCGTCGGCCAGGCCGCCCGCGACCAGAAGCACGAGCGTTGCGGCGATCAGCGCGAGAAAGCCGATGACGATCGCAAGAGCCGCATAGCCAAGGTGCGGTTGGCGTGCGTAGATGGGCTGCAGCGGCGATGAGCCGGCATCGGTATCTGTCTGGGCGATGAACTGAGCCGGGT
>CAXTJS010000073.1:8451-12755 GCA_964244605.1 uncultured Terriglobus sp. | reverse complement strand
TGGAGCCGCGGAACTGGATGTGCGACACGGCTTCGGACAGCGAGCCATCTTCCCCTGTGCGGTAGGAGCTAACGCTGCCACCGCCATAGTTGGCGACCAGCACCGTGCGGCCGTCGGGCGAAACGGAGACATGCGCCGGCCCGTCACCCTCGGTGCTCGCTCGGTTCAGCAGCTTTAGCGTGGTAGCGCCCGCCACGGTGGTGTAGGCGCTCACCGTGGCACCCTTCCCGGAGACCTCACTGATGGCGTAAATCAGGCTTTCGCCCGTTCGCCGGCGGAACTGCGCAAGGAAGGTAGGACTATCCACCTCAGCGGCGAGCGTGGGCTGGCCGATGGCTCCGGTGCGTGCGTCCCACGTCGCCGTCAGGATACCGTTACCGGCACCGGTGCTGCCGGTACCGATGTAGATCCGCGACGGTGCAGAGGACGGTGACGCGCTAAGGCGGAGGCGGGGCGCGATGGCTGCCGTTCCGGCAAACAGGAGGAGCTTTCGGCGTGAAACCATGATGAGCCTTTCAGCGGCGTGCGCGGCGGTGCGTACTTCGGGATACGCGGGAAAGTGTATGCGCCCTATTGCAAATGCCCTAGATGGATTGGGCGCACGTTCCGTACCTAAGTTACAGTTCATTTTGGCAAACATCATTGCGGGTGGGAACCCGTGCCGTAAAAGGAGCCGGAATGCCGGTGGAACGCAGCAGTTACGTCCGGTTCTTTCTGGCTTTCTGGCTGTTCATCATCAGCGGCGTCGCGTTCCTGGATCGCACCAACATCTCTATCGCCGGCCTGCAGATTGCCAGCGAGTACGGCCTCAGCAATCAGCGGCTGGGCTGGATCTTTTCGGCATTCCTCATCGGCTACGCAGGCTTTCAATTGCCGGCGGGCGTGCTTGCCGCGCGCTACGGTCCGCGTGTGGTGCTGTCGCTGGGCGTGGTGTGGTGGGGCATTGCCACAGCGCTCACGGCGATACTGCCCTCCACCATGGCGCATGCGCTTTGGCTCTTGATGGGCATCCGTTTTTTGTTGGGCGCCGGGGAGGCGGTGATCTACCCCGCGGCAAACCAGTTTGTGGCACGCTGGGTGCCGCAGAACGAGCGCGGCTTTGTAAACGGCCTGATCTTCGCCGGTGTGGGCGCGGGCAGCGGGCTGACGCCGCCGCTGCTGACCTGGCTCATCGTGGTGCACGGCTGGCGCTCCGCTTTCTGGTTCAGCACGTTTGTCGGCCTGGTCGCAGGCGCGGTGTGGTGGGTCTTTGCGCGCGACCGCCCGCAGGACCACCCCGGTGTCTCCCGGCTTGAGCTGCGGGCGATTCACGCCGGCATGGGCGACCTGCTGCGTGCCAGCGTCCTGAACGATCGCGGAGCGGCGCATCCCATCTCGTGGAAGGCGATTTTTTCGCGACGTGATCTGGCTGCGCTGATGGCGGGCTATTTCAGCTTTGGCTATGTCGCTTGGGTCTTTTTCAGTTGGTTCTTTCTGTACATGGCGCAGGTGCGCGGCTTCGACCTGAAGGCCAGCGCACGGTTCGCCATGCTGCCGTTTCTCTGCATGACGATCTTCAGTCTGGTGGGCGGCGTTGCGTCTGACAGGCTCACGCGCAGCCACGGGCTGCGGGCCGGCCGATGCTACCTTGCCGCGGCTTCCCTTGCGGCGACCTCAGTCTTTCTGGTGCTTGGATCGCAAGTCAGCAGCCCCACGCTGGCCGGGCTGATTCTTGCCGGTGGCGCGGGCGCGCTCTACGTCTCGCAAAGCACCTTTTGGTCCGTTTCGGTCGATATCGCCGGCCGCAGTTCCGGCGTCTTCTCGTCGATGGTGAATATGGGCGGCCAGATCGGCGGTGCACTCACGGCGTCGCTCACACCATGGATCGCGCAGCGCGCCGGCTGGACGGCGTCGTTTGCCGTGGCGGCCACCATGGCCCTGGGCGGAGCGGTCTGCTGGCTCTTTGTTGACCCGGAACACGCCCTGGAAGAGCCGGAGCCGCTGCCCGTGTTGCCGAATGCGCTTGCCTCGCAGCACGAGGGTGTGATGCCTTAGTGAAGTGACCGCGACGAAGAAGATACCCGTGCTCGTGCTGCTGCTGTGCGGAGCATGGCTTCTGATTGCCGGTCATGCCCAGGTTGCACCCATCAACGATCCCGCAGTGACGGCGACTGCCAACGGCACACCCGATGCTTCGGGGAAGGATAAGCCTCGCTACGCGCCTGTTCCGGCCGTCCGGGGATGGTCGAGCGGCGACGAACTCCACCTACAGCACGCCTACTCCGGCGAGAGGGTCGTGCTGGACCCCAGCCATCCTGAGATCACACTCTTCTTTGACGAAACCAAGCAGGGCAGCGACGTTGAGTTCCGCTACCGGCTCGACCCATACGACGCCGACTGGTCGGTCACGCGGCAGCGCACAGCCCACTACCGGCGGCTGCCGCCCGGCGACTTCCGCTTCAAGGTGCAGGCGCGCCTTCCAGGGCAGCCGTGGTCTGCGGTGCAGGACGGTTTTCATGTGGAGCAGAAAGCCTTCTTCTTTCAGACCTGGTACGCCTACGTGCTCGCAGCTGGCATCCTGCTTGCGCTCGCCGTGCAGGTGTTGCGCCAGCGCGACCAGTTGCTGAAAGGGCAGATCGGCATGGTGCTGCAGGAGCGCAACCGCATTGCAAGCGAATGCCACGACACCCTGATGGCGGGGCTGGCCGCCATCTCATGGCAGCTTGAGGCCACGTCAAAGCTGGTCAGGCAGGAAGCCGGACCAGCCGCCGAAGAGGACCCGGCGCTTCGGTCCTGCGAACTGGCGCGGAGTATGGTGGCGCACTGCCAGGCGGAGGCGCGCCGCATCATCTGGGACCTGCGTGACTCGGATGAGATCACCAACTCCCTCTCCAGCGCGCTCGCCGACGCGACCAGCACCTACCGCGAGCGGGAGCATCCGCTCACCACGCTCACGGTGCACGGCAGGGAAGTGCCGATCTCCCCGGGAGCCGTACACCACCTTGTCTGCATCGGGCAAGAGGCTGTGACCAACGCCATTCGCCACGCCGACCCGAAGCAGGTCAGGGTAGACCTCTCCTACGGGGAAGAGTTGTTGCGGCTGACCATTACCGATGACGGTTGCGGCCTGCCTGATCGCGCCGCACGAACCGGCCACTTCGGCATCCCCGTGATGGAGGAGCGCGCGCGCAAGCTCGGCGGCACGCTGCACCTGGCCAGCGCCGCCGGCAGCGGAACCGAGGTGTGCGTTACGGTAAGCTTTCACCACATTCACCAGCCCGCGATGCAAGAACACAATCTCGTACGCTGGATCGGCGTCTGATCAAGAACGGCGCAGGTGCGAGGGGCTGCACGCATGAAGCAAATCCAGGTGCTGCTGATTGAAGATCACTTTCTCGCGCGCATGGCGCTGCAGTCGCTTCTGGCAAACCACGCGCAAATCCGCGTGGTGGGTGAGGCGGCCGATGGCGAGCAGGGACTTCTGCTCTACCGGCAGCTGCAGCCGGATGTGGTGGTGCTTGACCTGCGGCTGCCACGCGTGAGCGGCTTCGACGTGATCGCCGCCCTGCGCAAGCAGAACCATGCGGCACGCATCGTGGTGCTCTCAAACTACCAGGGGTCTGAGGACATCTACCGCGCCTTGCAGGCGGGTGCCATGGCCTACCTCACCAAGGACGCGAGCGGCGAAGAGGTCATCAATGCGATTCAAAGCGTCTATCGCTACCTGCGCTATCTACCGCGGGTGGCGCTCGACCGTCTCGCCGAGCGCATGCCTGCGGTGGAATTGACGCCGAGGGAACGCGAGGTGCTGCTGTGCATTACGCAGGGTCGCTCCAATCGTGAGATCGCGGACGAACTCAACATCGCCGAGAAGACTGTTCGCATCCACGTCTCGTCCATGCTCGACAAGATCGGGGTGCGCGACCGGACGCAGGCGACAATCTATGCCCTGCAGCGCGGTCTGGTGCACTTTGACTAAGCCGGAGAGCCCTTTCTAGGCCACTTGTCCTAAGAGAGACTGCGTCATTCGCCCCGCGTAGGTGTGTGAACAGTGTGTTTCAATTCTTCCATCGCAACAGTAAGGTTCTGCTCGGAAGCCGGTGAGAGCCGGAGACCTGCAGGTGTTTGTTGAAAGCCGCAAGCCCGGCATCACTGCGTCAAGCGGGATGCACGGCTGTGGTGGGGTACCTAGGAGGCATCACCATGAAGAGAATTCTGGCTACGAGTGCTGTTCTGCTTTGTTCGCTTTCCGCACCGGCGCAGGTCGCAAACAACACCATGCTTGTGGGAACCATTACCGATGCCTCTGGGGCCGTGTTGGCGGG
>CAXTJS010000073.1:0-8441 GCA_964244605.1 uncultured Terriglobus sp. | reverse complement strand
TACAGGTGACCGCTGTGAACCGCGACACCAAGGTGGCCTACCCTGCCACGACGAACGCACAGGGCTACTATTCGATCCCCTTCGTCATCCCCGGCAACTACGATGTCAAGGCTGAGATGCCGGGCTTCCGCACCGTCACTTCGACGGGTGTGGTGGTCACGCTCAATCTCGCCGCGCGTACCGACCTTGCGCTTTCTGTCGGCGGTGCCAATGAGGCGGTTACGGTGACTGCCGAAACACCGGCGCTCTCCACCGACGACGCCGTCATCGGCGAGACCCTGAATGCGAAGCAGGTAGCGGACCTACCGATCAACTCGCGGCGCGTCATGGAACTGGCAACGACCTCGTCCAACATCATTCTGGGACCGAAGACCAACTACACGGGGAACCCTCCCGGCGCCAACTTCATCGGCGCGGGAACACGTGAGGTGACGAACTCACTCACGCTGGACGGCATCACGATCATGAACTCGCTGATCTCGTCGTCACCCGTAACACCGAACCCGGATGCCGTCGCTGCCGTTCAGACGCAAAACGGAAACTACACCGCGCAGTATGGTGCCTACATGGGCGTCCACATCAACGTGGACACTAAGCCGGGCACGAACAAGCTCCACGGTACCGTTTACGACTACCTGCAGAACGATTACGTCAATGCCCGTCCCTTTAATGGCTTGGCCACAGCGCGCACGCCCAATCTGCGGTTCAACCAGTTCGGCGCGGAGGTGGGCGGCCCCATCGTCATCCCCTTCCTCTTCAACGGGCACGACAAGGCTTTCTTCATGGGGTCGTACGAGGGGCTGCGTAGAAAAGCAGGTGCCAACTCGACGGCGACGATCATCACGGACGCCGAGCGGACCGGCGACTTTTCCATCTTGCTCGACAACTCCCCATCAGGTTGTACGCCGGCCGTCTCGGGCCAAAGCTTTCCGGCCACAGGCGGCAGGTGCCTCATCAATCCGGCGACAGGTCTTGCATACCCCGGCAACAGGATCACCAACATCTCACCGATCGCGACAAAGCTGCTGGCCTATCTGCCGCACCCAAACCTGGTCACGACCAAGAGCAATCTCTCCAGCCCAAACCTGAACGACACGGTCGCAAACGTCTTCAACAAGAACGCCACCTTGGACCGCATCGATTACGAGCTGAGCGAGAAGGTCAGGCTCTTTGCCCGTTACACCTACGAGAAGAGCGAAGCGGTCAACGGCAACCTTGTAGTTACGTCGCAGACCTTTTCGCCCACGACGGACTCGAACGGCGTCATCGGCTACACGCAAATCTTTACACCGCGACTCATTAACGATCTGCGCCTTGGCTATAACAAGTTCAGCACCAACCAGCAGAATTACTTTGCAGTAAACGGACTTGTAAGTGCCGGCACGGACCTCGGCATTCCCGGCTTCACGGCGGATACAACGAACGGCAATCCTGGCATCCCCACCATCAACATCTCGAACTATGCCGGTCTTGGTGCAGAGGGCACAAACTGGCCGCAGGACGACCGCACCCTTCATGGCTACGATCAGATCAGCTACACGCTCGGGAAGCACAACATCATGGCGGGCGTGGATATTCGCCGCATGACGATTGGCCGCCAGGCGACGAACCAGAACCGCGGGCAGTTCAACTTTACCGGCAACTACTCCGGAAACGGCGCGGCGGACTTTCTCACCGGATACTCCCAGCAGGTTACGACTCCACTCTTCCAGGTGAAGGGTGCCATCAAGGAATATCGCGATGGCTTCTTCATCCAGGACAACTGGCAGGCATCGCAGAAGCTAACGGTTCTATACGGTGTGCGGTATGAGCTGCCCACGGTACCGGTCAGCCTCAACGGCCTTGCCCGCATCCTGAACGCCGACTACACGGCCCTGATCCCGACCAGTACGGCGACCAGCGGTGGAGCATTCACCCCGGTTCCGGGGTTCAAGTTCCACGATCCGAATCATGATCTGGTGTCCCCACGCCTGGGCCTGGCATACCGTGCCAACGAAAAGATCGTGGTCCGTGCCGGCGGCGGTATTTACTACAACCCGAACCACCTGAACTCCTTCACGCTCTCGACGAGCAACTACCCGTTCGCCGCCGCAACTGTTTACAACGGTGTCACCACGGCGACACCCGCCGCGCCTGCGACGCAAAGCTTTACCAATCCCTCGGGTGGTGGCTCCGGCTCGACGTCATCTGTTGCGGGAACGCCGGGTACGTACCAGACAGCCTTTACAGACAACCACTACCTGCCGACACCGCGCTTGTACCAGTGGAACCTGGACTCCGGCGTCGAGCTCTGGCATAACGGCGCGCTGGAGTTGCAGTACATCGGTTCGCGCAGCATCCACCTGGACCGTTCCTACTACCCGAATCAGCCGCTTCCTGGAGCCGGTGCGGTCAATGCCCGCCGTCCTTACCAGCTGTTCGGTCAGATTCGCCAGATCCAAAACGATGGCTTTGAGACCTATCACGGTCTCACGACCGTCTTCCGTCAGCGTAACTACCACGGTCTGGATGCCATGCTGAGCTACACCTGGTCGCACACCATGGACACGTCCAGTGACTCAAATGGCGGCGGCGCAGGTGTCACCATGATCCAGAACAATATCCGGGCGGATTACGCGAACTCAGCATGGGACATCCGGAACCGGTTTGTCGGTACCGTGACCTATGCGATGCCGGAGTTCAACCGCTTTGGCTTTGTCGGCCGTTCGTTGATCGGTGGCTGGCACGCAAACACCATCGTGACGCTGCAGAGCGGCATTCCTTTCAACGTCTCCATCTCGAACGATCAGGCCAACGTCGGCGGTATCGGAACGCAGCGGCCTAACTTCGTGCACACCCCTTCGTTCACCTGCGGCAAGGCCAACATCATCAGCGGAGCACCCTGCATCGACTTCTCGGCCTACTCGCTCCCGGCCCCGTACACCTTCGGCAACACCCACCGCAACGAACTGCACGGGCCTGGCGGTATCTTCACGAACCTGTCCCTGTTCAAGGATTTCGCTCTGTTCGAGAGGCTGAACCTGCAGCTTCGTGCCGAGGCCTTCAACGTCTTCAATCACTCCAACCTCAACGGCCTGGCTGGTACCGCTCTGCCAACAGCGAACGTTTCTACCGGCGTCTTCAACTTCGCAGGGTCTAACTTCGGCCTTGTGCAGCAACGAGCGGGCGATCCGCGTGTTCTGCAGCTCGCGGGCAAGATCAACTTCTAACCTCCTCTCCTGGTCACTTCCCGGAAGGCCGTATGCGCCTTTCGGGAAGTGGCGTTAGGATGCTGTCACTGAACATTTGCGAGGTAAGACCGTTGTTCTTCCGTACCGTTCGCACGCTCCGCTCCAGTGTCTTTCCTGTTGGCGCACTTGCACTGTTTGTCGCCGGTGCGTCGCTGCTGCAGTTGCATGCCGACACGCCGCTCACGCAGGCCGATTACGACCGCAATCCTGCCATGCTGTTGGAGGCATATCGCCACGTCGAGGCGGCATCGGTCTCTGACGCGGAAGAGGTCGTGCTGCATGAGAAGCACTACATGGCGCACACCATGCAACCCATCTTCCCCACCAAGTTTGCCGGCACGGCGCTTACCGTCCTCTTGAAAAAAGAAGAAAACAAAGATCCGAACGCCCTCAGCGGCATGCTGGCCGCGATCGACAGCGGCGGCCCCGGTTCGGTCTACGTGATGAAGGTGGAAGACGGCGCGGACATCGCCGGCATGGGCGGCCTGATGGGCACCTCCATGTTCGCGCGCGGCTTCGCCGGTGCCATCGTGGATGGCGGTGTGCGTGACCTGCCGCAGCTCAAAAAGATTGGCTTTCCCGTGTATTCGACCGGGCCGGTACCTTCTACCTCTGTCGGCCACTACCGCTTCGCCGGTGTCAACCTGCCGCTTGAGGTCGGGGGCACACACGTTGCCGCAAACGACATCATCGTCGCCGACCAGGATGGCGTAGTCGTCGTGCCGCGTGCGCGTGCCGCGGAGATCCTGATCCGCGCGCAGCAACTCGACAACAGCGAACACAGCATGTACCCGTTTATCGAGAAGTTCCACTCCATCGTGGAAGCGGTCAAGCAGTTCGGCCGCATCTAGCAGCTCGCCCGCAACCAGGCATGTCCCCGGAGAACGAACGCGTGATCGAGAAGACCAGCCCGCCGCTGCAAGCGCTGTTTTCACGGCGCGGCTTCGTGCGTCTGGCTGCGTTGTTGGCACCGGCGCTCGGCGCGGCACCGCTGCGGGCTGCGGCACCAACTCCGGCTCCGGCTGAGGATTATTACGCCAAGCTCGGCGTCCCCACCATCATCAATGCAGCCGGCACCTATACCACGCTGACCGCGGCCTGCATGCCGCCGGAGGTCGTTGCCGCCGTGCAACAGGCCGCGCTGCACCCCGTGTGCCTTACCGATCTGCAGGCAAATGCCGGGGCGTACGTGGCCAAACGTCTTCGCTGCGAAGGAGCGGTCATCACCTCCGGCGCGGCGGGAGCCATCACCCTTGCCACCGCAGCCTGCATGCAGCATGCGAACCCCATCGGCCCGCTCGACATGCCGCAAAAGATCGGGCCCGGCATGAAGAACCAGGTGATCGTGCAGCGGGCGCACCGCTATGGTTACGACCACGCCATGTTTCTCTGCGGCGCGCGCGTGACCGAGGTGCTCACGATGGACGACTACAAGCGGGCCTGCGCGAGCGGCACCGCCATCATGACCAACTTCTTCAACGCCGCGGAAGACGAGGTCGGCCTGCCCGGTTCGGCACAGATTGGCCGTGAGGAGTGGCTGCGTGTCGCGCATGAGCACGGCATCCCCTGCCACCTTGACGCCGCGGCGGACATGCCGCCCATCTCAAACCTTTGGAAGTACACCGGCATGGGCTTCGACCTGGTCTCCTTTTCCGGCGGCAAAGGCATGCGCGGACCGCAGAACGCAGGGCTGCTGCTGGGCCGTAAGCAGCTCACCGATCTGGCCGCGGCAAACAACAGTCCCACCGATGGCGTGGGCCGCGGCATGAAGGTCGCCAAGGAGCAAATCGTCGGCATGGTTGCCGCGGTGGACTGGGTGCTGTCGCACACGGAAGAGTCCATGCAGGCCGACTACCAGAAGCGCGTCGACCTGATCGCCGGCATGGTACGCGGCATCCCTTCCGTCCGTACTGAGACCGTTACGCCCAAGATCGCGAACCACGTGCCGCACCTGCTCATCCGCTTCGATCCAGCCGTGACGGGCATCACCACGCAGCAGGTGGTGGACGTATTACGAAAAATACAGCCCGCCATCGAGCTCAATCCCAACACCGGCCACCCGCCCAATCAGGGCATCCCGTCCGACGCGAACACCCTCGTGGTCGGTGTGTGGATGCTGCAACCCGGAGAAGACGCCGTCGTCGGCCGCCGTTTGCGCGCCGCGCTCACCAACCACGCCTAAACTGTACGGAGAAGATCGATGAAAACCCAAACACGAAGAGGAATCCTGAAGAACGCAGCCGCGGCTGCTGTTGCAGTAACCGGTGCCTCTGCCCTTGCGGCATCGGCAGAGGCCCAGGCCGCACCGCAGCCCGTGTGGGAGAAGAAGATCGTACGCCGCACCACGCCGCCGCCCGCCGCGGGAGGCGTTGCGCCCGCGGTGCCGGCACCGGTAGCTCCCGCAGCCGTCGGCGCACCAAAGCCCGCGCAGCCGCCGCTCTTTAACAGCATCGTCAGCTTCGGCAACCTCATCTTTATTGCCGGTGTTGGCGCACACTTCAAGGGCACCATTGAAGAGCACACCAAGCACGTGCTCGACGAGATCGAGCAGAACCTTATCGCCGCGGGCTCGTCTATGGACAAGGTGCTCAAGGTGAACGTCTACCTGAGCGACCTTGCCAACTACACCCGCATGAACACCGCCTACGCGGGCCGGTTCGGCAACAATCCCCCGGTACGCACCACCGTCGCCGTCTCCGGCGTTCCCGGCGAATCCCTCGTCGAAATCGACTGTATTGCCTCGCTCTAACTGAGTTTCATGGGAGTTGTTATGCCTCTTGCACGTCTACCACGCTGGTCCCGGCGCGATCTTCTCAAGCAGTCCGGAGTCTTCTCCGCTGCCGCCTTCGCCGCGCCACTTACCTCTTTCGCTGCCACGCCTGCCGTGGATTTCCCGACCGCGCTGGAGACACGCCAGCTCACCAGCAAAGGCTCGCTCAGCAGCAACCTGTTCACGGAGATCGGAGTGCGGCCCATCGTGAACGCGCGCGGCACCTACACCATCATCTCCGGCTCGCAGTCGTTGCCGGAGGTGAAGCAGGCCATGTTCGAGGCCTCGCAATACTACGTGCAGATGGAAGAGATGATGGCGGCGGTCGGCGCGGAGATCGCGAAGCTCATGGGTGCGCCCGGTGCGATCGTGACCTGCGGCTGTGAGGCGGCGATCGCGCTGGCCACCACCGCCTGTTGCGTCGGCATGGACCCCGAACTCTCGCAGGCCTATCCCTACACGCGCGTCCGCGACGAAGTGATCTTCCCCAAGTACTCGCGCAACGCCTACGACTTCGGCGTCCGCATGGCCGGCCCGAAGATCGTGGAGGTGGAAACGGCGGACGAGCTTCGCGCCAAGATGAACGACCGCACGGCGATGATCTACATCATCTCCGGCCCGCGCGCGTTTGAGGAGCCGCTCTCCATCAAGACCGTCTGCGCCATCGCGAAAGAGAAGAACATCCCCGTCTTCGTGGATGCAGCAGCGGAAGAACCGCTAGTGCCGAATATCCACCTCGCCGCGGGTGCCACGTTCGTTGGCTATTCCGGCGGCAAGTGCATGCGCGGACCGCAGGCCGCGGGCATCCTGCTCGGGCCGAAGGACCTGTGCCAGGCCGCCTATTGGAATGCCGCGCCGCACCACAACTGGGGCCGCGCGCTGAAGGTCGGCAAAGAAGAAGCGATGGGCATGCTGGCTGCCGTGCGCGTCTGGTACAAGCGCGACCATGATGCCGAGCAGCGCCAGTGGCTCGCCTGGAACAACGAGATTGCCACCGCGCTGAAGGGCGTGCCTTCGCTCACCACCAAGATGGAAATGCCGGGCGCCGACCTCTCCAACCGTGCGCCGCTGCTACACCTGAACTGGGACGCGGCTAAGACCGGCATCACCGGCAGCGAGCTCGTCGCGCAGCTTGACAGCAGCACGCCGCGCATCCTCGTCATGGGTGGCGACGGCAAGCGGCCGGACAAGATGGCCTCCTCCATCACGATCATGCCCTACATGATGCAGCCGGGTGATGCCGGCGTGGTAGCGAAGGCGCTGTCACAGGCGTTGCGCAGCCCGGGCCAGCATGCGGATCCGGTTGTGCCGAGCGGTGCAGCGCAGCAGGTCGCGGGTACGTGGAACGTCGCGATCCAATACGGTCGCGGCGTGGGTCACCAGCAGCTCACGCTGCAACAGGCCGGCGCAGGGCTCTCTGGAACCCAGAAGGGTGAGATCTTCTCCGCGGAGGTCAAAGGCAAGGTGCAGGCGAACCAGGTTGAGCTCAACAGCGACATGGAAGCCAACGGCTACAACGTACCCTTCCACTTCGCGGGCACGGTGCAGGGTTCGTCGATGTCCGGTTCGGTGAAGATGGGCGAGTACGGCAGCGCAACCTTTACCGCGACAAAGGCCTAGCCTTGCGCTTAGGAGGGGCTCTGATGTCTACCCGGCTGTTACGTACCGCGCTGCTTCTGGCAGCTTTCTGCGCCACCGCCTCCGCACAGGAGGCGGTGCGCGTGCCGGAGATGCCGCCGAACCCGCTGCCCTACGATCTGTTGCTGGTCAACGGGCACGTGATCGACGCCCGCAACAAGATTGACGGCAATGAAGATGTCGGTATCAAGAATGGCAAGATCGCCGCGGTCGGCGCACACCTGAACCCGAAGGACGCGCTCAAGACGATCGATGTAACAGGCTTCTACGTCACACCCGGCCTGATCGACCTGCACACCCACGTTTATACCGGCACCGGCGAAAAGGGCTCCTATGCGGGCGATCTTTCCGTCTACCCGGATGGCTTCACCTTCCGCAATGGCGTGACGACCATCGTGGATGCGGGCGGCTCCGGCTGGCGCAACTTCGACGACTTCAAAGACAGGATCATCGACCGCAGCAAGACCCGCGTGCTCGCCGAGTTGAACATCGTCGGCTCCGGCATGCGCGGCGCCAAGTTCGAGAACAACCTCGACGATATGGATGGCAAGTTGACCGGTGAGAAGGCCAAGGCTTTTCCCGGACTCATCGTCGGCGTGAAGACCGCCCACTTTACCGGCCCGGAGTGGAAGCCCGTCGACCAGGCGGTCGTTGCCGGTAACGTTGCCAACATCCCCGTAATGGTGGACTTCGGTGCCCGCCGCATCGAGCGCACGCTCTTCGATCTGGTTTCCACACACCTGCGCACCGGCGACATCTACACGCATTGCTTCTCCGGCCTGCGCGGCGAGCAGAACCCGCAG
>CAXTJS010000072.1:2222-12820 GCA_964244605.1 uncultured Terriglobus sp. | reverse complement strand
GTCCCCTCCGCGGCGGTAGCTCGTGTCCTGCGTGATGAGCAGCTTGCACTGGGCATCATTGGCGCGGTCCGCAATGGCCTGCGCTGCGAAGCCGCCGAAGATCACGGAGTGCACAGCACCAATGCGCGCGCAGGCGAGCAGCGCGATGGCAAGCTCTGGACACATGCCCATGTAGATGGCGACGCGATCGCCCTTGCCGACGCCGAGCAGTTTTAACGCGTTCGCAAACCGTTGCACCTCCGCATGCAGCTCGGCATAGGTGAGCTTGCGGACCTCGCCCGGCTCGCCCTCCCACAGCAACGCGACCTTGTCGGCACGTGCGCCCTGTGCATGACGGTCTACCGCATTCTGGCAGAGGTTCAGCTTGCCGCCTACGAACCAGCGCGCGACGGGCAGCTGCCAATCCAGCACGTCGGTCCAAGGCGCGATCCAGTCCAGTTGCGCAGCCGCATCGGCCCAGAACTGATCGGGCTCCTCAATCGATTTGCGGTACATCGCCTCGTACTCCGCAAGCGAGCGGATATTGGCGCGAGCGGCGAAGTCCGGCGGCGGTGCGAAGCTGCGGTTCTCACGTAAAGACGACTGCAGGTGTGGATTGTTCGGCGTTTCGGCTTCTGCATGCGAATCGGTGTTGATGGAAGACAAGAACTTTCTCCTTTGCCACACGCTCATGCGCATCGGGGCAGACGGAGAAGATTTTACAGATGCCCTCAAAGGCTGGGTTTGCTGCGAGCCAAGCCATGCCGCGAAGCGCTGGTACTCGGATGATGACTGGCTTACCGTGCAGACCGAAGTGCCTGAACTTCGCGCGTGAGTGCCTCGATCTTTTCGAGCAGCTCGTCATGGCGTTTCCGGGGCATGCTGTCCGTGGTGCTTTCGACGTAGAAGGTGCCATTCGGCTCGAGAACGCATAGCTTTACGTCCGCGACGCCAGTGATGTTCTGGCGGTGCACCACCTGCACCAGCTCTTCGCGGGTGAGCATCTCGCGCTTCATCGCGGCTGCATCCACTTCGCCGTCCTTAATCAGCGTTGTCTGGCTGCCCTGCAGCGCCTTGTCGAAGGCCGGCACCATGTAGAGCAGACGGTTCAGCAGGAAGTTGACCGACAGGAGCGAGACCGCCCCAATCACGCCGCCCGAGACCGAGTTGTCGTCACCAATGATGGCGTTCTGCACCGTGTTCGACAGCATCAGCAGAACCACGAGGTCGAACGGGTTCAGCTGCGCAAGCTCGCGCTTGCCGAAGAGCCGCAACAGCAGAATGAGCACCACATAGACGATCGCCGGGCGAACGATCTTCTCGAGTAGAGGCAGGGGCAGGTGGAACATACTTTGCAGCATGCAAGCAGAGTATCTGCTTTGGGTGACCACAATAGCGCAGTGAAGAACCTGCAAAACGAAGGCGCTTACGCCTGCTTTGCACGCAACTGCTGATGCCACGTCCATGCGCTGGCAACGATGCGGTCAAGGTCCGCAAAGTTCGGCTTCCAGCCAAGCTCCCGCTGGATCTTCGCGGAAGACGCCACCAGCACCGCGGGATCGCCGGGCCGGCGTGGCTCCTCAACGACCTTGACGGTGCGGCCGGTCACCCGCTGAACGCTATCGATCACCTCGCGCACGGTGAAGCCATGGCCGTTGCCGATGTTGTAAATCACCCGGCCCTGCTTCTCGAGCGCGGCAAGCGCCAGGAGGTGCGCGTCGGCGAGGTCCTGCACGTGAATGTAATCACGGACGCAGGTGCCGTCCTTCGTCGGATAGTCCTGCCCGAAGATCTTGATCGACTCGCGAACGCCAAGTACTGCGTCGAGGATCAGCGGAATCAGGTGCGACTCCGGCTCGTGCGCCTCGCCATAGCCATCGATTGCTCCGGCGACGTTGAAGTAGCGCAGGCTCGCGTAGCGCAAGCCGAGCTGCGTATGGAACCAGCGCAGCATCCGCTCGACCAGCAGCTTGCTTTCTCCATAGGCGTTGGTGGGGTCGAGCGGGTCGTCTTCCTCAATGGGCGTGCGCCGCGGCTCGCCGTAGCATGCCGCAGTTGAGGAAAAGACGAGCCTCTCCGTGCCGGTGGCGTGCATGCTCTCAAGCAGCGCCAAGGTCGAAGCCGTGTTGTTGCGGAAAAAGATATCGGGCCGCTTCATGCTCTCGCCCGCCTCGATCAGCGCGGCGAAGTGCATCACCCCATCGAACCGGCCGGCCGATAGTGTCTGTATGAGCAGATCCTTATCCGCGAGGTCACCCACGACAAAATGCGCCTCAGCAGCCACGGCCTCACGCCGGCTATGCGACAGATTGTCGAAGATGGTGACTTCGTGGCCGGCCTTCAAGAGCGTTCGTACCGTCGTTCCGCCGATGTAGCCGGCACCGCCTGTCACCAGAATGCGCATTTCGCCCGTCCCTCTTCCCCGTTTAATGTAACGGCCCGCAACGCCGATTCTTTCATGCGGCACCAGAACTCTTTTCCGTAAAGCCCGTCTTAAGGAGCAGCAAGGACCCAAGGTCGTAAAGTGGCACGAAAGTTGCATCAAGATTCGTGAAGGTGCCGCTGGAAGTGGCCCGTATCATAACCACAGCCGTTGGAAGCAAGGTATTTGCGAAAGATCGACTCCAAAGTAACGGAAGCCTCAGTGTTCGATCGGCGAGCGACGTTGGCTCCTGCCATGCCCGGGCGTCCTGCCCACTGCCTCCGCAGCGAAATGCGTACTGCCCGTAGTGCAAGACACCAGTAGTTCTTCTAAGGACCGACATGCCAATGGAACTCGAGACGCCCCGCCTGCAGCCCGACTCGCGACGCCCCACTCCCGTTCGACCTGCCAGGACCTCCCCCGCTTCCTCCAGCACGCAGAGCCCCAGCCAGCGCGATCTTGCCTTCAAGACCTTCGGTGTGATGGACACCGGCAAGCAGAATAAGAAGTCCGTTGCGGGCGCGCTGATTCTCAATACATCGCTGCTAATTGCAGCCATCGCCATCAGCTTGACCGCAAAGAAGATGGTGACGGCCAGCAAGGTCACCCCGCTCACCGCCCCGATTCCGGTGCACCACGAGCCCCCGCCCGAGCCCAAGCCGGTGCCAAAACTTCCCCCGCCGCCCGTTGTGCGCGTGACACCACCGACGCCACTGATCAAGCCGCCCGTCGTTGAGGTGCCTGAGCCACCCAAGGTGCAGCCACCTGTCTTCAAGGCAGCGCCCACACCGACCGTCGCACCGGCGCCGCCCAAGGCCGTGTCGCCACCACCCGCGCCCAAGCCCGTTGCGATCGCAATCGCACAGGCTGCGTCGGTGCCGAACAACAGCGCGCACCCGAGCCCGATTCGCGTGGGCAGCATGACGAACCCGATCAACAACACCTCGGGTCCGGCAGTGTCCGCAATCAACCTTGGCCGCTCCGGCGCGCCCGGCATGAACGCCGGCAATACCGGCCTGGGGAACCCGTCCAAGATCGCAATCGGCGGCTCGGGCAGTCCGAACGGTAGCAACATGGCCGGTCGTGATAACGCCGTGCAGCCAATCAAAGGCCTAAGCAACGGGATTCCCGGTGCCGCCGGTCCGCTGACCGGCAAGCCCGCTGGCGCGATCCAGATCGCCAGCAATGCGACCCCGCTCGCAATCAACAACCGGCAGGCACCGGGCAGCATTACGCCACCGAAGACATCGCCGAAAGTCATGTACAAGCCGCGTCCTGAATACACTGAAGACGCGCGTGCCAACCACATTGAAGGAACGGTCTATGTGAAGATTCACGTAACGACCGCGGGCAGCGTGCAGGTGGTCGGTGTCTCAAGCGGCCTGGGCCACGGACTGGACCAGCAGGCACTGCGCGTTGCAGCCGGCATGAAGTTTCAGCCGGCGCTTTCAGAAGGCAAGCCGGTGGAGTGGGACGGGATCGTGAACGTTACCTTCCAGCTTGCCAGCTAAGCGCGCTGAATAAGTTTTACGGGACCGGGCGTTTGTTGTCGTCGTCCGGCAACAAAGACACGGTAAGCTTTGAACGAGTTGCAGGAGTACCGAATGACCAAGTTTTCAAAATCGTGCATCGCCGCTGTCGCTGCAGGTGCCTTCGCCCTCAGCAGCGTTCCCGCGCATGCCATTCCGCTCTTCGGCAAGAAGAAGCCCAAGGACGCGCTCGCAGCGCGCAAACTGACGCCAGCACAAAGCGCCCTGCTGGATAAGGCCGTCGCCCGCGAAGCGGAGGTCGTCAAGGTCGTGAAGGACCGAGCTCCGCTGGTTGAGACTTACATCCAGACGATGCGGCCCGATGTTGCCCTGCTTCAGGTCCCGGAGTCGGACCAGCACTTCCTCGGCCGCGTTGACTTCAGCAAGGTCATCGGCGACGACCCCTATGAGACCAAGGCGGCGAAGCACACCGGCGACAAGAAGGGCTTTGCCAGCAAGCTGAACGTCTTCAAAGGCTCGTTCGGCTACATCACCAGCCTCAACAAGAAGCTGCGCCTGACCTTCAGCGAAGCGGGCTTTGTGCAGATGCTGCTGATTGACTCCACCAACTTCACGCGCAACGACTACAAGTTCGGCTTCGTGCGCAACGACTTCCTGGGCACCGTGCCCACGATGGTCTTTGACGTGGAGCCCTCGACCAAGCGCACCCGTGGCCGCTTCTTTGGCCGCATCTGGGTGGAGCGCCGCAACGGCAACATCATCCGCTTCAACGGGTCGTTTGCCGGCACCGAGAAGGACATCAAGGAGTACTACCACTTCGACTCGTGGCGCACCAACGTGCAGGAGAATCTCTGGCTGCCCACCACGCTTTACGTGGAAGAGAGCGACCCCAAGAGCGAAGAGAGCACCGTCAAGTTTAAGGCCGTCAACCACATCTGGGGTTACGTGCTGAAGGTGCCGAACAAGGACGCCGAGAACGTCGACGTTGAGGTGCAGGGTGCGACCGACGTGTCGAATGACGCGCAGGACACCTCGCCGCTCGGCGCGCAGCGCGCCTGGGTACAGCAAGCGGAAGACAATGTGGTGGAGCGTCTCTTCCAGGCAGGTCTGCTGGACGCGCCCTCTGACTTCGATAAAATCCTGGAGCAGATTGCGGGCAACATCCTCGCCTACAACAACATCCAGGTCGCACGGCCCATCCGGGTGCGCACGCTGCTGACCGAGCCGCTGGAGTCGCTCGCGATCGGCAACACGATCGTGATCTCGAAGGGCCTGATCGACACGACAGCCGTACCCGGCAACGCGAATGAGCAGGTCAACAACCTCTACGCGGTCGTGGCCTTCCAGCTTGCGCACGTCATCCAGGGGCATCGCCTCGACACCAAGTACGCCTTTAACGACCGTCTGCTCTTTCCGGATACGGCCGCTTTCGCCCGCATCCCCATGCACCACACGGACAAGGACAACGCCGAGGCCGTGAAGAAGACGATTGAGCTGCTGCAGCCTAAAGAACTGCAAGATGCAGCAGGCCAGTTCGGTCTCTACCTGGCGCAGCTGCAGGAGCGTTCGAAGAACCTGAGCGCGCTGAACGAGCCGATGCTTGGCGACTCCCTCATCAAGGACCCGAAGACAAACACCTTCTGGCTGCAGCAGCTGATCGGCAAGGGCCAGAAGCTGAACATGAACGACCTAAAGCAGAACGCCGCCATGCCGCTGGGCGCTTTTCTCCGCTTCGATCCTTGGACAGATCAGGTGGTGCAGACGCACTCCGCGTATGAGCCGCTGCTCTCGTCGCGCGACAAGATGCCGTTTGAAGTGACGCCGATTTACCTGAAGCTGGCGTACTACAAGCCGCCGGTCACTGCAGTGGACAAGGCTGCGGCCGATGCCGCCACAGCCAACGCTGCGGGCAGCACCAGCGCGAGCGTCGCACAGAGCTCCGCCGCAGAGGCAGCGAAGGACGCCGCCGGCACACCCGCAAACGGTACCGCTCCGGTAGCAACACCGGCAAACGGAACCGCACCCGCGGATACAACGACGCAGGTGCCGTCCACAACGCCCGCAACAGGGACCAGCAACCCGCCCGCGCCCCAACAGTAAGGCTGTGGGCTCCGGCTGAACACCGGAGCCCACATGCAGGTAGCATGGCACCACCGCGAAGTTCATGCGCAAGGAGTCTCTGTGTCCGATTCGACCACTCAGCCAAGCTCACCATGGAAGCAGCTTCCGCTTTCACGCCGGTCGAACGTTTTTGGACAGAGACTTATGCTTGCCGTCGTGCTTCTGTTGACGGCAGGCATAAGCGCGCGCAGCGTCGCCGCGCAAGCCCTGCCAACGGCAACGCGCGCCGGCGACCTGCAAATTGGTGGAACCTTTTCACTCGCCAAGCCGGACTACACGACCGACACCTTCAAAGGCTTCGGCTTCTACACCACCTTCGACTTCAAGGAACACTTCGGCATCGACGCTGAGTTCCACCAGGTGAACCGGCCCTCCCCGAGCACCATCTATGAGCGTACGTATGAGGTCG
Source organism: uncultured Terriglobus sp. (assembly GCA_964244605.1). GTDB lineage: Bacteria > Acidobacteriota > Terriglobia > Terriglobales > Acidobacteriaceae > Terriglobus. Next base: position 6,399 of record CAXTJS010000072.1, on the reverse strand, counting down.
GCGGCCGTTACGTTCGGCACTACAACATCTTCAATCCGTACGTGAAGCTGATGTACGGCCGCGGCGTGTTCAACTACGAGGCTGACGTTGCCAACCTCGCCTATAACCTGGGCATCGGAGGGGCCGGCGTCGACGTAAATGTCACCCGCCGCATCAATGTGCGCGCGGACTACGAGTATCAGCAGTGGTTTAACTTCCGCGGCTTTGTCAGCGGCAACAACGTGAACAACAACAGCAGCACACTCTCGCCGCAGGTATTCACCATTGGCGCCGCCTACCACTTTCAGTAAACAGATTGCAGAAATGTCAAAAGCCCCTGACTTGTCAGGGGCTTTCTTTGGTTCAGGCGGGGATGGCCCTATCCGATGTAGCTCTTACCGAGCAGCAACTCGGTGGACTAACTAGAAGTGGTATGCGATACCCACAGTCGGCATGGAGATCAACTCATAACGGCTGGTGTTGAAGTTCGCATCCTGAATGCCGAAGCTGGGTGCCTTTACCACGAGGCCATGGTACTGCAGGCGCAGATCGAAGCTTGGGCTGAGTTCGTAGGCGACGCCGCCGCCGAACATGCCGCCCAGTGAAGTGGAGCGCTTGGTATCCAGCGTCTGTGTGCCATTGTCCTTGATCGGCGAGAAGACCACACCCGCGACACCGCCTTCGAGGAACGGGTTCAGCCGGCGATAGTTCCTGCTGTAGACGTAGCCGAGGGAGACTTCCTGCTGACGCGTGTGCACGTCGAAGAGAGCGCGGCTGTTCTGCAGGTGATCGGTGTACTGCGCAAAGCTGTAGTTCGCCTCAAGCGCCGACCGCGGTGTGAGCATGTAGCGGTAGCTCGCCAGTGCTCCCAAAGCCTTGTCTGTGTTGAGCTGAGCGCCATTGCCATTCACCTGAGGGGCGAAAATACCCGTCGCGCTCAAGCTCACATCCTGCCGGCTCTCCTGAGCCAGCGCCGCCGTTGCCGTACCGGCCAGCAGAGCGCACAACCACATCGTCTTCTTCATGCGAAAAATGTCCAAACCTCAGGGAAGCGTATCTGCGCGCGTGCGCGCGGTGTGACCGGCACCGTAGGCTGCCGTTCCAAACGTTATTGTACCTGTACGACTGCCGACATACAGATTTCGTGAGCAGTTTGCCATCGGTCTTTAGCGCCTGGCGCGCCGCTCCGGTTCGAAGCAGTAGGCGCCCCTGGAACGCGCGGCATACTCCTCCATCTCCTGCAGGAACGCCAACGCGGCGTGGCTGAGCGCGGCTTCGCGGCGATGGATCAGGCGCAGCTCGCGTTCCATCTGCAGCTCTTTCACGGCAACGCGCACCAGAACGCCCGATGCAAGCTCACGCTCCACGGTCAGGGCGGGCACCAAGGCGATACCGTTTCCCTGCTCCACAAAGCGACGCACCGCTTCGAGCGAAGGCAGCTCCACATCGATGCGCAGTGCTGTTTTGTAGCGGCGGAACGCCTCAAGCACCTTGGCCCGCTGCGGCGACGCAACGTTATGCGCAACGAAGTGCTCGCCACCAAGCTGCCGGATCGACACTGCTCCCGAGCGTGCCAGCGCGTGCTTCGGGTTCACCACCAGGGCAAGCTCGTCGCGGAAAATTACGATGGAGTGCAGCGCCGGATCTTCCGGTGCAAAACTTACGATGCCTAATTCCACAGAGTGCGCCAGCACGTCGTCCGGAATGCGGCTTGCCAGCGATCGCTGTACGGCAACCTTCACCTGTGGATGCGCCCGGCAGAACCGATCGAGCACGGGCAGCAGCGACAGGCATGTGTACTCGTTGGCAGCCAGGCTAAGCCGACCCCGGTGCAGCGAACGCAACTCGGCGAGCGCATCGCTCGCCTCTGTGCGCAGGTTCAGCAGCTTTGCGGCATACTCGCGCAACACCTCACCGGCATCGGTCAGTGAGCCGTCGCGCGCGGACCGCTCCAGCAGGCTTTCCCCCAACTCGGCTTCAAGCTTGGCAATGGTCTGGCTGACGGCAGGCTGCGTACGGTGCAGACGTGTTGCCGCACGGGAAAAGCTGCGCTCTTCCGCGACGGCGAGAAACGTCTCTAGTGCAAACAAATCCACCTGCGCCTCCCTCTCCACCAAGCATAAGCAATTCGAATGATGCTATCACCGTCTATAACCAATCCTTATCGCTATACTTCAATAAGCAGCTCCGTACGCGAGGCATGATGAATTCAGCGAATGATCGGGTCTTCTTCTTCGATACCACCCTGCGCGACGGCGAGCAGTCGCCGGGCTGCACGATGCACCACGAGGAGAAGCTGCGCTTTGCGCACCAGCTTGCCACGCTCGGCGTCGACGTCATTGAGGCTGGTTTCCCGATCGCTTCTGACGGCGACTTTGCCTCGGTGCAGGCGATCGCGCAGGAGGTGAAGGGCGCACGGATCGCCGCGCTCGCGCGCTGTCGTCAAGGCGATATCGAACGCGCTGCGCGCGCAGTCGAGGCCGCTCCGTCCAACCGCATCCACACCTTCATCGCTTCGTCCGATTTGCATCTTGAAGCCAAGCTGCGCATGACGCGTGCACAGGCGCTCGACCAGGCCGGTGAGTGCGTACGGCTGGCACGCACATTTTCCGAGGATGTTGAGTTTTCGGCCGAAGACGCAACGCGCTCCGATCTCGACTTCCTTGTGCAGCTTGTCGAAGTGGCCATCGAAGCAGGTGCGACCACGATCAACCTGCCCGACACAGTCGGCTACTCCACGCCTGGCGAGTACCGGCAGATGTTTGAGACCGTGCGTGCCCGCGTGAGCACAAGCGATCAGGCAGTCTTCTCAACGCACTGCCACGACGATCTCGGCCTGGCCACAGTCAACACCATGGCCGGCGTGCTGGGTGGCGCGCGACAGGTTGAGGTCTCCATGCACGGCATTGGCGAGCGCGCCGGCAATGCGGCCCTCGAAGAGGTCGCCGCATTATTCAAGGTACGGCAGGACCAGTACCCCTTTGCGAACAGGCTCGACATCGGCCAGATTGGCGCAACCAGCAAACTGCTCGACGAGATCATCTCGTTCACGTGCGCGCCCAACAAGGCCGTCGTCGGCAAGAACGCCTTTGCGCATGCCAGCGGCATCCACCAGCACGGCATGCTGGCTAATCCGCTCACGTACGAGATCATGACGCCGGGCCACTTTGGCGTTGCCGCGAATACACTCGTGCTCGGGAAGCACAGCGGCCGCCGCGCGCTGGAGCATCGCTTGAAAGAGCTCGGCTTCGACCTCTCGCGCGAAGAGCTTGATCAGACCTACACACGCTTCACGACACTCGCCGACCGTAAGAAATCCATCTACGACCAGGACATTGTCGCCCTGGTTCCGCAAACCGCCGCGCAGCCGGCGTAGGCAAGAAAGGCTGCCATGCACCTGAAGATCGCAATCCTAGCCGGCGACGGTATCGGCCCTGAAGTGACGCAGGAAGCCGTCAACGTGTTGACTGCGGTGGCGGAGCATGGCGGCCACACGTTTGAGTACGTGCCTTTGCTCATCGGCGGCGGCGCGATCAACGAGCATGGCACACCTCTGCCGGCGGACACATTGCGAGAGGCGCTCACCTGCGATGCCGCACTACTGGGCGCTGTGGGTGATAACAAGTTCAACCATCTTGCACCCAGCGAGCGGCCCGAGGCCGGGCTGCTGCAGATACGCGCAGCGCTTGGCGGCTTTGCAAACCTGCGTCCTGCGGTCGCCTACCGCGCGCTCGCCGACAACTCGCCCCTGCGCCCAGAGATTACCGAGGGTGCCGACATCCTGTTCGTCCGCGAGTTGTTGGGCGGCCTCTACTTCGGCCAGCCGCGCGCGTGGGACAAGCAGACCGGCCGCGCCCACAACACGATGGTCTATACGCATGAGGAGGTGGAGCGTGTAGCGCGCATCGCCTTTGAGCTTGCCTCCAAGCGCGGCAAGAAGAAGGTCACAAGCGTCGACAAGGCCAACGTGCTGGAGACCTCGCAACTCTGGCGCGCCGTGGTCACCGAGGTCGCGAGGGACTTCCCTTCCGTCTCGCTCGAGCACCAGCTTGTCGACAGCATGGCCATCCACCTTATGACGCGGCCCCGCGACTTTGATGTGGTGCTGACCGAGAACCTCTTCGGCGACATCCTCTCCGACGAGAGCGGAGTCATCACCGGCTCGCTGGGTATGCTGCCTTCCGCGACGCTGGGAGGC
>CAXTJS010000072.1:0-2212 GCA_964244605.1 uncultured Terriglobus sp. | reverse complement strand
CCGTCGCTGTTCGAGCCGGTGCATGGCTCCGCGCCCGACATCGCGGGCACCGGCAAGGCCAATCCGATCGGCGCGATCCTCACGGCGGCAATGGTGCTGCGCTACTCCGCAGACATGGAAGCGGAAGCCACGATGATTGAGAACGCCGTGACAGAGACGCTGGAAGAGGGCTTTCGCACAACCGACATCGCACGCGGCAACATCGCCGGCCAGCGCACCGTCACGACCGAGGAGATGGGTGCGCTCATCCTCGACAAGGTCAACGGCGAGCTCAAGCGCGCACGGAACTTATCGTCAACGACTCAGCCGTAAACGCACGAGGAACACGTATGTCCGCACCAAGAACGCTATTTGAGAAGGTCTGGCAGCAGCACCTGGTCGCCGAGCCTGCTGGTGAGCCGCCGCTGCTCTACATCGACCTGCAACTGGTCCACGAGGTCACCAGCCCACAGGCGTTTGAAGGCCTGCGCCTTGCCGGGCGCAAGCTGCGGCGGCCTGACCGGCACATCGCGACGGTGGACCACAATGTGCCCACTACCAGCGTGCAGGATCGCCTTGTCATCGCCGACCAGATCAGCAACAGGCAGGTCGAGGCGCTGCGGCAGAACTGCGCCGACTTCGGCATCGAGTTCTTTGACGTGCAGGACGCCGCGCAGGGCATCGTGCACATGATCGGGCCGGAGCTGGGCGCGACCAAGCCGGGCATGACCATTGTCTGCGGCGATTCACACACCTCAACCCACGGTGCCTTCGGGGCATTAGCCTTCGGCATCGGCACCAGCGAAGTGGAGCACGTGATGGCGACGCAGACGCTGCCGCAATCACCCGCCAAGACCTTCCGCATCAACGTGGAGGGCGAGCTGCCCTTCGGCGTGACGGCGAAGGACATCATCCTCGACATCATCGGCCGCATCGGCACCGACGGTGCGACGGGCTACGTGGTCGAATACGCCGGCTCCGCCATCCGCGCGCTCAGCATGGAAGGCCGCATGACCGTGTGCAACATGAGCATCGAAGCCGGTGCGCGCGCCGGCATGATCGCTCCCGACGAGACGACGTTCGCCTACCTGAAGGGCCGCCGCTTCGGCCCGGGTACGAAGCAAGCGGGTGTCCCACCTTCGCCGCAGGCTAAGGTGGGTTCCGGCTTCGACGAAGCCGCATGGCAAGAGGCCCTGGCGCACTGGCGCACCCTGCCCACCGATCCCGGCGCAAAGTTCGACCGCGAACTGCACATCGACGCCGCAACACTCGCGCCCGCGGTCACATGGGGCACCTCGCCCGGCATGACCACCTTCGTCGACAGCAAAGTTCCGAGCCCCGAGGACGCCCTCTCCGACGCCGACCGCAAGAGCTTTGCACGCGCGCTTGAGTACATGGACCTGAAGCCGGGAACGCCGATCGAGCAGATCAAGATCGACACGGTCTTCCTCGGCTCCTGCACCAACGGACGCATTGAAGACCTGCGCGCCGCAGCCGCCATCGTTCGCGGCAACCACGTTGCGACAGGCATCCGCGCCATGGTCGTACCGGGGTCACAGATGGTGAAGAAGCAGGCGGAGGAAGAGGGCCTCGACCACGTCTTTCAGACCGCCGGCTTCGAGTGGCGCGAGCCCGGCTGCAGCATGTGCCTCGGCATGAACCCCGACATCCTGCAACCCGGTGAACGCTGCGCCTCCACCTCAAACCGCAATTTTGAGGGCCGGCAGGGTCGGGGTGGACGCACGCATCTTGTCTCGCCACAGATGGCCGCCGCAGCCGCCATCGCAGGTCATTTCGTGGACGTGCGCAAGTGGGGACGCCCGTGAAACAAGTGGCAGCCCACATGCAGTTCGTCAGCGCCAAAGGCGCGGCTCATACCAGCCTAGGCCAACGGCCTAGGTACGCCCATGCGCAGAGGCATGAAAGGCCAAAGGCCCGCCCGATACGCCGTGCCTATAGATCGGGCCGTTGGCCCTCCACCTCTCTCTCGCACGATGTCCTAGGGCTACGCCCTAGGCTGGTATGGAACGCGCCCTTGGCGCTCACCTCAAACTTGTCCGCGCATGCTATGCGGCATGGCGCGGCACTCCGCGCAGGCGACGCAACGAGGTATCTATGCAACCGGTAAATGTTCTCACGTCCAAAGCCGCGCCACTGCCGCTGCCCAACATCGACACGGACCAGATCATCCCCAAGCAGTTCCTCAAGCGCATCGAGCGCACCGGCTACGGCG
>CAXTJS010000071.1:0-12995 GCA_964244605.1 uncultured Terriglobus sp. | reverse complement strand
GCACCCAGAACTTCTCCCTGCCCATACAAGGCAGCGACCAGAGCGTCACGGTCGAGGCCGGTGCGCTGATCGCGCTTGATACGTCTTCGGCAAAGATCGGCGCAAACGTGCCGACGCGTGAGATCCAGCAGCTGCCAATTAACGGCCGCCAGATCTCGCAACTGTACCTGCTTGTTCCGGGTGCAACGAACTCCGGTTCCGGAACCTTCGATAACATCCACTTCTCCGGCCGCTCGGTGGAGCAGAACATCATCCGCATCGACGGCATCGACGCCGGATCCATTATCGACACCTCCCCCGGCAACCTAAACGGGGAGTTGACCTCGATCTTCCGCCTGCAGCAATCGCTCGAAGCTGTGCAGGAATTTCGTGTGGATAGCTCCGGCTACCCTGCTGAGCTCGGTACCGGCACCGGCGGCCAGATCAGCTTCGTTACCAAGTCGGGTACGAACAACATCCACGGCTCGGTTTTTGAGTATGTGCGTAACGATTTTTTCGACGCGCGTAATTACTTCAACCGTCGTTTCAGCCCGCCGCTCTACACGAGCCCAAACCCCACAAAGTTCCGCCTGAATCAGTTTGGTGGCTCTGTCGGCGGCCCAATCATCAAGGACAAATTCTTCTTCTTCGCCACGTATGAGGGCCTACGACAGACATTTGTGCAGGCTTATAACCAGACGACGCTGAGCGCGCAAGAACGCCTGAACACCCAAATGTACACCCCGGCTCTGACTCCGTTGCTCGCCGCGTTTCCCGTCGCGAATACGTTGAACTCGGCGGGCGTGCTGAATGGTGTGATCAGCATCGGCCAGAACAGCGTCAACGAAAACTTCGGCGATATTCGTTTCGACTACAAGCTAAACGACAAGATCAGCATGTATGCGCGTTATAACCGCGATCAGGGTGTTGCCTCGCAGGTGCAGGATGCGTCCCTAAGCCGTTTCGGCCAAGTGGAAGTACCGCAGAACGGAACATTCGTGGTGAACCAGATTCTGTCGCCACGAAGCTTCAATGAGACAAAGTTTGGTTTCAACAGCGTCAAGATGCGTGTGCTCGGCCAGAGTGGTCCGAGTGGCAACGTCGATTTGAGCCGCTCGCGTCTTGCCATCGCGGGCCTGACGAATGTGGGTGCGCTGATTTCCCTGTCTTCCTCATTCAACGGCGTGGGCGCTCCTTACACCGCGCAGGAATACAGCTTCATCGATAACTTCTCGCGCGTTGCCGGAAATCACAACTTGAAGTTCGGCGTCGAGGTACGGCCAAGATCGCTTTACAACGACCAGATTGGCGGAACGACGTACACCTATAACTCGGTGGCTGCGTTCACAGGCACAAGCCCGACCAATCCTGGAAATGCGCCCTCGCAGATCCAGTTCTTCGGAAACCTGAGCGATCCCAGCCCTTTCACCGGGCTGAGCGGCAACGCGCTGGTCAAACAGACCTACTACATTGGCTACGCGCAGGACGAGTGGAAGGTGAAGCCGAATCTCACGCTCAGTCTGGGTCTGCGGTATGAGTACTACTCGCCGCTGCATGAGAACCGTAACAAGGACGTCTACTTCAATATTCCTACGGGCGACATTATCCCGAAGTACTCGGGCGACTGGTTCCACTCCAACTTAAATAACTTTGGCCCGCGCATTGCAATGGTCTATGCACCGGCAGCGCTCGATAACAAGACGGTGCTGCGTCTCGGCGTGGGAACATATTACGGTCCAGGCCAGACGGAAGACCAAATTCAGCCGGAAGCCAACGACCGTGTGACCCGTACATTCACCAGCGGCAAGGTGTACCCGATCAATCCGCAGACGGATGTGTACGCAACTTACGACATCAACAGCCCGACTCTCGGCTACCAGCCGCGCGCTTACACAGCCAATTACAAGGTGCCGGAGCGCGTTACCACCTACACCGCATCCATCCAGCAGGAACTGCCGGGAAACATGCAGTTCATGGTGGGGTATGTGGGTTCGTCAAACCGCAATCTTTTCCTGCGCTCGATCACTAACCTGATCACTGGCGTGACGACGAGCGGCGTGAACGGCGCTGGCACGGCTGTGCGGCAGTTCGGTGGTCGCTTTGCCGAGATCGACTACAAGACCTCCGGCGGAACGGACCAGTACCACGCACTGCAGACCACGCTGCAGCGTCGCTTCAACAGCGGCTTGTCGCTGGGTGCGCAATACACCTGGGCGCATGAGTTGGGCACGTCGTCCGGCTCGAACGAGGCTACTACCGCTCAGGCACCACTGCAGGTCTATGGCGCACGCGGCGAGTATGGTCGAGGCACCTTCGACATCCGTAACACGCTCAACGTCACGTCACTGTTTGCCTTGCCTGTCGGCAAGGGCAAGCGTTACGACCTTGGCAACGCACTTGACCTGGTGGCAGGTGGATGGGAGCTTGGCGGCATTGTGAACTTCCGCTCAGGCGTGCCGATCGACGTGCTCATCACAAGGCCAGACGTGGCATACCTCGGCGTGAGTGGGCCGTTTGTCGGGCAGACGTTCTCGGGGCCGGTTGTCAATGCGGCGTGCGGTCCGTTTGTTTACAACGGCGGCGCGTACGGTAACGGCATCTGCACGGTCGCGGTGCAGGACGTTCCGGGTGGCGGCAATACCCGTAACATCCGGCGCCCGAACCGCGTACCCGGCGTTAACCCTTACCTGAAGAATGGCCTCAACTTCCTGAATCCGGCGGCTTTCAGCGTGCCGGCGGCGGGCACCTTTGGCAACGCACGACGGAACGATCTCTCCGGACCCAACTTGGCCCAACTGGACCTCACGCTGCAGAAGGAGTTTGCCTTTACGGAAAGCACGCGTTTGAAGTTCACCTCAGAGATTTACAACGTGCTTAACCATGCCAACTTCTCCAATCCTGGTACGGTGCGCCTCTCACAAGGCATTCCGACAAATGCCGTACTGACGAACACGATTCAGCCGGGCACGCCTTTCGCGGCAGGCACCGCAGGCAACGGAAACTTCGGCGCACTGACCAGTACGGTAACGAACCAGGTCGGCATCGGTGGTGCCCGCCAGATTCAGCTCGCCCTGCGTTTGCTGTTCTAACCTGACGAAAAGCACACTCGATTGGGCGGGCGCTTCGGCTCCCGCCCAATTTTTTGCGCATCTGTTCACTTGACGGCGTTTCTTCCCGGCGCTAACCTCACTGCAACTTCTGAGCCTTTGGTGATCCTCTCCAAACCGACCTGCAAACCACACTCAGCCGTTGCGCTGCGTGACCGTTCAGAAGACCACCCCACAACCCCTTCACGCACGTCCAACCCCGATGATGGAGGAAGAACCCGACTTGCCTAATACCGTGGTAAAGAGCTCGCTTGAGATTTCGCCTAATACTGAGGCGCTGTTCGGTGTCCGTGATGAGAACCTGCACCTGATGGAACAGGCGCTTGGAGTGGCCATCGACCTTCGCTCCCACGCGCTGGAAGTGAGCGGTGAAGCTGAGGCAGTACAGCGCATTGAGAAGATCTTCAGTGACTTTGAAAGTCTTCGCCGCTCAGGCGTTCTGCTTGCCGGGCCGGAGCTGCACGCGCTCGTTAAGCTTGCCCTTGCCGACCCAAACGTCACGCTCAAACAGATCGTCGACAGCGGCCGGCAACGCACCGCCACCGGCATTAAGCGCATGGTGAACCCGCGTTCCACCAATCAGCGCAAGTACGTTGAGAATATCGAAGCGGCGGATATGACCTTCGGCATCGGCCCCGCGGGTACCGGCAAGACCTACCTTGCCGTTGCCATGGCTGCAAGCGCGCTGATGGCGAAGAAGGTCAGCCGCATCATCCTCGTTCGGCCCGCTGTGGAAGCCGGCGAGCGGCTCGGCTTTTTGCCCGGCTCGCTGCAGGAGAAGGTCGACCCCTACCTGCGCCCGCTGTACGACGCCCTCTATGACCTGCTCGACCGTGACCGCGTCGACAAGATGCTCGAGAAGAACATCATTGAGGTCGCACCGCTCGCGTTCATGCGTGGCCGCACCCTCTCAGATGCCTTCATCATCATGGATGAAGCGCAGAACACCACGATTGAGCAGATGAAGATGTTCGTCACACGTCTCGGCATGGGCTCAAAGGCCGTGATCACGGGCGACCTGACGCAGATCGATCTGCCAAATCCGAAGCGGTCGGGCCTGCTGGATGCGTTGACTGTGCTCGAGGGCGTCGAAGGTGTTCGCTTCACCCACTTTGAGGACGGCGACGTGGTGCGGCACACGCTTGTGCAGCGAATCGTGCGCGCGTATGACACGCACGCGCGGCAGCACCAGCTTTCACTCGGGCTAAATGAATCCGGTATGGAGACGAGCATCCCGGCGAGCGCACCGCCGAAGATGCAGTAACTGTGATGAAGGGCCGCAGCGCATGCTGCGGCCTTTCTCGTGGCAGCTCAGCGCACCTGCTCCTGGATCATCGCTTCCACCCGCGCCCACACCTTCGGATCGTTCTCAATCTCTATGTGCGGACGCATGAAAGTGCGGGCGAACCATGGAAAGTCGCGGCATGCGACCGGATCTGCCTTGTAACTGAGCTGATTGTTCCCAAGGATCGTCGTTTTCGTCGGGTCCTCAGCGCGGATGACGGGGCGGCCGTGCAAGAGGCCTTCTGTCTGGTAAAAGTTGATCGCCTCATGCACGTTGGCGGGGATCACGCCGTCGTTCTCGCCGTACTTCTGAACGCTATCCACCTGGATCGTTAACAGAACAGGGATGTCTTTCGCCCCAAGCTGACGGGCAAGCTGCACCGTCTCAGACGCGCCCCAGCTATGGCCGTAGAGAACGATGCGCGAGGTCGCCTTCTCTTCCGGGCTGAGTTGCCCGTCATGATTGGTGTCCACGTATTGCAGCACTGCCTTCAGCGGATTGGCTCCGTCGTGATTCGCGAAGGTGAGCACCTGCATGCTGACGGGGTTCTTCTGCTGAAGGTCGCGAGCAACCACTGCCTCCTTGTGCACCAGATTGGTAGCCTTGACACGGCCGCCCATAAAGCCGACCACGAGCAACGGACGTGATGCAGGCTGCTGCGCCCGCACCTGCGAAGCGCAGGCCAGCATGCAGACGGTGGCGAGGATGGCCACCTGTGGGCGGAGAAGGAACTTAATCGGGCGAAATGCGTCTGTAGCAGAAGGGCAGTCCATCAGCGGCGTGTCCAGTCCATGCGCAAGGTGGCTTTGCGTCGCACACAAGCCTAAACGCCGTGGCTCCGTAGCTGGCCGCCGCGTGAGCATGGGATGAATGTGCCTGTTTGCAGGATTCACAACTACGGCAGCCTAGGAGGTAGAGCAATGACGATTTACTTACGCGCGCTGCTCTGCCTCTCTCTGCTTGCCTGTATATCGCTCGTACCCATGCAGGGCCATGCCTCCGTTGCGCTGCTCATGGAGGAGCCCTACGGCGAGTTCGGTGCCTTCAACCCCACTGGTCACGCTGCCGTCTACCTGAACCACATCTGCATGGTCACACCCACAGAGCTGCGCCGATGTGATCCCGGCGAGTTGGGCGTGGTGATCAGCCGATACCACGAGATCCATCATGACGACTGGATCGCCATGCCGATCGTGCCCTACCTTTACGCCGTGGACGAGGCACGGGATGTTCCCAAGACAATCGGCAAGGCTGACGCCGTACGCATGCGCGGCGTGTACTGGGCTGCGCACCTGCAGACTTTGGCACCGGCGCGTGCAGACGGCAGCCCGCCCAAAGGTGAGTGGACACAGCTAGTCGGCTCCTCGTTCGACCGCAAAATTCATGGTTTTCAGGCCGACACCACGACCGCTCAGGACGACCGTCTAATCGCATACTTCAACGATCGCGGCGACGTGGGCCACTTCGACCTCTTCTTTCACAACTGCGCCGATTTCTCACGCGTGGTGCTTGACATCTACTTCCCGCACGCAATCCACCGCAGCTTTCTGGCCGACTTCGGCCTGACAACGCCCAAGCAGGTGGCCAAGTCGCTTGTGAAGTACGGCAAAAAGAACCCGGGGATTCATCTGTCAGCGTTCACGATCCTGCAGGTTCCCGGGACCATCGCACGCAGCCATTCGGTGGACGGCATCGCGGAATCGCTCGTAAAGAGCAAGAAGTATCTGCTTCCCCTGGTTGTATTGCAGCCGGAGTTCGCCGGCGCGCTTGCCGTAGGCTACCTGTCTGAGGGCCGGTTCAAGCTGCCGAAAGATGCGCCTGTCTTTGAGATCGGCGACAGTATGAAAGAGACCGCGCCCGCGGCGATGGCCGACACGGGCGGCAACAAGCCCGGTCTCTAAACCATGGTTTGGCCGGCCGCGATACGATAGAGCAGTGCCCCTGCCCTTTAAGGACAAAGGTTGATCGTCGTCGAACCTCCGAGTACCGGCTCCGGCTCTGCAGCGTTTCTCACGCTGCGTAAACCGGAGGTTGCTCGATTCCTGAAGCGCGCGCAACGCACCGTGGGCCTTGCGGGAGAGGTTAACCTCTTGCTCGCAGATGACGCACGTCTCAAAGCGCTGAACAAGGCGTTCCGCGGCAAGAACAAGCCGACGGATGTCCTGTCATTCCCAGCTGCCGACAACGGTGAGGGTATGGCAGGCGACCTCGCCATTTCGATCGAAACCGCACAGAGGCAGGCGGACGAGCATGGCCACGGCCTTGCCGATGAAGTGCGCATTCTGACGCTGCACGGCCTGCTGCATCTGGCCGGGCACGATCATGAGACCGACAGCGGCGAGATGCGAGCACTGGAGGCGCAACTGCGATCTGAGCTGAAGCTGCCCGCTGGCCTGATTGAGCGGTCTTCCATCGCACGGCGGCCACGCAGGGCCGCAGCAAACAGGACGGCTCGATGATCGTCGCTCTACTCATGGCATTGCTGCTGGCCGTGCTGACGCTTTGCGCATACGCCGACCGCGTCTACTCGGAGATGGGCAAGTTCCTCGCCCGCGAGTACCAGGACAATGTCGACTCGTGGGTCGAACACATCGAGCCAAAGTTCGGCCTTTCGCGCGACTCCATCGCGCTGTCCGCGTCAATCCTGCGGCTTACGACCGTCGCAGCGCTGGCACTACTTTTCGGTTCGGCCCTGCTCAAGGCGGGCAGCGCGCTCAGCTTTCTCACCTCGCTGGTTGAACTCGCGCTGTTCATACTGCTTTTTGACAGGCTCGTGCCGCAGATCCTGTTTGCTCGCACCGCGGGTTTGTGGTGCGCACGCATACGCTGGGTCTTTCAGGCGCTGTTCTATCTGATCTCGCCACTGACGCTTTTGCTTGGCCTGCTGCTTTCAATCGCTTCCCTTGCGGAGCACGAGCAGACGGGCGAAGAAGACAACAGTGAAGAGGGCGTGGATGCCCTGCTGGAAGCGGGCGAAGAGGAAGGCATTCTGGAGCAGAGCGACCGCGCCCTGGTGCGGTCCGTCGTGGAGTTCGGCGACCTTGTCGTGCGTGAAGTGATGACGCCAAGGCCCGAGATCTTTGCCGTGCCAGACACCATGACTCTGGCCGAGTTTACTGAGGAAGTGAATCGTAGCGCCTTCTCACGAGTGCCCGTCTATGCCGGCACGCTGGACAACATCACCGGCATCGCGTTTGCGCACGATCTCTTGCGGGTGCGCGACGAAGATGCCATGCAGCGCACCGTCAAAGAGATGCAGCGCCCAGCAGTCTTGACGCCCGAGCCGAAGCGCGTGAATGAACTCTTGCGTGAGATGCAGTCCGAAAAGCAGCACATGCGCGTGGTCATTGACGAGTATGGGACCGTGGCGGGTCTCATCACGATTGAGGATCTCATCGAGGTGATCTTCGGGAGCATTGAAGATGAGCACGAGCCGGCACCGGTGCCGCATGAGGCGATCGCGAGGGAGCCGGACGGCTCATGGATCGTGCCCGGCAACCTTGACCTTGCCGACTTGCGTGATCTGCTGGCCGCCCGCGACGAGAACTCGAGCGACCCAGGCAGCAACTCGACCGGCGCAGACTCCAGATTTGAAGAGCGTGAACGAAGCTCCGTGCGTCTGCCCTCCGACATTGAATCGACAACCGTGGGCGGTCTGGTCTCAGAGCTTGCCGGGCACATCCCGCTGCCCGGCGAGGTGGTTGAGCAGGATGGTCTGCGGTTGGAGGTGCTCACTTCCACGGCACGCCTGGTCACGCGTGTGCGCGTCGCGTTCGCTCCAACGACGTAGCGCTGTCGATACACTGACAGAATGGCCTCTCGCCCCGCTTCCGGCTCTGCACCCGCATCACCGTTCAAGTCTGGCTTTGTCTCCATCATTGGCCGCCCCAACGCAGGCAAGTCCACGCTGCTGAACGCGCTACTCGGTGAAAAGGTCGCGATCGTGACGCACAAGGCGCAGACCACGCGCAACCGCATTCTAGGCGTGCTCGAGGTGGCCGCGAAGCCGAAGACAAAGACGCGTGAAGCGCAGCCTGCGGCGCAGGTTCTGCTGGTGGATACACCCGGCGTGCACAAGCCCAGCACCCAGTTGGACAAACGCATGATGCAGGAGGTGCACGACGCGTTGGAGTCGCGCGATGCTGTGCTGTTTCTGGTGGACGCAACGCACCGGCTGCACGACCCCAAGAAGGCAGTCGACCCGGAAGACAAGAAGGCAATGTCAGCAGCAGAGGATGCGTTTGCCCTTGACCTTCTCCGCAAGGTGGAAGCGCCCATCGTGCTGGTGCTGAACAAGATCGATTTGCTCGAACGGGAGAAGCTGTTGCCGCTCATCGCGCACTGGTCCGAGCAACACACGTTTGCTGAGGTCGTGCTGATCTCCGCAAAGAAGCAGAACGGCCTGGAGGAGTTGATACAGAAGGTCGTTGCATTGTTGCCGACGGGCGAACGTTACTTCCCTGCTGACCAGCTTACCGACCAGCCCGAGCGCTTCCTGGGTGCGGAACTCATCCGTGAAAAGATACTGCTCTACACCGGCGAAGAGGTTCCCTACGCCTCTGCTGTCGTGATCGAGCGCTGGGAAGAGCCGGGGCCGCAGCGCAAGCCGAAGAAGGGCGAAGAACCGAAGCTGCCCGTTACGAAGATAGCCGCTGCGATTTTTGTGGAACGCAGCGGTCAGAAGGCAATCCTGATCGGCAAGGGCGGCACCATGCTGAAGCAGATCGGCACTGCGGCGCGCAAGGAGATCGAATCACTGCTGGGCACGCGGGTCTTCCTGGAGCTGTTCGTCAAGGTCAAGGACGACTGGCGCAGCTCACGCGGCTTTGTGGACGAGTTGGACTGGCGCAGGCAGATCGAAGCATTGAGCGAGCAGCAGGCGAAGAAGCCTGCAGGCTCAGAGTAGAGCGGCTACTCGCGAACGGCGACGCCGAGCGCTTTCATCTTGCGGTAAAGATGCGACCGCTCAAGCCCAAGCGCCTCAGCCGCGCGGCTTACATTGCCATGGCAATCGTCCAGCTTCTTGAGGATGTAGTCCCGCTCGTACGCCTCGCGCGCTTCCAGCAGCGTGCCTGAGCCGTCGACGCGTACGGCTGCTCCGTCTGCCTTCGGTTCCCGATAAACAAGCGTCGGCAGGTGCTTGCGCTCAATGCGCAAAACTTTCGGATTCAGGATCAGCACGCGCTCAATGACATTACGCAGTTCGCGCACGTTGCCCGGCCAGCGGTACGCCTTGAGTGTGCCGAGTGCCTCTGCAGTGATCTCGACACGGGGTCTTCCGTACTCTCTGCCAAACTCTTGCACGAACTCCTGGGCCAGCGGTGCCACGTCCTCGATGCGGTCGCGCAGCGGCGGCACGAAGAATGGGATGACGTTAAGGCGGTAGAAGAGGTCCTCCCGGAAATTGCCGCGGACGATCTCCTCCTCGAGGTTCTTGTTGGTTGCCGCGATCACCCGCACATCCACGTGCACCGGGTGCTGCGCACCGACTGGGTAGAAGCGCTGCTCGTCCAAGGCACGCAGCACCTTTGCCTGCGTCTTTAGGCTCATATCGGCGACCTCATCCAAAAAGAGGGTGCCGCCATCTGCGCGTTCGAAGGTGCCGCGCTTCTCGTAGGGCCCGTTCGACAATGCGCCATGGCGATGCCCGAACAGCTCACTTTCGATGAAGTCCTCCGGGATAGCGGCGCAGTTCAACTCCACAAACACGCGCTCGCTGCGCTGGCTTTCCGAGTGCATCGAGCGTGCGATGTGCTCCTTGCCGGTGCCGGATTCGCCAAAGATAAGCACTCGACCGTTGGTCGGCGCCATCAGACGGATCTGCTGACGGAGCGCCTTAAGCGGAACGCTCTCGCCGGTGAGGTAGGCCTTCTGCGCGAGTTGTTGTTGCAGTTCTGTGTTGTCGCGGCGAAGCTGGCGTGCCTCGATGCTGTTCTTCAGCATGAGCAGCGTGCGGTCGAGCGAGAGCGGCTTCTCAAGGAAGTCGTACGCGCCCAGCTTGGTGGCGCGGACGGCAGACTCAATGGTGCCGTGGCCTGAGATCATGATGACCTCAGGCGGCACACTCAGACGCAGGTCGCGCACCTTGCCGAGCACGTCAAGACCGTCGCCATCGGGCAGCCAGATGTCGAGCAGCACGGCGTCGTACTCTACGTCGCGGATCAACTCGAGCGCTTCCACGGCGGAACCGCTAGTGGTGACCACATAATCCTCGTCGCGCAGAATGCTCTCGAGCGAGAGGCGAATGTCCGGCTCGTCGTCGACGATCAGCACGTGCTTCACTGCAGTACCTCGACGGGCTGCTCTGCGGCTGCGGGTTCCTCAACGGGCGTTTGCGATAGCGCCGAAGCGACCGGCAACTCAATGACGAACCGTGCACCGGAAGGCGTGTTTTTCTCCGCGCGGATGGTGCCGTGGTGCTCTGCAACGATCTTCGCTACGATGGTCAAGCCCAAGCCGGTGCCCCGCTGCTTTGTGGAGAAGTACGGCAGAAACAGGCGCTCTCGCATCTCGTCCGTGACGCCCGGTCCGGTGTCGGCGACGACCACCTCGACCATGTTTTCCGCTGCATCAGATGGGCACGTGGTGATACTCAACTGCCGCAGCAAGCTGTTGGTCATCGCCTCTGCCGCGTTGTCGATGAGGTTCGATAACGCGCGCTTCAGCGCCTCAGGATCAAGCAGCACAAGCGGTAGATGCGGTGAAAACGACCGCGTGACCGTGAGGTTTTGCAGCCTGCCGGCAAAGAGCGTCAGTGTGTTCTCGATCACGGTGTTCAGGTCCGCGGGCCGGGGCTGCGCGTTGGGGAACTCCGCGAGCGAGGAGAACTGATCGACGAGCGACCGCATGTTCTGCACGGATGCGCTGATCACTTCGCTGGAACGGTGAATGGTCGCGATGGATGGTGACTCCAGTTCGTGCTGCTGCAGCACGTCACCGAGTCGGCCGATATGTCGCCGGATTTGCTCGGCCGAGAGCGAGATGGGCGTGAGCGGATTTTTGATCTCGTGTGCGACGCGGCGCGCCACCTCTTTCCAGGCCGACTGTTTTTGCGCGCGCAGAAGCTCGGTTGCGTTCTCGAGCACGACCACGTACCCCATGGGCGTGCGTCCGTTCGCGGTGCTGGTCTCCAGCAGGGCGACGCTCGCTGCGATGCTCAGCGTGCCGGAGACGCTGGGCATCTCCATCTCGCCCGAGGCGAAGCTCATGCGATGGCTGCGCTGCATCAGGCGGCTTAGCGGCTCCATGGTTTCCGCCTGCAAGACTTCTGCAAGTGCCTGGCCGATAAAGGAGCGCTCGCCGCCGGGGTCGAGCATCTCGCTGAAGGCGCGGTTCGCCACGCGGATGTGCTCCGATGCGTCGAGCATGACGACGCCGTTTGGGATCGTCTGCAGCATGGTCTCAAGCTCCTGCCGCCGCAATTCGAGCGCCGTGTTCGCTTCAAGTACCTGCTGTGTGGATTGCTCGACCAACTGCCGGCCCCGTTCCAACTCACCCGCCATCGAGTTGAAGACCGCCGTCAATTCGCCTAGCTCCTCCGTGGTGGCCTGGTCCACGCGCAACGCGTAGTTGCCCTGCGCCACCGCGTTCATCGCGTCGGCAAGTGCCTCAACCGGCCGTGTGACCTGCTTGGAGAGGTGCAGCGCCAGCCAGCTCGCGCAGAAGAGTGCGAGCGTGGTAATCATCACCATCAGCAGCATGTAGGTGGCGCGAATCTGGCGGCGCAGTCGGAAGAGCGTCCAGTACTGGTCGCCGTCGCGCCGAAGCCGGGCGAGGTTGGTGCTCAGGCCCGCGGGTAGCGGCAGCGCGGCAACCACCACCTCATGCTGATGCAGGAAGGCGGAGCCGACCACGTATTCACTTCCGGCAGCGGCAAGCACCGGCTCATCCGGGTTGCGTGCCGCGCGCAGCGCCATGTCGTCCAGCGTGCCCGATGCGGTCTTCACCTCACGGTCCGGTGCCGGGTCGTGAAGTGTAGATGCGGGCAGGTCCCAGGTGCGGGCCATGATGGAAGCGGTCTGGGTAGCAGGACTGCGGAAGCGTTCGACAACCTGGTCGTTGCGATAGAGCAGCAGAAACCCGCCCTGCAGCGTGGCATCGTGCGTGCGGAACTCTCGCTGCACCGCAACCGCTTGGTTCACGGGTGCGTCGTTCAGGGCCGCTGCCGCACTGGCCGCCTCGGCCCGCGCGTTCGCGGAGATGTAGCGCGTTAGTTCCAGCGCGATGCGCGAACTGTCATCGCGAAGCTCCGCCGCCGGTTGCGAAAACCAGCGCTCCACTGCTCGGTTCATCAGCAGGTAGCTGAAGCCAAACATGCACGTGATGGGTACAAGTGAAAGCAGCACCGCGCCCCAAAGCATGCGCGTGCGCAGACGCGCGCCAAGCACACGGCTGCGCTGGTCCGCGTACTGCTTCAGCGCGTTGCGCACGATCAGCAACAGCGCCGTGAAGAACAGCAGCAAGGCGACCGCGGCAATTGCTGTGAAGAGAAAGATCTCGCCCGTCGTTGACGGGTTCAGAAAGGAGAGGCGAAACGCGTTCAGCGCAGCAAGCGGGAAAAGCAAAAGGAGGAAGACGCCGAGCGAGATCAGCAGGCCCTTGCGGTTCGTGTTCGTGCTCATGCG
>CAXTJS010000070.1:12109-13139 GCA_964244605.1 uncultured Terriglobus sp. | reverse complement strand
CTCTTTCTTACCAGCCGCATGGTCGAAGACCCGCCGCACATCATCGCGGAGGTCGCGGAGAGCAAGCGGAAGGGCCTAAAGCTCGACTACTTCGGCTTTGCCCTGCTGGCCGTCGGCTTCGGCTCGCTTGAGTTCGTGCTCGACAAGGGGCAAGAGGACGACTGGTTCGGCTCGCACGTGATCGCCTTCTTCATCGTGGCCTGCGCCACTGCGCTGGTGGGCCTCATCGCGTGGTCGCTCTTGTCACTCAAGCGCGGCAACCGGCCCATCCTGAACCTCACGCTCTTCAAGCAGAAGTCGTTTGCGGTCTCATTCACGCTGCTGTTCGTGCTCGGCTTTTCGCTCTACGCCACCACTGTGCTGATTCCGCAGTATGTGCAAACGCTGCTTGGCTACACGGCATCGCTCGCCGGCCTGGTGATCTCACCGGGTGGGCTCACCATCATGCTGATGATGCCGGTAGTCGGCGTCTTGATCGGCAAGGTTGATCCGCGTCTGATGATCACCTTCGGGTTCACCACGCTGGCCGCCTCGCTGTTGCTGATGCACCAGGAGATGGCGCTCGACTCAAGCTTCAAGACCATCATGTGGCTGCGCGTCATCCAGTCCATCTCACTCGCCTTCCTGTTTATCCCGATCAACACCACCGCCTACAACGGCGTACCGCGATCGCAGAACAACGACGTGAGCGGCCTGATGAACCTTGCGCGTAACATCGGCGGGTCAGTGGGTACGGCGTTTGTGGCCACCATGCTGTCGCGCCGCTCGCAGGCGCACCAGATGGCCATCGTGCAGCACCTGACCGGCGGCGACAGCTACTTCCAGCAGCGCATCAGCTCCCTCGCGGGCTTTCTGCAGGGAAGCGGCGGTGCCGGCGGTGGCAACCTGACGGACGCGACCAATGCAGCGCAGGCCAACATCTACAACCTCGTGCGCAGCCAATCGCAGATGCTGGCTTACCTTGACATCATCGCCATCCTCACCATCTTCTGCGCCGTAATGGTGCCGCTTGTGTGGCTGGTACCCCGGC
>CAXTJS010000070.1:0-12099 GCA_964244605.1 uncultured Terriglobus sp. | reverse complement strand
ACGCACCCGCACATTGAGGCGAATGTCGTCACAGCTCTGGGTGCCCCATTCTTCGCGAAGCTAAGGGTGGGGTAAGTGGTGCCACGATATTAGCGGATACGCGAAAGCATAGAGCGGTTCGCGCTTCGCGCGAATGGACCCCACCCTTTTGCGATAGAGCCGCGAAAGAATGGGGCACCCACAGCAGTGGCGCAGCAAACCTACGCGGCCGCGATGCGGTCTGTTTTCTCTTCCACGCCACGGAGCTCGGTCAGCAACGAGTCGCGCACTAGCCGAATGTGGCGGCGCGTAATCTCTTCCGCGGCATGCCGGTCGCCTTTGGAGAGGGCCTCGCTGATCTTGCGGTGTGACTCCGGCGTGTCGGGCGAGGTGAGCCGGTAGGTCTGGCAGCGGCAGAGCCACAGCTTGCTCTGAATGTTGGAGTGGACCCGCATCAGCTCGGCATTGCCGGTGGCGGCGACGATGCTCTCGTGGAAGCGAATGTCTTCCTCGATGTACTCGGATTTCTTCTTGTCGGCCAGAAAGGCGCAGGTGCGCTCCACGCTCTCACACAACGTTCGCAGGAACTCCGGCGTGATGCGCACAGTGGACGCGGCAAAGACCTCAAGCGCCTCGCGCAACTCGTAAAGGTCGGCCACCTCTTTCGCCGAAAAGCGATGCACAAAGGCGCCGCGCCGCGGCTCAATGCGCAGAAAGCCTTCGTTCTGCAAGGTGTTCAGCGCCTCGCGCACGGGCGACTTGCTGATGCCCAGCTCCCGCGCGAAAAAGTCTTCGGTCAGGCGGAACTCCGCCGTCAGCTTGCCGCTCAAAATGTAGCGCTTGATGGAGCGGTGTGCGTGCTCCGTGAGGTTTTCCGAAGCTTCTTTTTCGAAGGTCATCGTCATCGCTGCTCCGCGGGTTCGTTCTTTGAAGCCACCATGCTAGAGCATTCCTCCGTTTTCGTAACGCTGACCCGACGCGACCGTTTCCATGGCAGGGCAAAGACGATGCGTGCAACGGATGCCGGTTCTTCTCGCCATGCGCCCCGGCCGTCGCGCGCAGGGAAGCCGGCGATCAAGCGCAAGAGGCAAAGCCGCAGACAGGGAACCGGCGCATGCAACGCACCCGGGCAAAAGTTTGTGAACAGGTGCTGAATGACAGGTGGATGTTTGATATATTACGTCGTACAAGCCTCATCGATAGAGCAGTTCCAGCACGTTCCTAAGCATTTCTCCTGATTCCGTGGTACCGGAAAGCGCATGCGAAGTGCCAGTTTTTTAATAAAAACTGGCGCGGGCATCTCCACTCCGCTTAACACGCCTCAGGAGAAATGCGGAAGCGGTCAGCACCGCTGTCCGCTTCCGTAACTCTGCATTGTTCGCGCGTCTCAACGTGCGTTCGGCGTTGTTTTTCTTCGCCGCTGCTTCATTGTCTCGACAGTACGAACCAGGCCATTTTCGCGACGCGCTTCGGCACATCGTCTGCTACCACCCTGCTGTTCTTGTATGGAGGTCCCAATGTTCTCTCGCACTCCCTCACGTGTCGGGTTCGCATCGCTTGCGATCGCCGCCGTGTCCTTGTCTACGGCTGCCTTTGCGCAGTCGACTGCCACACTTTCGGGCACCGTGACCGATCCCTCCGGCGCTGTGCTGCCCGGCGCGCAACTGGTGGTCCGCAACATCGGCACAGGCGTCGAGCGCACCGTGGTTTCAGACAGGGCAGGCCTGTACTCCGTGCCGTCGCTGCCGCCCGGTGATTACACCGTGCGCGTGACCGCCAGCGGCTTCGGTGCCTACACCGTGCAGAAGATCACACTGCTGGTGGACGCGAAGACAGGCCTCGATATCCCCTTGAAGCTCGACTCAGCGGGTGAGACCGTGCAGGTGGAATCGGCCGCACCGCTCATCGAAAGCGAGAGCATCACCGTGGGCCAGGTGATCGACCGGCAGACCGTGCAGGAGGTGCCGCTGAACGGCCGCCACTTTCTCGACCTCACGGTGCTCACCCCCGGTGGTGTAACCGCGCCCGCCAACGGAAACCTCACCGCGCCAAGCCGCGGCCTGGGCGCCAACAGCTTTATCACCGCCGGCAACCGCGACGACAGCGTCAACTTCCAGATCAACGGCGTCAACCTGAACGACCTGGTGCAGAACCAGATCACCTTTCAGCCGTCGATCAACACCACCTCTGAGTTCAAGATCAACAACCAGACCTACTCGGCGGAGTACGGCCGTTCGTCGGGCTCGATCGTCAACGTGAGCACGCGCTCGGGCACGAACGCTTTTCACGGTGAAGCCTTTGAATACGTCCGCAACGAGGCTTTGGACGCGCGCAACTACTTCAACCAGAAGGGTGTGCAGCGGCAGGCACCGTTTAAGCGCCACAACTTCGGCGGTGCGCTCGGCGGACCCATCTTCAAGGACCACACCTTCTTCTTCGCCAGCTATGAGGCTTTGCGGCAGTCGCAGGGGCTCACCATCAACAGCGGCGTACCCACCATTGCGCAGCGCAATGCTGTCACCGACCCCGTAGCCGCGCGTCTGCTTCAGTTCGTACCGTTGCCGAACAGCGCGCCTTTGGCGGCGAATCCGGCAATCTTGACCCGGTTTGTAGGCATTGCCGCAGGCCCGGTGCAGACCGATCAAGGCACCATCGACATCGCACACACCTTCAGCCCTGCCGACACCATCCACGGCTTCTATGCCATCCAGCAGGACAAGCGCACCGAACCCACGCTGCAGGGCAACAGCATCGCCGGCTTCGGTGACAACCGCGCGGCGCGCCGTCAGATCCTGACCTTGAATGAGACCCATGTCTTCTCGCCCCGGCTGGTGAATGAGGCACGCGTCGGCTTCAACCGCATCGCCATCTCCTTCAACCCGAACGTGACCACGGACCCGTCCACGCTGGGTATCTCTACCGGAAACGCCGGGGCTACCGGTATTCCGCAGCTAAACATCACCGATGTGGGTTTGAACTTTGGCGGACCTTCCGGCTTCCCCCAGGGGCGCGAGGATACTTTCGGCATCTTCTCAGACACGGCGACCTACACGCGGGGCCAGCATTCCTTCAAGTTCGGCGGGGAGTTCCGCCGCTTTCTGAACGCGAACTTCACGGGCGACACCGGCAGTGTCGGCTTTACCAGCTTCGGATACGACCAGCTCGGAAACCTCACCGCCGCAAACGCCGCACTGCCCGCTGCGAATCGTATCGGCTTCGCCTTTGGCCGCGCTACCAGCTATGCCGTCACTCCCGGCACCATATCGAATCGCCTGTATGCGAGCGCGGTTGGCGGCTTTGTGCAGGACGCGTGGAAGATCACGCCCACGCTTACCGCCGAGCTTGGCTTCCGCTTTGAGTGGAACGGTTCGCCCGTTGAGGGCAAAGACCGCTTGATAAACTTCGACACCGCCACCAAGAGCCTCATCCCGGCGCGTACCTTCGGCTATGGGGAGAGCCCCTACCGGCAGAACCTGAACTACCAGCCGCGTTTGGGTCTTGCTTACGACGTATTTGGCACCGGCAAAACGGTGCTGCGTACCGCCTACGGCTACATGTCGGATCAGCCGGAAACCAACGCGGTCAGCGGCCTGAACAGCAACCCGCCGTACCGCAACAGCGCCAACTTTACGACGTCGTCAGTCATTCCGTCCGCGCCGACCTACGTGCCACTCAACAACCTCTATGCGCGTGCGGTCGCTGCCGGCATCGCGGTTTCCGCGATCAACCGCAACTTCCACAACGCCTACACGCAGACCTTCAATGCCAACCTGCAACAGGCACTGCCCTTTGGCGTGGTTACTTCCATCGGCTACTACGGCTCTGTTGGCCGCCACCTGCGTCAGCCCCTCAACATCAACCAGCCAGACCTGGTCACCAATGTGCGGCCTTACGCCACTCTTTCCACCAGCAGCCCTGTGCTTCCGGGCGCGGCGACGGCGGTCAACATCAACCAGGTCAACAGCATCGGTCAGTCCAACTACAACGCCATGTGGCTCACGGCGCAGAAGGCTTTCCGCAACGGACTGAACTTCAGCTTCAACTACAACTACTCCAAGTCGCTTGATCTTGGTTCCCTCACCAGCACGGCCTTTCAGGATGCAACACGGCCATCCCTGAACTATGGCTCGTCGGACTTCGACACGCGCAACCGCATCAGCACGACAGTCGTGTACCAGCTGCCGTTCAAGGGCAACCGGTTGGTGGAAGGCTTCCAGATCTCCGGCATCACACAGTGGCAGACCGGAAATCCACTGAACATCACGCAGACGACAACGACGTTCACAGGTTCAACCGGTGTGGCGCACCCGAACCTTGTCTCGCCGGTGCAGTACCTCAAGACCAAGACAAGCGCGACCACCGTGCAGTGGTTCAACCCATCCACCTGCACCGTGGCAACCACAACCGCTGCCTGCATCTATCAGTTGCCCGCGGCGAATGCCTTCGGCAACATCAGCCGCAACAGCATGGTGGGCCCGGGCTTCGCGAATACGGACATCTCGCTTGAGAAGAACACCACGCTCTTCGAAAACCTGAAGTTCCAGTTTCGTGCCGATGCCTTTGACGTCTTCAACCACGCCAGCTTCGGCAACCCGGGTACATCGGCTGCTGTCGGCTCAGGCAGCTTCGGTATCATCTCGTCGACGCGCTTTGCGGTGGGCGACGTGGGTTCGTCACGTCAGCTGCAGTTTGTGGGCAAGCTCATCTTCTAAGTCACCCAATCTTCAGGGAAACGGTCTCAATCAACCTGCTCGAAACTTCAACACGCGGCGCTTCGTCACTGGAGCGCCGCTTCTCTTTCCACCAGCCGCACCAACTGCAACCAGGAGCCGATGTGACCCGCTTGCCCGTTTCAGCCCTTGCCGCTTTGGCCTTCTCGCTCACTGCTGTTGCGACGCATAGCGCCTTTGCGCAGCGTGCACCCGTTGCCGATGCCGTGGATTACAGAAGCGTAGGCACGCCGATTGCGCCGGCACCTGCCGACCCGCAGATCGCCAAGGCCCTGCGCGAAGTGTCGCCGGAGCGCATACAGGCAAACATCGCGCGCATGGTGGAGTTCGGCAACCGCACCACCATCCAATCCAACGATACCGACATGAAGCCGGGCACAGGCATCCTGGCTGAGTCCGAGTGGATTCAGGCACAGTTCGAGCAGTACAGCAAGGAGTGTGGCGGCTGCCTCGAAGTGAAGGTCGACGACTTTATCGAGCCGCCGCAAACTGGCGCGCGCTCGCGCATCCCCAAGCCTACCCGCATCAAGAACGTGTATGCGATCCTGCGCGGCAGCGATCCCGCGGCAGCCAAGCGCATGTACCTGGTCACCGGCCACTACGACACGCGCGAGACTGACATGCTCAACACGCACGACCCGGCGCCGGGTGCTAACGACGACTGCAGCGGCGTTGCTGTCTCGCTTGAGTCCGCGCACGTGCTGAGCAAGTACAAGTTCCCCGCGACACTCGTCTTCGTGACTGTTGCCGGTGAGGAGCAGGGCCTGAACGGCTCGCACCACCTTGCACAGCTCGCGAAGAAGGAAGGCTGGCAGCTCGAAGGTGTGCTGAACAACGACATCGTGGGTGGCGACACCACGCCCGGCGAGCGACTGCAGAACAAGTCGCTGGTGCGCGTCTTCTCGCAGGGTATTCTGCCGACCGCGCCCGTTGAGCAGATTCGCCAGATGCTCACGCTCGGCATGGACAACGATTCCTCCTCGCGCGAGCTTGCGCGCGAGGTGCTCGACGTGGACCGCAGCTACTTCCCAGCGCGTATCGCGGTGCCGCAGCGTCGCAGTTCCGGTGCGGCACCCTTCACGCCCGTGATGGAGCTGCGGCTCGACCGCTTCTTGCGCGGCGGCGACCACAAGAGCTTCAGCGACGAGGGCTTTGCCGCCGTGCGCTTTACCGAGTGGCGCGAGAACTTCGATCACCAGCACCAGCACGTGCGCACCGAAAACGGCAAGGAGTACGGCGACCTTTTGAAGTTCGACGACTTCAACTACATCGCAAATGTCGCCCGGCTCAACATGGCCACGCTTGCCACCCTCGCCAGCTCGCCCGGCACCCCGCAGAACGTGCGCGTGGTAACCAGCAACCTTGACAACAACAGCACCTTCAAGTGGGACGCACCTAACGCCGCAAGCGGCCCGGTGCAGTACCAGATCGTCTGGCGCGAGACCGCCGCGACAGACTGGCAGTACAGCGCACAGGCCTCCGTCTTTCCCGCAACGGAAGGCGGCACGCTCGCGGCGACGCTGCCCGTGTCAAAGGACAATGTCTTCTTCGGCGTGCGCGCCTGCGACGCCGCAGGGCATTGCAGCGCCGCAGTGGCTCCGGTGCCGGAGCGGCCAGCTCGCTAGTTAGACCACTTTCATGCAGGTGTAGGTGTGTGCCCCATGTCCCGCGTCTGGGACATGGGACTCTGAACTTCCCATGTCCGAAAGTCCGGACATGGGGCACACCCTTGTTGGGGTGCTTCGATGCGGGTGCGCTGCGCTCCGGTCGAAATGACGATTCTGTGAAGCTACGGGTCCGAAATGAGCCCTACAGCTTCGCCGTCCCTCTCCACTGCAGGTGCTCGTCCGTGAGCACCTCCGCCAGGAAGTTGGGGCGGCCCATGGGGCCTCGCTCCGAGGCGAACATGCGTGCCAGCGCGAGCAGGACGCGCGCGCGCAGCGTGGGGCGGCGCAGCACCAGGTCGGTGACCGTGGTTTGCGGAAAGTAGTGGCGGATGTTGTCGGGCGTCCCGCCGAAGAAGACGACGCGGCGCGTACTGCGTTCCGCCTCGTGCTCCAGAAAATACGACCGCATCACGGTGCTCAGCGAGTGCTTTTGCCAGCCCATCATGTTGAGCTGCCAGTGCAGCACGGTGGTGCCGCATTGACGCCAGCCGCCCACCAGGCACAGCCACTCGCCTTCGGCTGTACGCAGGCCCATGGCGTAGCCGCCGGGCGACTGGGAGGCGCGCCAGCGCAGCGCCGCTTCTTCGTCCGTGACCGGGTTCAGGCAGCCGCGATTCAGCGCAAGAAACTCCTGTTCAGAGCGCTCGGCCGTCGCGTCCGGCACAAACACGCACGGAACGGCCCGTTGCAGCACACGGCGAAAGTGACGCAGCCGGAAGCGCATGGTTTTGCTGAAGCCGGCGAGCGTTTCCTCGTATGTTGAGGCAAGTTCCAGATGCGAGCCGACGACGCGTTCGCGCGCCGTCCAAAGCGCCGGCTTCACCGGAGTGGGCGAGTTCACACCTTCCTCGCCACCGTAGGTCGCCAACACCACCTGCGCGCCCTCATCGATGAGCCGGGCAGCGCACAGCCGCGCAATCTCGGCGCGATCCTCCGGCAGGCCGAGCACGGTGCGAAAGGCCGCCGTGTCTTCCGTGGTGACCGCACCAGTCTTCAAACCGAACACAACGTACTCAGAAAACAGTGCGCAACCGAAGACCGATTCGACCGGCGGATTCAACGGATCGGTTCCCGCCTGCAGCAACAGCACCAGATGGGGGGACTTGAAGCGCGCAGCCTGCCCGCTGAAGAAGAATGGGAGCCAGTGCATGGCGCCGCACTGACCGAAGCGTTCCGCGACGGCTTCCAGCAGGGGCGCATAAGGAAGGATACTGTCGCGTCCGCGGAGAACAAGGGTGTGCAGCCGCTCACAAGCCGTGAGTGTGATGTTGCGCTCCCTGTTCATCGTAGTCTTCGTTGTACCAGACAGTGTTCGCGGCCATGGATGTGCCAGTACCATTGAGTGCCCCTCACCTGTTGGCAGGTTGTGTTCTCTACTTCGGCCATTGCTGCCGTATCTTCAGTCACTCAAGCTTCGATTGGCAATGCCGATAACGGGGATGATCCGGAAAGGGCTCTACCGTGCGCGTTCGTTATACCTGGAGACCGGATGAGTGGCGCGAGGCGATGAAGCTCATCTCCACACGGCCCCGGCCCTACCGCGACACGCCCATGCTCACCTACGCGCTCATCGGCATCATGTCACTGGGCGCGCTGGGCGACTTCTTCTCGGACATTCATCACCTGCCGCTGCCCAGCCTGCACGGCTCCATCGCGCCGGTGATCGTCGCGGCAGCCGCACTCACCTACGGCGGCTGGCATCTGTTGCGGTACATGCTGCGACGGCGGTTGCTGGGCGACCTGGTGAACACGCCCGCCGGTGAGCAGACCGTGACGCTGGCGGAGGCGGGCTGGTCGGTGCAGAGCGGCGACGACGCCGAGCAGTGCCCCGAGCTGCGCGCCTGGAGCGAACTGCACGACATGCGCACCGGCAGCAAAGCCATGGTGGCCTTCGGCCTCGATCGCCGGATCGTCGCCGTACCCGTGCGCGCCTTGTCCGTCGACGAAGCCAGCCACGTATACCGCATGATGGTACGCAAGCTGAAGCCGTCGCCGCGAACGCCGGCACGGGCGTTCGCAGTCTCGCGCGCCCGGTAAGCATTCTTCTTGCAGGTGTAGTGTGCCCCATGTCCCGCGTTTGGGACATGGGATTTTCGAGGCTATCCCATGTCCGAAAATCCGGACATGGGGCACACCCCTGTCGGGGCACCTTAATGTCGTCCCGCTACACCTGCTGTAGCTTTTGAGCGCCCTCGCGTTAACTACTCGAACAACTCTGCCGATTTCTGCGGGACGGCCCCTGTGCATCGCCGTTTAATTGCAGGTGGATGCGTGTTTCTGCGACGGCTTGCCGTCGCAACGCTCCCAAGGCGGGCTGACTATGGCAGAGCAGGGCAACGACAAGAGCACCACCGCCGGCCGCACCGGCTTTGAGCAGGACGTGCGCCAGGCTGCAGCGCGTGCGGAAGAAGAACTGCAACGGCTCATCCGCTACCTGAACGATGAGGTCGTGCCAGACGTGCGCAAGCACAGCTCGCACGCGCTGCGGTCCGCGGCAGACGGCCTGCGATCGCTCGCGGAGAAGATGGACGACCGGCGGCCGTGAATCCCTTGCGCCGGGAGCAGGCAGGGCCGGGTACGCTGCCCGCAACCTCCAGCCGCCGCGCCGCGCAACGCGTGCTCTTCGCCGCGGCGGCACTGCTCGTGCTGGCGCTCACCACCGGCTGCCACAAGCGGGCACAGGTCAGTCGACGAAGCTACCCGCCACCGCCGCCTGCGGCATCGCGCTCGCAGGAGCGTCCGCCCGCGGCAACCGCACACAGGCGCACCGTGAATCCACCCGCCGTTGAAAGCAACACCGCACCCGTGGGCCAGGTAGAATTCGCCGTCGCAAGCTGGTACGGCCCCTCAGGCCGGCGCAGCGCCAACGGCGAGGTGTACGACGGCAACAGCCTCACCGCGGCACACCGCACGCTGCCCCTCGGCACACTCATCCGCGTGACCAACATGACCACCAAGCTCGCGGCAACCGTGCGCATCACAGATCGTGGTCCGTTTGTGCCGGGCCGTTCGCTTGACCTTTCCATCGCCGCCGCCAAGGCCACGGGCGTGTACCGCATGGGCATCGCGCAGGTACGAATTGAAGTGGTGCAGCAGCGGCCGGACGTGTCGCCCGTGGGCAAGTGGTGCGTGCAGGTCGGTGCGTTTGTGGACGAGGAGAACGCCTCCCGGCTGAAGAACGATCTTCTGCGGCGCTACAGCACGTCGGCCAAGGTGATCCAGTTCGCCGGCTCCACGGGAAGCTGGGTGCGCGTGAACCCACTCATAAGCGACCGCGCCCACGCCGACGCAATCGCCCAAAGCGTGCGGGTCACCGAGCCCGATGCGCAGGCGTACTTAGTGCGGTTGGATTAGGGTCCGCAACGGAACGAAGGAATCCGCTCTCGTTGCCATCCCATACCTCGTCATTTCGACCGGAGCGCAGCGGAGAAACCTGCTGTTTGCTCGGAGCGCTGAGGCCCTCAAGGGAACAGCAGGTTTCTCCACTGCGCGACGAAAGGCCGTCGCTCCGGTCGAAATGACGACGCAAAGGCGGGTAAGAAGCAGATCCCTGCGCTACGGGATGACAAACAACAGGCGGCGTAGCGTCACGCCTTCGCCGCAAACAACTCCATCAACTCCTGCGGCGGCACCACCTCAAGCTGCGCATACGTGCAGGCGGCGGGCTCCTTATCCGTGCGCCAGCGGCGAAAGTGGGCCAGGTGGCGAAAGCGGTTGCCCTGCATGTGCTCGTAGGCGACCTCGACCACGAGCTCCGGCCGCAGCGCCTGCCAGCTCAGGTCTTTTTTGGCGTTCCAGCGGCTCTTGGCACCCGGCACGCGCTGCTCGTCATTGCCGCCGGTCTCCGCACCCGACCAGGCAGCCCAGGGATGCCCGGCCAGCGCGTTCTCACGGTACGGCGCGAGCAGGCCGACAAGCTCCCTGCGCTTGCCCTCGGTGAAGCTGGCGCACACGCCCACGTGCTGCAACGAGCCGCTGTCGTCGAACAGACCCAGCAGCAGCGAGCCGATGAGTGAACCGTCCTCGCTGTTCTTGTGCCAGCGAAAGCCCGCCACCACGCAGTCGCAGTCGCGCTCATGCTTGATCTTGAACTGCGTGCGCTTGTCCGGCGCATAGATGCCGGTGAGCGGCTTGGCGATCAGCCCGTCGAGCCCCGCACCTTCAAAGCGCCGGAACCAGTCTTCGGCCACCGCCGTGTCCTGCGTTGCCGGCGTAAGGTGCAGCGGCGGTCTTGCTTGCTTCAGCAGTTCCTCCAGCAGGGCGCGCCGCTCCTGCATGGGCCGGTCGCGCAGGTCGTCGTCGCCGAGCGCGACCAGATCGAAGAAAACGACCGACGCCGGCGTCTGCTCGCTGAGCAGCTTGATCCGCGAGGCTGCCGGGTGAATGCGCAGTTGCAGCGCGTCGAAGTCCAGCGCGGTTCCCAGCTTCTTGTCAGGCCGCGCAATCACGATCTCGCCATCCAGCACGCAGCGTGGCGGCAGCTGCTCGAGCAGGGCGGCGCGCAACTCCGGGAAGTAGCGATCCAGCGGCTTGCCGTCGCGGCTCTGGATCAGCAGGTCGTCGTCGTCGCGGAAAAGGATCGTGCGAAAGCCGTCCCACTTGGGCTCGAACTGAAAGCCGCCATCCTGCGGAATGGCTTCAACGCGTTTGGCAAGCATGGGCAAGAGCGGCGGTTCGATGAGGAAGGGCACGCGACTACTCTACTCGCGAAAGGGCCTGAGAGTTGCGACTGCTTTTGCGGTCGTCGATAACATGGGTGCCCCATTCTTCGCGTTTTTCGCGAAGGGTGGGGTAAGCAGCGCCTCGGCTTGAAGCTCATGCTTATGCATTCGAACTAGCGAGGTCCCGCTAGTTCATGCCACGCATGAACAACCCACCTTCTCAAAACGCAGTAGCATCAGCAGACATGCTGCGCAGCGTCTCCATCCGGCCTGAGCGCGTCACCACTCCGGGTGCGTATCCCTTTGCCGTGCCGGTGATCCGGCGGCTCATCGAACAACCGCTCGCCATCACCAAGCGCGTCTGCTTCTTCACCGGCGAAAACGGCTCCGGCAAGTCGACCCTGCTTGAGGCCATCGCGGAGAATTACGGCTTCGGCAGCGCGGGCGGCAATCGGAACTTTCGCTTTCAGGAGGAGCTTGAGATCACGGACGTGTCATCGCTGGCGCGTGCCCTGCGGCTCGGCTTCTCCGTCAAAACAGGTGCCGGCTTCTTTCTACGCGCGGAGAGCTTCTTCAACCTCGCCCACACCATGGACGAGCTCGGTGCAGCCCGCGAAGCACGCCGGCCTGAGGCACTTGCGCTGGGCGGCCGCGGCTTTCACGGTCTCTCGCACGGTGAGAGCTTCCTTGCACTGCTGGAAACGCGCATGCGTGAGAACGGCCTCTTCCTGCTGGACGAGCCGGAGGCCGCGCTCTCCCCGCAGCGCCAGCTCAGCATGCTGGTGCTGATGCACGACGTGCTGCAGTCGCACGGCTCGGCACAGTTCATCATCGGCACCCATTCGCCCGTGCTGCTGGGCTTTCCGGACGCGCAAATACTATCGTTCGATGGCGATCGAATTCAAGAAATTGAGTATGACGCATGCGACCCCGTGCGCATCCTGCGACGCTTCACGGCGGATCGCGAGAGCTTTCTGGGAGAGCTGTTCCGGCCGGAGTAGCTGAACCCTCGCCCGCCCCCGTTTTTCTTGGCCTGCCTACGCATCGTCATTTCGACCGGAG
>CAXTJS010000069.1:0-13143 GCA_964244605.1 uncultured Terriglobus sp. | reverse complement strand
GAGGTGTTGCGCGTCATGATGCCGATGAGCGTGCTCTTGCCGACGCCCGAGCCGCCAAAAATACCGATACGCTGACCGCGACCAACTGTCAGCATCATGTCCACGGCGCGGATACCTGTGCCCAGCGGCTCGTGAATCGTCTCGCGCGCAAACGGCTTCGGACCGAGCCGGTCCAAAGGGGCGAGCGAATCGGCCAGCAGAGCACGGCCGCCATCCAGGATCTTGCCGTCGCCGCCGAGTACACGGCCCAGCATTGCCGTGCTGACCGGCATGTGTGCCGCGCCTCCCGCGGCAACCAGGCGGTCTCCCCGGCGAACACCGGCGGTGGTTGCAAGGGGCATAGCAATGGTGCGTGCGCCGCGAAAGCCGACGACCTCTGCCGGATGCCGCACGCCATCGCTGCAGACGATCTCGCACGTGTCGCCGAGGCCGCAGCGCAGGCCTTCGGCTTCAACGCTGTTGCCATTGGCCTCGGCGATCATGCCGAAGCTGCGCATGGGCTTGCTTTGCGCGAGAGAGTCGAAGTAGGCCTGCAGCAAGTCGGGTCCCTACGCTGCCACGGCGGGGTTGCGGCCGAGCAGTTCGAAGAAGCCGCGCTCAATCTCCTGCAACTGCGCGCGCACACCAAACTCAACCGTGCCGGTGGCCGTCTCGAGCAGGCACTCGCCGCGCTGCAGCGATGCATCGCCGGAGACGGTTACAGCTCGGCCTTCGGCAGCAAGCGTTCGCGTCCACACGCTCACCTCATCGGGAGAAACGCGCAGCACGGCATCACTGCCATCGTTCACCTGCTCCAGCGCGACACGCGCGGCACCGGCAAGCAACGTCGGATCCATCGCGGCCTCGCGATGCAGCACACGTTCTGCAATCGCAAGCGAAAGGCGGACGACCTCTTTCTCCAGCCCAGCAAAGTAGCGCTGCTTCTCGCGCATGAACTCCTCAACAGCGCGTGCAATGCCCTGCCGCTCCTGCTCGACGCGCATCTGCATCTGCTGCTCGGATCGAGCGAAGCCTTCGCGTAAGCCCGCTTCCCTTGCCTCCTGCGCAATCTGCTCAGGGTCCAGCGCTGGTTCCAGCGGCTCCGGCTCCAACTCAACCTTGTTTGACGGGCTATCCATGTTGCGAAACAGCAACGGAGCCAGGTCGGCGGGCGTCGCGTTTCCGAGCAGTTCTTCAGCCTGCAAACTCATTTTCAACCTCAACCTTCAGCATCATCTTGCCTTCGCTCTCAAGTTTGCGCGCCAGGGCGAGCAGCTCCTGCTGGGCCTGTGCCACGTCGCGGCCACGCACCGGGCCCATCGTCTCCATGTCTTCCTGCATCATCTCCACCGCTCGCGAGCTCATGGCGCGGAAGAGGTGCGCACGCAGGTTCTCATCGGCGGTCTTCAAAGCAAGCGCGAGTGTGCGCTTGTCTGCCGCACCAACCAGTTCGCGGATGCTTGCAGGCGGCACCGTCAAGAGGTCGTCGAATGTAAACATCAGGTTGCGAATGCCAACCGCAAGCACCGGCTCGCGCGATTCGATCTGCTCCAGGATGCTCTTGCTGGCACCCTGCTCCAGGCGGTTCAGCAGATCGGCGACTGCCTTGAAGCCGGCGTAGTTCTGCCGCCCGTTCACGCCGAGTGCGTGGATGCGCTTGTAAAGAATCAGCGCCACCTTCTGCGCCATCTCCGGTGAGAACTGCCGCATCTCCGCAAGCCGGCGCACCGCTTCAACACGCAGATCTTCACGCAGTTGCATCAGCACCGTCGAGCCGCGCTTCGGGTTCAAGTGCGCCAGCACAAGCGCTACTGTCTGCGGGTGCTCGCCCTCAAGGAACTTGCTGAGCTGCACCGGATCCATCTTCTGCAGGGCAGCAAGATCGCCGTTGCTGCGGTCGCGCATCTGCGTGACTTCGCGAAGCAGCTCTTCTGCGCGCTGACGACCGAACGTCTCCGTCAGCAAACGCGCCGCGTATTCAGGTCCGCCGTGCAGCACGTATTGCTGTGTCTGCTGCAGGCTGTGGAAGGCATACAGCACTTCGGTCTGCTCCACCGGCGTGACGCGTGTGACGCGGGAGATCTCCTCTGTGAGCTTCTGGACGTCGCTCTCCCCCAGACCGCGCAGCAGCGCCTTCGACGCCTCATCGCCGAGCGTCATCACCAGCACCGCGGCCTTACGCAGCCCGGTCATCTTGTCGATGGCACCGGTACTGGGCGGCGGCGGAGGCGGTGCCGGTTGTTGCGGAAGTGTGGCTAGTGCGCCCATTTACTCTCCCTCCTCCGAGCCTGTGATCCAGGCTTCGATCAGGCGTGTGCTGCCCTGCGGCTGTGCCGTAATCTGCGCGGAAACGCGATCAAAGATGCTCTGCACCGGCTCCGGTGCGCCGATGGCGTGCGTTGCGCCGCCTGAGACGAGCGTTGCACTTCCCGTCGAGTCAGCGGCCCCTTCGAGCTGCGGTACGCGCATGCCCGCCACGCTGGTGCCTGGCGCTTCAAGCAGCCGTGTTGCCTGCTTGCCGAGCGGCTTCAACACGGCGAAGCCAAGGATCAGCAGGCATACGCCCATGCCGACCGTGCGCAGCAGTGAAGGTTGTGAGCGAAGCAGATCGCGCGCACTGGAACCAACACGATCCAGCAGCGCCGGCGGCACCTCTTGCCCATTGCTGGAGAAGGCGATGTTCTGCAGCACAACTTCGTCACCGCGCTTGCTCTCGAAGCCGACGGCCGCCTGCGCAAGCTGCTCCATGCGGTGCATCTCATCGGTGGAGCGCGTCTTCCACGCCGTGCGCGGCTGCTTACCCGAGGCATCCACCACCTGGCGATCATTGATGACGATGGCGGCGGCGACACGACGCACACGGCCGGGGCCTTCTGATGTATGCGTGAGATGGCGGCTCACCGCGTAGCTGCTCGATTCCTCATGGCTGACCTGTGTTTGTGCCTGCGGGCCCGGTAAGACTGCGGCAGCGGCGGTTGTCGTCGTTGCTCCCGTAGCCGGAGTGTTTTGCACCGGCACGGCTGCGGGTGCGTTGCTTGCTGTACCCGCGACACCCATGGCCTTGGTCGTCTGCGCGGTTTGCTCGCTCTTCTGCGTGCTTACCGGCACGGTCTGCGTTGGGTCGTAGACCTCGTCGGTGTGCTCTTCAGAGCCTTGGTGATAGCTGATGTTCACCGTGGCGTGCACATTGCCGACGCCTGCCAGCGGCTCAAGCACGGCGATCAGCTTCTGCTCGAGCGCCGCTTCATCAGAATGCTCACTCGCCTGCGACGTTACGGTGCTCAGGTCGACGCGGCCATCCGCATCTACCAGCGTGACCGCTGCTGGCTGCAGGCCTTCCACCGCCCCTGCGATCATGTTGCGGATCGATTCCACCTCATCGCGCGGCACGGACGAACGGCGCAGCTTCAGCACTACGCTCGCCTTCGCAGGCTGGTCTTCACTGCTGAAGGCACCCTGCTTCGGCAGAACGACGTGTACGCGCGCGGAGCGGATCGCGTCCATGGTCTCGATCGTGTGCTCAAGCTCCCCTTCGAGGGCGCGCTGGAAGTTCACCTTTTCATCGAACTCCGACCCGACCCAGTTCGGCTTGTCGAAGAGCTCAAACCCGAGACGCCCGGACTGCGGCATGCCCTTGGCGGCAATCGCGACGCGAGCCTTGTCGAGTTGCTCCGCCGCAACCTGAACAGCGGTGCCATCGGGCGTCGTCTGGTACGTGATACCCGCAGAAGAGAGCTGCTGCTGCACCTGTGCCGCATCGCGGGATTCAAGACCGGTGAAGAGCGTTCGCCAGTCCGTACGGCTGCTCCACCACGACGAGATGCCGGCGAGCGCGGCGAAGGCGAGCACACACAGGACCAGCAAACGGCGTTGTGCGGGCTGCATGCCCGTCCACCGCTGCTGCAATGCACCCGCGCCTGAGGTCAAGCGTCCCGCGAGTGTTGCCTGTTGTGTGTCCTGACTCAATAGAAGCTCCGGTAGCGTGGATCGTTAAAGCGAAAACTAGAACTGCATCTGCATCATCTGCTGGTAGGCCGAAACGGCCTTGTTGCGTACCTGCAGCGCAAGCTCAAAGGCAAGCTCAGACTTTTGTGAGGCGATCATCGCGTCATGCACTTCAACGCCCTGACCGCTCATCAGGCCGACAACTGCGTTCTGCGCGTCGGTATCCAGCTTTGAGACTTGCTGCGCTGCCGATCGAAAGAGATTGCCGAAGCTACCGTCTGCCCCGTTCGGCGTGGCGCTTGCCGGCTTGCCTTGTGCGCTCTTTGCAAAATCAATGCCGAGCGATGCTGGAGTGATGCCATTCATCTTGTTTCCTCGTTACTTCAACAGATCCATGGAGGCGGTAAGCATGCCCTTTTCGGCCTGCAGGGCAGTTGCATTCAAACTGTAGGCGCGGCTTGCGCCCATCAGGTCAACCATCTCGCTGATCGGATTGATGTCGGGGTAAGCGACGTAGCCGTTTGCGTCAGCATCCGGATGCGACGGGTCATACCGCATCACCGGAGGCGCCGTGCTATCCATCACGCCCGCAACGGATACACCCTCGTTGCCGGGAGCATTGCTGCCATGCTTCAGCATGCTCATGGCAAAGGTGGAGTCCTGCGCACCGGCGGCAAGAATCACGTGCTTGCGCTGATAAGGCGTGCCGTTCTCCGTACGAGTGGTCTCGGCGTTTGCCATGTTGGCGGCGCTCACCTCGGCGCGCTGACGCTGCGCCGTAAGTCCCGATCCGCTAATGCTCATCACGCCAAATAGATTCATATCGATCCTTAGTGACCGTCAGACTTGATCGCCTCTGAGAGGCGTGCGAACTCGCTCTTCAACAACGCAACACCGGTGCGGAACTGCAGCTGCGTCTCGGCAAGCTGCATTGACTCACGGTCCATCGAGACGTTGTTGCCGTCAGGCCGCGCGATCAATCCCTGCACCTCGGCCGTCGTTGCATCGGCAACGTTCGAGGTGCGCCCATCTAGCGCCTGCGAGAAGGCCTGCTCAAAATCGATACCGGTGGTGCGGTAGCCAGGCGTGTCGACGTTGGCCATGTTTGAGGCCGTCAGGCGCATGCGCTGCGACTGCAGGTCCAGGTACCGGGTCAGTGCATCGGCTACGGGCAGGTTCAGCATGGCTTCCTCTCTCAAGCTTTCTCTTGCTTCGCCGATAGAGAAGTGCACGTTCAATGCCAAGCACAAAGGCCGCTCTATGAGAGCGGCCTAACGCTTGTGCAAGTGCGTAGCTGAGGAAGGATGAAGCAGGTTGTCAGTGATCGCGCCGAGACATACGCAGACGGATGTCGTGCGCATCGATCTCGGCCCGGTCACCACACAGGATGCTGCCGCGCTCAAGCACGTGGGCAAGTTCGCGAATGTTACCAGGCCACTCGTACCCGGTCAGCTTTGCCATGGCGGCATCGGTAATGCTGCGTTGCGGTGCCTTCTCGCCCATGCGCCTCAGCATGTACGCGACCAGCATCGGCAAATCTTCCAGACGGGAGCGCAAGCTGGGAACTTCAACCGGAAACACCGCGAGCCGGTGATACAGGTCAAGACGGAAGGTGCCATCGTCAGCTCGCTCCTCAAGCCGCTGGTGCGTGGCCGCGACGATGCGCACGTCTACGCGCGAGACATCGTTATCGCCGATGCGCTGCAGCTCGCCGCACTCCAGAAAACGCAGCATCTTGGCCTGCAACGCGAGCGGCATCTCACCGATCTCATCGAGAAAGAGCGTGCCGCCGTGCGCTGCCTCGATGCGTCCTGTGCGGGATGCAACGGCACCCGTGAACGCCCCGCGTGTGTGGCCGAAGAGCTCCGCTTCCAGCAGTTGCTCCGGAATTGCAGCGCAGTTGAGCACCACAAAGGGCTTGCCCGCGCGATCGCCCAGACGATGTACGGCCTTGGCGATCAGCTCCTTGCCGCTGCCCGTCTCACCCTCAATCAACACCGTTGCGGAACGGGGCGCGACAAGCCGGATCATGCGCGCGAGCTCCCGCATCACGGGTGTGTCGCCGACCACCTCAGGCAAGGCGAAGACAGGCTCGTTGAGCCGCGGGCCACGCATTGCGGAACGGCCAACCTCATGCGCCGCTACAGGCGCGGCGGAAGGCCGGCTGATTGTGGCGGCAGGTGGTGCGGCAGCCCATGCCGGCGCGTCCGTGGGTGTGTTCTCCTGCGCTTCGCGCAGAGCATGCAGGAGCTCATGCCGACGCGCAGAGCGGGGCGCCCCAGGAGCAGCCGTTCCATCCAGATGTAAGAGGTCGACCGCCGGGTACATGATCCGGATCTGCTTCGCGAACTCCCCTGCTTCTAAGTCGGGCAGCCAGCTATCGAGCATCACCGCCGCCGGAAGCATCTCCTCCAACTGCATCAGCGCGTCAGCCCCGCCGGCCGCCTCCAGCACGGTCCAACGCATGCTCTGCAGCTGCTTCCGCAGACTGCCGCGTACGTCACCCTCGCTGCTGACGACAAGAACGGTGCTGCTGTTCTGCACCCGCAGGGGCGGGTTAGAGACGTGGGAAAGTGGAACACGCACCGGCATGGTTGCCATTAAGCTGCCTCTCTGTTCATGTTGCTCTGTTCCATAAGCTCCGCGCACAGCTCGCGCATGAGTTCCACCTGGTGCATCACACGGCCGCACTCGGCGCGCGCCGTGGCGAGCATGGTCTGCCGGGAAGCTGCATCCTCGTCCACGCCGCTTAGCTCAACCGCAAAGATGACGGAAGTAAGCGGCTGACTCAGATCATGAAGCGCTCCGTTCAGCGACGACAACAGCTTCTGCTGAAGAACGGTGGGGGCGCCGTTCGCGTGGACTATCATGCGGCTCCTGCGTAAGCAGCGCCACCCGTGTACACCTGCAGCACCGTTGAGAGCTGCGGTTTCTTGATGGAAGTAGGCATGAGGCTGGTAAGCGGCTTGATGCGATATCCGGCACCGCGCACCGTCTCAATCACATCGCCTGACGACTCACTCGTCTGCAGCTTGCGGCGTAGATAGTTCACGTACACGTCCACAACGTTGGTGCCCGCGTCCGGCGACATCTTCCACACGTTGCTCAGCAGTTCAGGCCGGCTTACAGGCCGTCCCTTGTTCTGTAGAAGGTAATCCAGCAGCGCAAATTCCTTGCCGGTAAGCTCGATCTCTTGCCCCGCATTGGTCACGGTGCGGGTCATGCGATCCACCTGCAGATCGCCGTGCTTAACCACGCTGGAACTAAGTACAGCGTGGCGACGGCTGATGGCGCGGCAGCGGGCCAGCATCTCGTAAAAGCTGAATGGCTTCAGAAGGTAATCGTCCGCGCCCATATCCAGGCACGAGATACGGTCTTCGACAGAACCCCGGCCGGTAAGGACCAGCACCGACGAGGTCACCGACTCGGCTCGCAGATCCCGGAGAACCTCAAATCCGTCACGACGAGGCAGGTTCAAATCCAGGATGATCAGGTCCGGCTGATCCCGATGCGCTACTTCGAGGGCCTCGTCCCCGTTGTGAACGCAAACAGCAGTGTGGCCTTCAAGCTCTAGACCTTTACGCAAAAACAACGACAGTGCCGCGTCGTCCTCAATGATTAAAACCCGCATCGTCTTCCCCATCCATCGGTTAGGGACCCGTGAGCAAGTGCTGCAAGACTGCTGTCACCGCTGTTTCTGTGAATCCATTGAACGGCGTGTGAGAACCCAACTGTGACCTACGCCATGAAGCGCCGGCAATGAAATGAACCAGAGTGTGTTCGCGAAGCGGGTCAAAACGGGAAAAGGCCGAGCATCAAATTAACAAACACTAAGCAAAACTAAATTGTTCAGTTCGCCTTTTATTCGCTAAGATGGTGTGCATGGCGATCACTCGCAGGCAAAAAGAGGTTCTAGACTTCCTCTCCGGCTTCACGCAGCGCAAGGGCTATTCCCCTTCGTATGAAGAGATTGCGGCGGGTCTCGGCTTGAACTCGCTTGCGACGGTACATAAGCACATCACCAATCTGCATAACAAGGGCATGCTGCAGCGTGCGCACAATCGCAGCCGCTCCATTGACGTGCTTTCCCAGCGGACGACGCGGCGAGCGCCTGACCGCTTCCCGCTGATGGGACGGATCGCGGCTGGTAAGCCGGTCGAAGCTATCGAAACTGCCGAGACGATCTCACTCTCTGAGATCATCGGCGGCCGCGAAGTGTTCGCGCTTGAGGTTCGTGGCGACTCCATGCGTGACGAGCACATTGTGAACGGCGACTATGTGTTGGTGGAGCGCACCAACGCTGCGCGCGAAGGCGAGATTGTTGTTGCCTTGGTCGACGGTTCTGACGCGACACTCAAGCGTTTCTACAAGGAGGGCTCCGTGATTCGACTGCAGCCTTCGAACAGCGAGATGGCGCCGATCTTCGCGCCAGCAGAGAGAGTGCTGATACAGGGCAAAGTTCTCGGCATGTTGCGGAAATACGCTTAGACAGGATTCGCATGTCTCCGAAGAATCACGTCTGTCAGATTGGCCGTTGTGTGGCGGAACTGGTTGCCTCGCCGCTCGTATGCGGCCTGCTGGGCACGATGCAGGACAAGCATTGACGACCGCATCGCCGAAGCTCGTTGTCTTCGACCTGGATGGTACGCTGATCGACTCACGCCGCGATCTCGCGAAGTCAGTCAACGCGACGCTCGAGCATTGCTCCCGCGCAGACCTGCCCGGTGCACAGATAGCCAACTACATCGGCAACGGTGCTTCCATGCTCGTCCAGCGATCTCTCGAGGCGACCGGCGGTTGCGACCCTGCTCTTCTAGAGCGAGCGATGATTTTCTTTCTGAACTACTACCGCCATCATCTGCTCGACCACACTCACGTGTACGACGGCGTGCTGGAGGCGCTATTTAAGATTCGTAGGGCGGCACCTGCGCTCTGCATGGCGGTGCTGACCAACAAACCCGTCAGGCCGTCCAAACGCATCTGCGATGCACTCGGTCTTTCTCCCTATCTGTTCGCCAACTATGGCGGCGACAGTTTCAACAACAAGAAGCCTGACCCGGAGGGCTTGCTTGTGCTGATGCGGCAGGCAAGCACGGGCGGACAGATGGTGTTGCCGGAAGAGACGATCATGGTTGGCGACTCAGACGTTGATGTCCGCACCGGTAAGGCTGCCGGCACGCGCACGGTGGGATGCCTTTACGGCTTCGCGCCGGAAACGGTACGTCTCGCCGAGCCTGACGTTTTGGTGAGCAGTCCGAAAGAGTGGCTTGCGGCCTTCGGACTCCGATGATCAAACGCGCCTGATTGCCTTAGCAACTCCGCTCACCTGACTGCCCGCATCAGGCGGAAGGCGGCGAAACGCAACGAGGCTGCATGCGGCAAACGCGGCCATGGTGCAGAAGGCGACGCGGAAGTCGGTCTCACTGCGCGCTGCCGTTCCATGCCACCTGGCGGAGAGTTGCAGGGCGAGGGCGGCACAGGCGATCCCAAGGCTTACCGTCATCTGCTGCACCATGGTGGCAATCGTCGTGCCCGAAGCCGTCAGACTGGACGGCAGATCGGCAAAGCCCATCGTCGTCAGCGACGTAAGCTCCATCGAACGCCCGGCCCCGCCCAGAAAGAGCACCAGCAGCACCAACAGGTGTGGAGTGCTCGCGTGCAACCAGCCGCACCCTGCCAGCAGCAGTACGCTGGCCGTACCGTTGCCGAGCAAGACCGCGCGAAAGCCGTAACGGCGCAAAAGCGGCGTAGTGAGCGGCTTCATGGCAAGATTGCCGGCAAACACCGCGATCACAAGCGACCCCGACTGTAGCGCATTGAGACCGAACGAGGTCTGAAACAATAAAGGCAATAAGAACGGCACAGAGAAGACAGCCATACGGAAGAGCGAGCCAGCGCCCATCACCGTGCGGAACGTCTGGATCCGGAAGACGGCAAGCTGAAAAAGCGGTGCGCTGCTGCTGCGCAGATGACGGACACCTAACCAGCCAACAGCCACGCAGGCAAGCAGCAGTGCCAGTGCCTTGGCAGTCCTTGCGCTTGAGAACTGCACCTCCTCGAGCGCAAGGATCAAAAAGAGGCAGGCACCTCCCACGTACAGGAAGCCAGGCAGGTCGAGCGCTTGCAAATCCCGCTCTGCCGAGTCCCGCACAATCACAAGCGCAAGCACGAAGAGCACGACGCCGATCGGCACATTCAGCAAAAACATCCACGGCCACGAGGCCACATGGATGATGTACCCACCCACGACCGGGCCGAGGATCGGCGCAGTCAGTGCCGGCCAGATGGTGAATGCGATCGCCTTCATGAGTTGCGGCTTTGTGACGGAGCGCACCACCATCAGGCGGCCCACCGGCACCATCATCGAGCCGCCAAGGCCCTGAAGCACTCGTGCCGTCAGGAACTGCGGCAAGCTGCGGCTTAGACCGCAGAACACCGAGGCAACGGTAAACATGAGGATGGCGGAAGCGAACACACGGCGCTCGCCGAAGCGGTTCGCCATCCATCCGCTTACCGGGATGAAGACGGCCAGCGTGAGCAGATAAGCCGTGATGCCGACGTTGAGTGCCACCGCGCTTACCTTGAAGTCGTGCGCCATCGCCGGTAGGCCTGTGGTCATGATCGTCGCGTCCAGATTCTCCATGAACAGCGCCGCGGCAGAGATAAGCGCGACGGCGAGGGCACGGCCGCGAAGCGTTGTAGAAGCGGCGGACATCACGATCGAGCTCACTCTTTCACTGTAACGAAGCAGCTACGATGCACTCTGCCGACGTATCCTGTAAAGATGGACTTCCAGCTATCGACGGAGTACGAGCCGCAGGGCGATCAGCCCCGTGCCATCGCGGAACTTACAGACGGATTGCAGCAAGGCGAGCAGCATCAGGTGCTGCTCGGCGTGACGGGATCGGGTAAGACCTTCACCATGGCAAAGGTCATCCAGGCCGCGAACCGGCCGGCGCTGGTGCTTGCGCATAACAAGACGCTGGCCGCGCAGCTGTATCACGAGTTCAAGCAGTTCTTCCCGACGAACGCGGTCGAATACTTTGTCAGTTACTACGATTACTACCAACCGGAAGCGTATATTCCGTCCGGCGACTTATACATCGAAAAAGAAGCGACCATCAATGAGGAGCTAGACAAGCTCCGCCTCTCCGCAACGCGCTCCCTTTTCGAGCGTCGGGATTGCATTATTGTTTCGTCGGTCTCGTGCATCTACGGCCTTGGATCGCCGGAAGCCTACTACGGCATGGTGATTCTGCTGGAAAAAGGACAGAAGATCAGGCGCGAGGACGTAACGCGCCGCCTCGTGGAGATACTCTACGAACGCAATGATGCGGACTTCCGTCGCGGTACCTTCCGGGTGCGTGGAGACGTCATCGAGGTATACCCGACTTACGATGAAAATGCGTATCGCATCGAGCTTTTCGGGGATGAGATCGACTCGCTGGCCCAAATCGATCCGCTTTTTGGGACTGTGAAACAGAAGTATGCCCGCCTGCCGATCTATCCAAAATCTCATTACGTGGTGCAGCCTGAGCGCAAGATGAGCGCGGTCGACTCCATCGTGCACGAGCTGATGGAATGGGAAGCGCAGCTCGAAAAGGAGGGCCGTATGGTAGAGGCGCAACGCATCCATCAGCGAACCCGCTTCGACCTGGAGATGATCAAGTCCGTCGGCTACTGCCACGGCATTGAGAACTACTCGCGCCACTTCAGTGGAAGGCTGCCGGGTGAAGCCCCACCGACTTTGTTCGATTACTTTCCGCGAGACTTTCTCATCTTCATCGACGAATCCCATGTTACCGTTCCGCAGTTACACGGCATGTGGCATGGCGATCGCTCACGCAAAGGCAATCTTGTCGATTACGGCTTCCGCCTTCCCTCTGCCATGGACAACCGTCCGCTTAAATTTGAGGAGTTCGAAGGCCGCACAGGACAAATCGTCTATGTAAGTGCGACGCCCGGACCATATGAACTCACGAAGACTGCCGGTGTTGTGGTGGAGCAGATTATCCGGCCGACCGGGTTGATCGATCCTCCTGTCGAGATACGTCCCATCAAGGGTCAGATCGATGATTTGCTTGCGGAGATCCGTGACCGGGTAAGTCGCAACGAACGCGTTCTGGTTACCACTCTGACCAAGCGCATGGCCGAGGATTTATCCGGCTACTACACCGAGGTCGGTGTGAAGTGCCGCTACATGCACTCCGAAATCGAAACGCTGGAGCGCGTGAAGCTGCTGCGTGATCTTCGCCGCGGTGAGTACGACGTGCTGATCGGCATCAACCTGTTGCGCGAAGGTCTCGATCTGCCTGAGGTTTCGCTGGTAGCGATCCTGGATGCGGACAAGGAGGGCTTTCTCCGCTCGCAGGGATCCCTAATCCAAACGATCGGCCGGGCGGCGCGCCACATCGAGGGCCGCGCCATCCTCTACGCCGACAACATGACCGACTCCATGCGCCGTGCGCTTGACGAGACTTCACGCCGCCGTGAGATCCAGCAGGCCTACAACGACGAGCATGGCATC
Source organism: uncultured Terriglobus sp. (assembly GCA_964244605.1). Classification (GTDB taxonomy): domain Bacteria; phylum Acidobacteriota; class Terriglobia; order Terriglobales; family Acidobacteriaceae; genus Terriglobus. The sequence continues at coordinate 692 of CAXTJS010000069.1, read as the reverse complement.
GTGCCCGCCTCTGTCGTACGGCCCATCGGCGAGGCACTCGTCGGCATCGCCGAAGCGGACTACGCCGACGTGTCGACCGACGACAGCGTGGTCGAGTTTGTTTCGCAGCAGGATCTCGACAAGCACATCGCGAGCATGGAGACGGAGATGCGCGAGGCCGCGAAGAAGTTCGAGTTTGAACGGGCAGCCAAGCTGCGCGACACCATCAAGGAGCTACGCACGAAAGAGTTCCTCTTCGCGTAGAGCCGGCCTGCGACTCGCTATACTAGGCGCTCCTCATGCAGTGTGCAGGTCAAGAGTTCCATTTGTCCGCCGGTCGCCACTCGAGGTGCCGCACACTCCTCTTGCTTGTGCTCGGCTCTGCAGGTATCTGGCGCGCTGAGGCCCAGGACGCAGTCCTGTTGCTGACACCCGGCCCCACAGTCATCACAGTTGCGGGCACCGGCAAGCGGGGCTACAGCGGTGACGGCAAGGCTGCGGCGGCCGCCGCGCTTGCGGCACCTTCGGCCATCGCGTACTCAGCCGCAGGCGACTTGTACATCGCCGACACGCGCAATCACGCGATCCGCCGCATCGCTGCAGACAACACGATTACGACCATCGCCGGCACTGGCCGGCAAGGCTACTCGGGCGACGGCGGCCTCGCCTTACAAGCGGAGTTCGACAGCCCACAGGGCGCGGCCGTAACGCCA
>CAXTJS010000068.1:2297-13157 GCA_964244605.1 uncultured Terriglobus sp. | reverse complement strand
TCAACGGGATTCATGACTTCGCCGCGCACTTTGGGACGCTTGCCCAACCAGCGGGAACGTCCGGCTGACAAACGGGTCGAGGGAGTAATTCGGCAACCCGCGCCCGGCGTTGCGGCCGACCACGGCACCATTGATCACCGGCCGGTCGGTCGTGCCGCCTGTGTTGCCGCTGTTCGTCGTGCCCGTGACCAGGTTATAAGGCAGGCCGCTGGCCAGCGTGCCGACGCCGCCAACGCGCACCTTAAAGGGCGCGTTGCAGACGCCGCTGAACACCGCGCGGTGGCGCTGGTCGTAAATGGCGTAACCATACTCCTGACGCCCGACTAAGTTGGTGTCATTGGGATTTTGCGCCGTGGTATCTGGATCGACGTTGTCCAGCGTCTTTGACCACGTATAACTTGCCAGTACCTGAAATCCATGCGCAAAGGCGTGAGAGACATTCAGGTCAAGTGCGTTGTAGTGCAGATAACCATCGTTCACGTCGGTCTGAATAACACTGTAAAGTGGCTGCGGGTTACTCGCCGCTGTCGGGCTGCACGTTGTATGGTTTGCCGCATAAAAGCTGATCCAGTAGGGCCGGGTGCAGTTCGCCGCCTGAGCCGTACGTGTCTGATTTTGCGCTGTGCGCACAAAGGTCGATGGTCCATCGACATCCAGCGGACGCACGATGCGCAAGGTATGGGTGCCGACGTAGTCCAGGCTCATCAGCCAGCCGGGGGCAAAGCGATGCTCCAGGCTGAAGGTCCACTGCTCCGAGTACGGGTTGAGCAAGCGGTCCGGGTACCCCTTCAACACCGCTGCGGGCACATACTGGTTGAGAAACGCTGTCTGCCCGGGACGCACATACAGGCTGCGCACCGGCACGGTTCCGCCTGCGGGGAACGCCGGCAGCGGCGCGGCGGCAACGCTGGTGGGAAAGCCCACCTGCCCCTTTGTTGCGGTGTAGGTGAAGACGCCTGACGGCTCTCCCAACGCATAGCTGGCAGCGGAGTTATCGATGATCTGCGAATGATAGATGCCGAACCCGCCGCGCAGCACCACGCTGCCGTTCCCGGTGGTGTCATACACAAAGCCGACGCGGGGGGCAAAGTTCAGCGTTGCATCCGTGAAGGTCTGGCGCTCGTAACGCAGGCCCAGGTTCAACGTAAGCCGCTGGCTGGCACGGTAGTCGTCCTGTGCAAAGAGTGACCATAATTGGTCGTCGACCGTGTAAGTCGCATTGCCAAAGCTCTGCTGGTAATTTGCGACGTTATTGATGTTATTCAAGTAAGTCGCGCTTTCGCATACGGCAATTGCCAGCGTGCACGTGTTGTAAGTGAAGCGGCCGAGAAAGATGGGGCCGCCGAACTCCTTGCTGTTGCCGCCATTGTGCGCGTCGATAACATTGCCGCCCACGGCCAGCTGGTGGCGTCCACGGTTCCAGGAGAGCGTCTCCGCCAGCTCATACTGCCGGTTCATCAAGAGCGCCGATTGCGACGTGCCTGACGTAAACGTGCCGGAAGCCGTGGTCGGCACCACGAACTGCGTGCCGAAGACGGCGGGGTCGAACTCCGTGATGGGCGAACCAAGCTGAAACTGCAGGCGCACGCTGTTCAGCAGGTTCGCGCTGAGGACGGCCGTGTCGCCCAGTACGCCGGAGTAGGTGCGCCTGCGGAAGGTGCGCGCAACGTTCGGCAGACTCGCACCACCAACGATGCCGTTCGGGTTTGTGTCGGAAAAGGTGTCGACGTTTGCGCGCAGAAAAGCGTTGTTGCGGTCGGTGAGCTGGCGGTCCAGCCGCACCGTGCCAAGCCAGCCACGATAGTGGCCCGTAAAGATACCGGGCGCGAGCGGCGACGTCACGGGCGATCCCTTTGCCTCACGGTTGTACTCGCCCGCGGCGAAGAGATGCGTCTGCCCGCGGCGGTCCAGCGCGCCTGAGAGCGAGAGTGCCGTCTGACCCAGGACATCGCTCGTCAGGTCGTTGCCGGTGGCTGCGTTGCTGAGCGTGAAGCCGGAGAGCTGTGCCTCGGTCTCCGCGGGCTTCCAGAGCTCCAGCAACTGGCCATGGAAGCGATCGCCGCCGGTCGCCGTGACCACGTTCACCAGGCTGCCGGTGCTGCCGCCGTACTGCGCGGAAAAGCTGTTGGTCAGCACCGTCATCTCGGCCACGGCCATCTGCGGCACGTTGGTGAAGATGGTCTGGCGGCCCCAGCTGTCGATGCTGTTTGCGCCGTCCACGACGAAGTACGATTGGCGGCGTCCGGCACCGTTGGTGGTGAAGAGGTTCTGGTTGGTGAAGATGTCGCCCTGGTTGATCGCCGGACGATTGGCCGCGTTCAGCAGCGGCAGATAGGTGATGCGGCGGTTCGGCAGCGGTGTCTGCTGCACCTGCTCCGGGCCGAGGTGAATGCCAAGCTGCGGCTGATCGATGCGAACATCATCCGCACTGCCGGTCACGGTGACGCTGGCGCGTTCCCCTGCCGGTGCGAGCAGCAGATTGACTTCCGCGGAGCTACCCGGCGCAAGCTGCAGGTTGTGCGTCTCGGCATCCGCGAAGCCGGCCTTGCTGACGGCGACCTCATAGGACCCCGCGACCGGCAGACCGCCCAGCGAGAAGCGGCCGCTGCTGTCCGTCACAGTGCTGCGAACGAGGCCCGTAAGCCGATTGGTAGCGGTAACCTTTGCGCCTGCAATCATCGCGTGGGTCGCGTCTTCCGCGCGGCCGCGCAGCGTTGCCGTGTCGGCGGTCTGTGCCTGCAGGCTTCCTGCGCTGAGGCAGCTTAGCAAGAGGCCGCGCAAGGCGGCCTGGCGGTTCCAATGCATCCGTTCTCTCCGAAATAAGTCAGGTATAGACGATGACGCTTTGCCGCCTCACAAAGTTTGCAGGAGGTGCTTCAGCAAGGTTGTTACTCGCGTTCTTACTCTTCGTCGCCCATCTCGATCTGGTCTGCCACATCGTGATCGATGCGGAAGGTGTCAAGATCAAGAACGGCCAGGTGCTCCCTCTGGAGCGCTTCGTTCAAGGCCTTGATGTCCGTGCCCTTCAGCTCTTCCCACTGCTGCATGAGCGCGGGCATTGCGGCGACTGTGGTTTTGTAGGCCTCAAGCTGTGCGGCGGTAGGCGCGGCATCGGCGTTCTCAATCTGGTGCTCCAGCCGCGACAACGTCAAGCGCAGCGAAAGCAACGTCGGCGGCCCAGCCGGGCCACCACGCCCGCCGCCGCCACGGCCCGGCGCGTCGGCACCCAAAACCCGATCGAGCTTCGACTGCAGGCCCGCATCCGCATTCTGCACCGGCTGCTGAGTGCTGCGAGCCTTCAGTTGGCCGCGCAGCACCGTGCCCTCGTGCAAAACGGCTGTGGCTTTCAGCATGTCGTCATACATTCGTTTGGCCGTGTCGAACTGCGCCTGCAGATCGGCCGCGCTCGTCTTGACGCGGGGGTCCATGCGGACCGTGAGCGGCTCCGACAGCATTTTGCCGCCAGCCAGCAAACGTACGGTGTACGTGCCCGGCATCACCCAGGGCGCGGTGGAAACGGACGGGGTGTCGTGCGGCACGGCCATCTCACCGTCCGGCCCGGTTGCCATGCCGGGCACCTGCGCGTATTGCATGTCCCACAGGAAGCGATGGTGGCCAGCCGCCGTGGAAAGCACACGCGGCGCACGCGCCCACAGCGTCGGATCGGGATAGCGAGGGTCCAGCGGCGGCACGGGGTCGTCGCTTTTCACACGCTGAATGATGGCACCCTTGCTGTCCAGGATCTCAAGCGTCAGCACGCCGCGGAACTTTGCTCCGACCGTGTAATCGATCATCGCGCCGTCCGGCGGGTTCTGGCCCGTGGCCATCTCCGGCACCCACGGCGTGGGCGGATTCATGTCATTGCGGACGCGCGTGGCCAGCTGTGGCGCAAACAGGTGCAGCGGCTCGTCCGCGACGCGCGCCGCCATCTCGCGAAGCGGCGTCACGTTGTCAAGGATCAGAAAGCCGCGTCCATGCGTGCCCGCAAGCAGGTCGTCGTCCTTGACCTCGAGGTCGCGCACGGAAACGGCTGGCATGTTCAAGCGCAGCGACTGCCAGTGGTCGCCGTCGTCGAAGGAGACATACACCTGCGTCTCGGTACCCGCATACAGCAGGCCCTTCCGCTTGGGGTCTTCGCGGATGGCGCTTGTGGCGGCACCATCGGGCAGGCCGGTGTTGATTTCCTTCCAGGTCTTGCCGCCGTCGTGGGTGCGGAAGAGGTGCGGCCGCATGTCGTCGAGCCGAAGCGTGTTGATGGCGGCGTACGCGGTGCCCGCGTCAAAGTGCCCCGCATCCATGTTGAAGACCTTCCAGAAGGGCTTCAGCTCCGGCGGTGTCACGTTCTTCCAGTGGCTGCCCGCGTCGACCGTCGTCCAGATCAGCCCATCATCCGTACCGGCCCACAGCCAGTTGCCGTCTAGGGGCGACAAGCCCAGCGAGCAGATCACGCCACGCCGAATCGGCTTGGCAGCCGGGGTGTCCTTGTACAGCGCGAGGGTCGGCGGCAGTTCATAGGTTTCGCGGCTCAGGTCGGGGCTGACCTCTTTCCAATCCTTGCCACCGTTCTCTGTCAGCCAGAGCGTGTTCGCGGCGAAGTAGAGCTTGTGCGGGTCGACCGGAGAAAACTGCAGCGGCTCTGTCCGGAGCACGCGATATCCCCGCAGCGGCTTCGGCTCGACGCTCTGGATCTGTCCGGTGCGGCGGTCGTAGCGCGACACCTTGCCGCCGTAGACGATGTCCGGATCCAGAGGGTCGGGGGCGGCGTAGCCATACTCCTCGATGCCCGCCGGATGCCAGTCGTGGAAGGTGATGCGGCCGTCATTGCTGCGGCTCAGCACACAGGCGCTGCCGCTGTCCTGCTGGCCGCCACAGACGCGGTAGGGCCATGCGTTGTCGGCGGTCACGTGGTACACCTGCGCCGTTGGCTGGTTGAACCATTGCGTCCACGTCTCGCCCGCGTTCTGCGAGATGATCACGCCCTGATCGCTGGCCAGCGCGATGATCTTTGTGTTGTTGGGATTGATGAAGACGTTCTGGTAATCATCGCCACCGGGCGAGCCGCGCAGGCCATACCAGTTCTTGCCCGCATCGGTCGACCGCCACGTCACCACACTCGCCACGTAGAGCGTATCCGGGTCCTTCGGGTCAGCCCTTGGCACGGGCACATCGCCGCCGCCGATGCGTGCTTCCGCGCGGTTGTCGTCGACCGGCGCATGCACCCAGTTCACGCCCTCATCGTCGGACCGGTAGATGCCGACCGCACCTTTCTGCGTCGCGATGGCCGCGTAGACGCGCCGTGGATCGCTGGGCGCGATGGTGGCATTCACCTGGATGATGTCATCGGGCAGGCCGTGGCCGGTCAGCTTCGTCCACGTCTCCCCACCATCTACCGACCGGAAGAAGCCGCCATCGGTGCCCGACCACGCACCGTTTTCCCACGGGCCTTCCTGCCGCTGCCACATGCCGCAGTACACGATGTTTGTGTTCTGCGGATCGATCTGCACATCGCTCGCGCCGGTGTGGTCGTTTACGAAGAGCACCCGCTTGAAGGTCTTGCCGCCGTCGGTCGTGCGATAGAGGCCGCGCTCCTGGTTGGGGCCGTAGGGATGACCGGTGACGGCGACAAAGACGCGGTTCGCGTCTTTCGGGTCGATGGCCAGGCCACCGATCTGCTGGCCATCGCGCAGGCCCAGGTTGGTCCAGGTTTTGCCGGCATCAGTGGATTTGTAGACGCCGTCGCCCGTAGAGAGATCAGGCCGGGCCAGGCCCTCGCCGCTGCCCACGTAGACAACGTTTGGGTCGCTCTCCGCCACGGCGATCGCACCGATGGAGCCGCTTGCCTGGCTGTCCCACAGGCTTTGCCAGGTTGCTCCGGCATCGGTCGTCTTCCACACGCCGCCATTCACGGCACCGAAGTAGAAGGTGGCGGGCTCCTTCGGCACGCCCGCCAGCGCACGCGTGCGGCCGGCACGCATGGGGCCGATCTCGCGCCACTTCATGTCGGCATATAGCTTTGCATCGACGGCCGTGCGCTGCGCGAGCAGGCACACGGCGGGCATGGTCAACAGGGCAGCGGCAAGCGACAACCGGCATCGATACGTCATGGGGCGCTCCATCGACAGCCCTGCCGGTGCAGGCGGGGCAGGTCTGTTTGTGAGGAAAGGTCGGTTAGAGCGCAGTATACGGAAGTAGTACGGTCAGGCCGAATGCTGGTCAGTTTTCGCGAGGCTGTCCAGAGGGCGAAAGCCGCGGCCACGCATCCACACACGTCCGCCAATGGCGACGGCGGAAAGCACGGCGCAGACCTCGATGAAGACCTTGCCACCGTCCAGGAGGTCCGGGTTTCCGTCCTTCAAAGCGGGGTCGGTCCCGATGCTGTGCCAGAACAGCAGCACCGCCGCAGGAAAGACCAGGTAGTGCAGGTTGCGCCAGACGCGCCGGCCGATCGCCGTGCGAAGCAGCGACGTGCAGACGGTAAACAACAGAAGGTACAGGGCACCGGCACCGGCCATGTTCAGCTTCGGCTGCAGCGGCGACTGCACCGGCAAGAGGATGTCGAACCAGCCGAAGTGCCGCTCGTGGATGAACAGCAGCACCAGCGGATGCGAGAGCGTGAAGAACAGCGCGAGGTACGCCGTCCAGTTATGCAATTGAAAGACGTTGATGCGGCGATGCGGCCACAGCCGTACCGGACTGTACCGCATCGCCAACAGCATGCCAAGCAAGAGGTTAGCCGTCGCGGCGCCCACCGCCGCGAGGCCAAGATACGAACACAGGTCCAGCAGCGTTATTGGCATCGTTCTATCAGGCCACCCGGCGGCTCAGGTCATTCATGGACGCTCGCCGCGCAGGTGCTTAACTTCTGCCGATCTTCACGCTGCAGGAGGCATCGTTCATCTGCGTGCTGATCGGCTTGATCTCCTGCAGATGGTTCTTCACCAGCACCGCGTTGAAGCCGGCAATGTCCTTCTGCGCCGCCCGCCACGCCTCGTTCGTGCGGTTCAGGTTGGTGCAGTCAAGCTGCCAGGTGGCGACCTGCGTGGGTGTGGGTGCCATGTCGAGACCCACTTGCATCATGCTGACCATGGTGCTGAACTCGTTGTTCATGTCGAAGTAGGATTGCAGCGCACCCGGTTCCGCAGCGGCGCGGCGGAAGCCGCCACCCCGTGGCAGGGCGCCGCCCACCTTGAGCAGCGAAGCGTCCAGCAGCTTGGCCTGCGCTGACACCTCGTCAGGCAGGGTGCCCTGCATCAACGCGGCAAGCTGGTTTCTAACCGCATCGACCTCGTCACGGCCCTGGTAGCTCTGCTGCATGCCACGGTACGAGAGCATGGTGAGCTGGTTTTGCGCACGCAACGCGGCCATCACTTCCGGGCTCTGGCCGACGCGCGGATCGTTCAACACCGTGACGTTGCGGGTATACACCTGACCGTCTACCGTCAGCTTGAGCGTATACACCCCCGGAATCACCTGCGGCCCGTGCGGTCCGGGCGTGGTGGAACCGGGCGTCATGTTCATCTCGTTTTCCAGGTCGTGCCGCACCGCCGGGGGATCGTCGTAGTACAGGTCCCAGTTGATGCGGTTCTCGCCGGCGTGCGCGCTCAGGGCGCGCGACTCGGGCGAGGCCAGCCAATAGCGCGGATACTCCTCGCCCGTGATCGGCGGCGGCAACACGCTGGTCATGGTGCGTACGACGTTGCCCTTTGCATCGGAGATCTGCAGCTGGATAGGAGACTTCGGCTCGCTGCTCAGAACGTAGTCCACGATCACGCCGTAGGGCACATTCACCGCATGCGGCACTTCGATCGAGAAGGGCTGGTCCCAGTTACTGTTGTTGCGGGCGCGGATGGCCTCTTCCGGTTCAAACAGGTACACCGGCGACGCGGCGATGGTCGGCGCGTGCGCCGCGATCTGACGTAGCGGCGTGATGTCGTCCAGAACCCAGAAGCCGCGGCCATAGGTGCCGATCACCAGGTCGTTCGTGTGATTGTCCGTGTGCACGGCAAGATCGCGGATAGAGGTGCTGGGCAGGTTCTGCCGCAGCGTCTGCCACTGGTCGCCGTTGTTGAAGCTCACATAGACGGTCGTCTCGGTGCCCGCGAATAGGAGGCCGGGCTGCACCGGGTCGGCGCGCAGGCTGTTCACCCAGCTGCCGGTGCGTTCGTCCTGCGGCAGGCCGGTCACGATGCTCTTCCAGCTCTGGCCGCCGTCGGTCGTACGCCAGATCAGCGGCACGTTCACGTTTACCGCGGTGGGCGAGGTGTTGGCAGCCGATGACGCGTTCACAGCCGCGGCAGGCCCGGCAGCGATGCGGCCCACAAGGTAGGCGGTGTTCACATCATCGCCAGCCACGATGGTGCTGAATAGCGTGCGTGGCGGCAGCTCGGGCAGGTTGGTGACGTTGTTCCAGGTCTTGCCCGCGTCTACCGTGTTGAAGATCTGTCCGTTGCTGCTGACAGTCCAGATGACGCCGCGCTTCACTTTGGAGATGGAAAAGTCGACGAGGGCGGCCTCGCCCAGAATGCCGCGCTGACCCAGGTCCATGGGGACCTCTGGCGAGAAGGTGCCCGAGGGTGGTGGGGCGGGCGGCGTCGCCGTGCCGGACGACGGTACACCCACGCCGGGTGGCGGCGGAGTCGGCCCCGTGGAAGGAGCGGCCGGGGGCACCGGCGGTGCGGTTCCGCAGGCCAGCTGCGGCGCGCCCTTGGCGGTGGTCAGGTCGGGGCTGGCGGCCTTGAACGTGTGGGCGCCATCACGCGTAACCATCAGGCACTGGTAGGCGACGTACAGCGCGCCAGGCTCGAACGCCAGATCGAACTGCTTCTGGAAGTCGCGGCCGGCGTGAAACTTCAAGGCGTCCGCACCGAAGTTGGGCGCGACGTTCTGCCATTGGCTGGTCGTCATGTCGATCTTGATCATGCCGCTGCCGCCACCGCCCGGGCCGTAACCGACGCCGTAGATGATGTGCGGATTCTTGGGATCGGGCCGAACGATGCCGAACTCTGAGGAGGGCAGCGGGCTCCAGTCCGTGAAGTTCACCTGACCAAAGGTGCCGCGGCTGCTGATCATCACCGCACCGGTATCCTGCTGGGCCGCCATGATCCAGTACGGGTACTGGTTGTCCGTCGCCACGTGGTACACCTGCGCGATGGTCTGGTTGTACCAGAGGCTCCAGGTACGGCCGTCGTCGACGGTTACGCTTGCGCCCTGGTCCGACCCGACCAGCATGCGGTGGCCGTCCGTCGGGTCGATCCAGAGCTTGTGGTAGTCCTCACCGCCGGGCGCGCCCTTGAACGGCTGAAAGGTGACACCGCCATCGGTGGAGCGGTACATCGCCGTGCTCATGGTGTAGAGGATGTCCGGGTTCTGCGAATCCACAAAGACGCCGCTCGAGTAAGAGCCCTGCCCATTGCTGATGCGGGTGTCCTTGCCGGCCATGTGCTTCCAGTTCGCACCGCCGTCGTCGGAGCGGTACAGGCCGGAACCGTTCTCAATGTTGTTCCCAACGATGTAAAGTCGCTGCGCCTTGGTGTGCATGGCGACCGCCACCGCAACACGGCCTTCAAACGGCGGAATCTTGAGTGGGGTCCACGTCAGCCCTTCGTCGGTCGACTTCCAGGTAAGCGGCGGCTTGACCTTGACAGCGGGGCCGCCCCGTCCACCACCCGTACCCTGCGTCGCCGCGAGCATCACCTTCGGCGCGTCAAAGGCAGACTGCAGATCGCGCACGCCGTCGTAGTCCGGCGTCTTCAGGACATTGGTCCAGGTCGCACCGCCGTCCGTGGAGCGGTAGACGCCGCCGCCATGATGCAAGGCGTCGCCCAGCGCGGAGACCACGACCAGATTCGGATTGGCCGGATCGACCACGATGCTGCTGACCTTCACCGTGTCTTCCAGGCCGATGTGCTTCCACGTCGCACCGGCGTCAGTGGACTTCCACATGCCGTTGCCGAGGCTGCCGCTGATCGGGTCGCCGGTCCCGGCGTAAATGATGTTCGCATCCGAGGGTGCCGCCTGAATGGCGCCGACACTGTCGAAGCTGGTCTCCTGGTCTGACAGCGGGAACCACGTGACGCCGCCGCTGGTGGTCTTCCAGATGCCGCCCATGGGCGTACCGGCATAAAAGGTGCCGCTCTGGCCGACGGCACCCGTGACGGAGGAGATGCGACCGCCATGGAAGGGCCCGACGTTCCGCCACTTCAGGCCGGCATAGAGGTTAGGGTTCACCTGCGCCGAAGCGCACCCATCTGCCAGAAACACCGCCAAACAAGACAGACCCAGATACCGAGAAAGGCAATTTTTTCGCACGCACCATACTAATTCCTGGCCGGACCGCAGACCTCATGGAGCAGGTGCATCTGCTTGCGTCTGGATTGCAGTCACGTCAGGCGATTCCCTGTATCTCGCAGTGAGAACATCCTCCGCTTCGGACATGTCAATGCTCCTGTTTCTCAGCGCCCCAGCAGCTTCATGATCTCGTTGCGGTACTGGCGGCCGGAGGTCAGGCGGGTGCCGCCTTCGAGTTGAAGTTCGTAGGTGCCGGCCGGCAGCGGGTGGATGGATAGGATCCTTGCCGTGTTCACCGTGCGGCCGCGATGGATTCGCGTGAAGCGTGCGGGGTCGAGCCTGGCGGTCAGCGCTGTGAGCGTCTCCGTGAGCAGGTGTTGGCGCGGGCCGCAGTGCAGCAAGACGTAGTTGTCGGCAGCCTCAATCCAGTCGATGGCGGTGACCGGCGTATTCAGTGACGCCTCGGTGGCGAGGCGGCGGGCGATGAAAGTGCCGACGCCGTCGGCGGGTTGCATGTTCGGGCCGTCGAGCGCGTTGCGGTGCCAGTCGCGCAGGCTCAGGGCGTCGGCGTCG
>CAXTJS010000068.1:0-2287 GCA_964244605.1 uncultured Terriglobus sp. | reverse complement strand
GGGACGAAGTCGAAGCGCTCGCCTGAGCGGACGGCGAGCCTGTCGGGCCAGCGCTCCGGCTGTTCTGCCAGCAGCGCGCGCAGCTGTTCTGCAACGCCGATGCCGCGTTTGGCGGCAAGCTGCTGCTGTGCCCGGTCGATGCTCCGGTTTAGCCGGTCTTCGTCGAAGGGTTTGAGCAGGTAATCGAGGGCGTGCACCTCGAAGGCGCGTACGGCGTACCCGTCAAAGGCCGTGATGAAGATGACGGCGGGCATCCTGTCGGGGCCGATCGCGGCGACGACGTCGAAACCGGAGCCCTCGGGCATCTGCACGTCGAGTAGCAAGAGGTCGACCGCATACCCCGCGAGTGCGCGAATCGTCTCGCTTCCGGATGCGCTCTCCCCGGCGATAATGATGCCGCGCCGCGGGGCAAGGGTCCGGCGGATACTTCTGCGAATCAGGTCCTCATCGTCCGCAATCCACACGCGGAGCGGCAGCACTTCACTCGCCGGTCGAGACCGGGTGTTGCGGTCGCGGGCGTTTGGGAGTGGGTCGCACGGGTAGTCTGTTGGGCCGGCTCGGTAGGCGTGGCCGGCAGCACGACCCGGACCTCGGTGCCGCCCTCGGGCAGGGTGCGCAGATCGAGGCGCTGGCGGTCGCCGTAGAGGCTCAGCAGGCGGTCACGCGTGGCGCTAAGGCCGATGCCGAAGCCTGCGGGTGCGCCTCTGTCCTCATGAAGACCGATGCCGTTGTCGCGGATGGTGAGGATCAACGCGCCCGCCTCCAGAGTGCTGCCGATGGAGATCAGGCCCTGGCTGCACCCGTACAAGCCGTGCTTCAAGGCGTTCTCGATGAGCGGCTGCAGCAGGAGGCTCGGCACGGGCACGGCGTCCGCGGCGGGGTCGAGAGCGAACAGGACGGAGAGGCGGCTGCCGAAGCGGACCTGCTCGATCGCCAGATACGACCGCAAGAGGGCGATCTCGTCGCGCAAGGGGATCTCCTTGCGGTAGTCGTTGCTGAGCGCCACGCGCAAGAGGTCGCCCAGACGGGCGAGCATGGTGCTGGCTGCCCCGGGGTCTTCCGCGGTGAGCGATGAGATGTTCTGCAGGCAGTTGAAGAGGAAGTGCGGGTTCAAGCGCATGCGCAACGTCTCAAGCTCAGCCTGGCGCAGTGCAGCTTCCAGCTCGGCACGTTGCAGAAGAAGCCGCGCTGCCTGCTGCTCCTGCGCTCGCTGCTCTTCTCTGTAGCGCAGAAAGGCGCTGACCCCCATCGTGATCAGGTAGAGGACGGCCTGCAACTCGCCCTCAGTGGCGCGCACATGCAACGTGAAGGGCACGGCCGCAACGGAGCGCGGCATGCATGCATGAAGCAGCGGCAACGTATTGAGCGTCGCCAGCGAGAGACCGTAGCAGAGCGGCAGCCCGATGAGCAGAAGCAGCAGGGCATGCCGAGGGGAGAACGGCCGCGTCACCGGGAAGCGACGCTCCAGGTGGAAAAGCAGAGGCGTTAGCGGGAGCCAAAGGTAGTAACAGGTTGAGAACTTCAGCAGCCCGAAAAGGCTGTTCTCATGCGCGCCGGTGAGCACACGGTAGTGCACGTAAGAGACGAGGCAGAGCGTCAACCACAGGACCAGCAGTAGACGGTAGCCAAGGGAAGTGTCCGGCGCACGCAAGGCCGCGGCAGGCTTGGCTGCAGACGGCAGATCGTGGTGCTCCCGGGTCATAGGTCTACTATCGCGGAAGTTAGAGCTGAACACCATGGCAAAGGGGCGAAGCGGTGTTTGGAGTGGGCAAACAGATGGCCCATCGGGGCAGACGTTCGCGGCTGTTGTAGGTCGTCTTGCGTAGAGGCGGTACGTTCGCCTCGCCGTCGCAGCCGTTCGCCTGGCTTGGCATACTGTTCGCCAAAGTTCGCTGGCGGAACGAAGAGGAGCGCGTTACAAACAATACGGCGAGGCGTCTTCTTATGCGAGCGTTCACGTTCAAGCAGGCCACACGGCAGGAGGAAGCGCTTCTGCTCAGCGAGGCGCGGGTGCCTCGCCAGGCGATGTGCGCTTTATCGCGGGCGGCACCACGCTGGTCGACCTGATGAAGCTGAACGTGGAGCGGCCGTCGGTCGTGATCGACATCAATCGCCTGCCGCTCGACAAGGTTGAGACGACCCCGGACGGCGGCGTGCGCATCGGCGCGCTTGTACGTAACGGCGATTGCGCGCACCATCCCCTCATCCAGTCGCGCTACCCGGCGCTCTCGCAGGCGTTGCTTTCGGGTGCCTCCGCACAGTTGCGGAACATGGCAACGACGGGCGG
>CAXTJS010000067.1:0-13249 GCA_964244605.1 uncultured Terriglobus sp. | reverse complement strand
GCGCTACCGTCGTGGCCTGCTGCTCAAGCACGCTGGCCTGATCCGGCCGGCAGCAAGGAGACATTCCATGGCAAATACCCGCGTCGCGTTGATTCAGATGTCCTGCGAACCGGACACGGCAAAGAACCTGGAGAGTGCAACAGACCGCATTGCGGAAGCTGCCGGCGCGGGAGCCAACCTGATCTGCCTGCCGGAGCTCTTCCGCGCGCAGTACTTTTGCCAGCGCGAGGACCACGCGCTTTTCGATCTTGCCGAGTCGATCCCCGGCCCAAGCACGGGGCGCATCGCTTCTCTCGCGAAAGAGCATGGTGTCGTGGTGATCGCTTCCCTTTTTGAGAGGCGCGCGCCGGGCCTGTACCACAACACCGCGGTGACGATCGAGAAGGACGGCAGCATCGCGGATGTCTACCGCAAGATGCACATCCCGGACGATCCGCTCTACTACGAGAAGTTCTACTTCACGCCGGGCGACCTGGGCTTCCGCGCACTGCAGACCAGTGCCGGCAACATCGGCACACTCGTTTGCTGGGACCAGTGGTATCCCGAGGGTGCACGCATCACAGCTCTACGAGGCGCTGAAACGCTCTTCTTCCCCACCGCCATCGGCTGGCACCCCAGCGAAAAGGCAGAGTTCGGTGAAGCGCAGTACGACGCCTGGCAGACGACGCAGCGTGCCCACGCCATCAGCAACGGCGTCTGGGTCTGCGCAGTGAACCGCGTCGGCCATGAGCAGGGTGACGTGATCCACAATGGCGTCGAGAACAAGGGGCCGGAAGGCGCCGGTATCGAGTTCTGGGGCGGCTCCTTCATTGCCGATCCCTTCGGGCGCATCATTGCCAAAGCCTCGCATGATCGCGAGGAGATCCTCTACGCGGAGATCGATTCGAAGCTGGTCGAAGTGACTCGCCAGCACTGGCCCTTTCTTCGCGACCGCCGCATTGATGCCTACGAGGGCGTGACGAAGAGGTATCTGGTCGCATGAGTTCTTCTGTGCAGACACCGCGCAGCCTCGGCTACCGCATGCCAGCCGAGTGGGAGCGCCACACCTCCACCTGGATCGCCTGGCCGCACAATGCGGAGGACTGGCCGGGGAAGTTTCAGCCGATCCCGTGGGTCTGTTCCGAAATTGTGCGGCACCTCTCGCAGGTCGAGGAGGTCAATGTCCTCGTGAACGACGAGGCCGCGGAGAAGCGCGCCCGGCGTGTCCTGTTGCGTGCCGGCGCGAACATCGCACGGCTGCACTTCCATCACTGGCGCACGGACCGCATTTGGCTGCGCGACTCCGGACCAATCTTCGTCAAGAACGCAGAAGGTGGGCTGGCCATTACGGACTGGCGCTTCAACGCCTGGGCCAAGTACCCCAACTGGCACAATGACGACGTGATCCCGCAGCATGTCGCGGATCTGCAGAACACTCCATCGTTCCAGCCCGTCGTTTCAGTCGATGGTGAAGCCCATCGCGTCGTGCTCGAGGGCGGTTCGATCGATGTGAATGGCGCAGGCAGCATGCTCACCACGGAGGAGTGCCTGCTCTCTGAGGTGCAGCAGCGTAACCCCGGCGTCCCACGCAGTCAGCTTGAGCAGGTCTTCGCGGACTACCTCGGCGTGGACCAAGTGCTGTGGCTGAGTCACGGCTGCGCTGGAGACGACACGCACGGCCATGTGGATGACATCGCCCGCTTCGTCTCAACTGACACAATCCTCCTCGCAACGGAGTCGAACACCGCGGACGAGAACCATCTACCGCTGGCCGAGAACCTCGACCGGCTCCGTTATCTAAAGCAGCCGAATGGTGAAGCTTGGCACGTTGTCGAACTCCCCATGCCTGCACCGGTCATCTTCGACAACGAGCGCCTACCCGCCAGCTATGCAAACTTTTACATCGCCAACGACCTGGTGCTCGTGCCCACGTTCAACGACGCGAACGACCGCATCGCGCTGAACATCATCGCTGAGCAGTTCCCCACGCGCCGCACCATCGGTATCCACTGCGGCGACTTCATCTGGGGCCTGGGCGCGCTACACTGCATGACACAGCAGGAGCCGGCGTGATGTTGATCTCAATTGGAGAAGGGTGATGATTGAAGTTGAACAGGCAGTGTCAATGGCCAAGGAAGAATTAAACCGATTATTCCCGGCCTTTGCTGCCCAGGATCTCCGTTTGGAAGAAGCCGAGACGCCTCTGAGCGGTGGTGCTCGTTGGAAGTTCACTTTTAGCGCGGCTGTGTCGGAGGAAGTCACGGGCAACACGCTTGCGGACTTTGTCCGGCCAAGAAGAAGAAGGAAGCTCGTGGAACTGCAGGAAAACTCCGGCGCCCTCATCGCAATCAAGGCAGCCTAGCATGGACGGCAGAAAGGCCGTTCTACTCGACGCGAACTTACTTCTTCTACTTGTCATCGGCACCATGGATCGCGATACAGTAGCCACGCTCAAGCGCACTCAAAGTTTCACTTTGAGTGATCTGGATGCGTTACTTGAAATGCTCGCGAACATAGGGACGACGATTACTACCCCACACATTCTGACCGAGGTCAGCAATCTCGCAAATGCTCTCAGAGAAGACCAGAAGCGAGACTTCGCTTCGGCTTTCCGGGGAGTAATCCAAAGACTCGATGAGCGCTGGACGCCAGCAGTCACGTTAGCAGCCGATTCGCTGTTCCACTTTGGCATTGCAGACATTGCCGCTATGGCCGAGAGTCGGTCCGCTCTGCTGGTTACGGAAGATGGCCGTTTTGCTGCGCAAGTGAACCGACTGGGAGGCTACGCGGTAACCCTGGAGGCGGCCATCGAACTACAAAAGCAAGCATGAGCTTCATCGCCGTAATGCGTGAAGCGATCATACAAGCGCAACAAGCTTCAGCTTACGGCGAAGTTCCCGTAGGTGCTGTCGTCTTGTATCAAGGCCAGATCATCGGCACCGGCCAAAACCGCGTGATCCGCGACAATGACCCCACCGCGCATGCCGAGATCGTGGCGATGCGCGCGGCTGCGCAGCACCTGCGTAACTATCGCCTTACGGGCTGCGACCTCTACGTCACGCTGGAGCCCTGTGCCATGTGTGCGGGTGCCATCCTGCATGCACGCATTGACCGGCTGGTGTATGCCGCGCCCGATCCGAAAGCGGGTGCCTGCGGGTCTGTGCTCTCCGTCATCAACCATCCGCAACTGAACCACCGCGTCTCGGTCACCGCAGGCGTCTTGGCGGAGGAGTGCAGCGAGATGCTCTCTGCCTTCTTTCGTGCCCGCCGCCGCTAGGCAATTCATTCCGATGTAATGTTTGCTGCCGACAGTTTCTCGGCGCGCCGCATCCTAAGCAGCATATGAGTGACCAGAAACTTGCGGGCAAGGTGGCCATCGTCACCGGCGCATCGTCAGGCATCGGCCAAGGCATTGCCGTTCGATTCGCGAAGGACGGCGCGGACGTGATGATCGACTACCACGGCGACGATGCCGGCGCGATCGAAGCCAAAGAGCAGATTGAGCGGATAGGACGCCGCGCTATCACCATCGCTGCCGACGTGACCAAGCTGGACCAGGTAGAAGGTCTGATCGACGAAACATGGAAGCAGTTCGGCAGGGCCGACATTCTCGTCAACAACGCCGGCGTCGAGAAAAATGCGTCCTTTCTCGACGTGTCAGAGGCGGACTATGACTTGGTCTTGGGGGTCAACCTCAAAGGACCGTTCTTCACCACACAGGCATTCGTGAAGCGGCTGGTTGCGGCGAAGCTGCCCGGCCGCGTGATCAACATCAGCTCGGTGCATGAGGACATGGTCTTCCCCAATTTCGCGACGTATTGCGCGGCCAAGGGTGGCCTTCGCATGCTCATGCGCGACCTGTCCGTTGAGTTGGGCCCGCAAAACATTACAGTGAACAACATCGCACCGGGCGCAATCAGCACGCCAATCAACGCAAGCATGATGGGCAACGGACCACAGTTGAAAGCGCTGCTCGCAAACATCCCGCTCGGGCGCATCGGCACGGTGGACGATGTCTCCGCATTGGCCGCGTTCCTGGCCTCGGACGAAGCCGCTTACATCACCGGTTCCACCTACGTGATCGATGGCGGCCTGTTGCGGAACTATCACGAGCAGTAGCTCTGGGCTGCTCGAAGGCTGTCACGTAAGATGGAGAAGCATGGACCTCACACTGTATTCCGCCGGCTGGTGCCGCGACTGCCGCGAGGCAAAGCGCTTCCTTGAGAAGCACAAGATCCCCTACAACGAGATTGACATCGAGAAGGTGCCCGGTGCCGCTGACGCCGTGCAGCAGCATGTGGGCAAGAAGGCGATCCCGCAGTTTGTGATCGATGGCAAGTGGGTGCAACCGTACCGGCCGGGCCAGGGCTTCTTGTACGAGGAGATGTCCGCACTGCTCGGCGTCAACAGCGCGCCGTAACAGGCTGGTTGGCCGCCGCATCCCCGTAAGCAGGAGTTTGCCTTGATCGATCGCTACACCCGGCCGGAGATGCGTCAGCTATGGTCTGACGAGAACCGGTTTCGCTGCTGGCTTGAGGTGGAAGCGACCGCAAGCGAGGCGCTGGCAGATGCCGGCATTGTGCCGCAAGAGGCCGCCAAGGCCATCCGGGAGCGCGGCAGCTTCTCCGTAGAACGCATCCGCGAGATCGAGCACGACACGCGGCATGACGTCATCGCCTTCACCACCGCAGTCGCAGAGAATGTCGGACCGGAGTCGCGCTGGCTGCACTTCGGGCTTACCTCAACCGACGTCGTCGATACCGCACAGGCATTGCAGATCCGTGAGGCATCGGAGCGCATTCTGGCGGGGCTTCACAGCCTTGCCGCCGTGCTGCGCCGCCGTGCTGTCGAGTTTGCCTGCACGCCGTGCATCGGCCGCACCCACGGCGTGCACGCAGAGCCCACCACCTTCGGCCTGAAGCTGCTGCTCTGGTACAGCGAATGTCAACGAAACATCGTCCGCTTCAACGCAGCGGCGGAAGAGATGCGTGTTGGCAAGCTTTCCGGTGCGGTTGGCAGCTTTGGTACAGTCACGCCGGCGCTCGAAGAGGAGATCTGCCGCAGGCTCGGTCTTGAAGCCGCGCCGGTGAGCACGCAGGTACTGCAACGCGACCGCCACGCTGCCTATGTCTCTTGCCTTGCTCTCGTGGGATCTTCGCTCGATAAGATCGCGACGGAGGTGCGTCAACTGCAGCGTACCGAGGTCCGAGAAGCCGAGGAGTTCTTCAATCCCAAGCAGAAGGGATCGAGCGCGATGCCGCACAAGCGCAATCCCATTACGGCTGAGAACATTTGCGGACTCGCCCGCGTGATGCGCGCCAATGCGCAGGTGGCGCTTGAGAACGTGGCGCTGTGGCACGAACGCGACATCTCGCACAGCTCGGCCGAGCGCGTAATCCTGCCGGACCAGACCACGCTCGCCGACTACCTGCTCGCCAAGACGACGGACCTAATCGACCGCCTGCTCGTCTACCCGGAACGCATGCGCAAGAACCTCGACCTCACCGGCGGACTGGTTTTCAGCGGGCAGCTGTTGCTCGACCTTGCAGAGGCCGGCATGCTGCGTGAAGACGCCTATCGCGTGGTGCAAACGTTAGCCATGAAGGCGTGGACGGAAGACCTCGTCTTCAGCGAACTTGTGCGCGAAAGCCCAGAAATCACGTCGCGCCTCACAGGAGAGCGCATCGATCGCGCCTTCGATGTGGAGCGGCGGCTTGGCAACGTGCCGGCGATCTTCGAACGCGTGCTGGGCGAGCCGCTGCCCGCCTAGCCACTGCCATGCTGCCTGCCGGCAATACACAGCTGATTCAGATCACCGACGCCACCCTGCTCGACGCCACCCGTCGTAGCGGCGCCTGGCTCGCATGCCGTCCAGGTTGCAACAGCTGCTGCCACGGCGTGTTCGCCATCTCAAGCCTGGACGCCGCAAGGTTAAACGAGGGCGTCCGTCAGCTTCGCCTCTCCGACCCGGTGCGCACCTCGGCATTGGCAACGAGGCTCGCAGTCACCCAGGCTCGGCTTGCCGCAGGCTTCCCCGGAGACATCACCACCGGGGTGCTCGCGACCGACGAAGACTCGCAGGCCCGCTTCGAAGACTTCGCGAATGACGAGCCCTGCCCCGTCCTGGACCCTGCAACCGGCACGTGCGACCTGTATACCGCTCGCCCGATGACGTGCCGCATCTTCGGTCCACCTGTGCGCAGCGCTGACGGCCTGGGCACTTGTGAGCTTTGCTTTCAGGGTGCGACCGTCGACGAGATTACCGCGGCGGAGATGCACCTGCCCGATCCGACGCTGGAAGCGGAGTTGACGAAGCCACTTGGCGACTGGACCACGATTGTTGCGTTCGCCTTCACGCCGGAGATCGCACGCAATAGGTCGCTCTAGCCGGCGGGTCG
Source organism: uncultured Terriglobus sp. (assembly GCA_964244605.1). Classification (GTDB taxonomy): domain Bacteria; phylum Acidobacteriota; class Terriglobia; order Terriglobales; family Acidobacteriaceae; genus Terriglobus. The sequence continues at coordinate 6,872 of CAXTJS010000067.1, read as the reverse complement.
TTCTCTGTGCGTGATAATCAACAAAGCATGCGCGAGGCAGCAGGCATAGACCGGTACGGACGACTAACGCTCGCCATTACGGGTGCAAGCGGCTCCGTGTTTGCCGGTGCGATGCTCCACCTGCTGGCCGGTGACGAGCGTGTGCGGCATGTCGACCTCATCATTTCCGACCACGCCTTGCGCGTGCTGGCTGAGGAAACGGGGCTGCCCGGTGGCCGCGCAAATGTCCTGCAGGTTCTGCTGCAAACCGCGCATTCCGACGACAGCCAGTTCCCTGCCATGGACAAGTTCCACCTGCACGAAAACTCAGACATCGGTGCGGGAATCGCAAGCGGCAGTTACCCAAGCGACGGCATGATCGTACTGCCCTGTTCCATGGGAACACTCGCCTCCATCAGTCACGGAATGGCGAACAGGCTCGTCGAGCGTGCCGCGGATGTTTGCCTCAAAGAACGGCGTCCGCTGATCCTGTGCGTGCGCGAGACGCCCTTCCATCTCATCCATCTGCGCAACATGGCATCAGCGACCGAGGCGGGAGCGACGATCTTCCCGGTCATTCCTGCGTTCTACAACCGCCCTGATTCGTTGCAGGAGATGGCGCTGCAGTTTAGCTGCCGCGTGCTGGCACACCTCGGTCTCACACAGCAAGCCGCCTACCGCTGGAAGGACAAAGGGTAAACCTTCCCGGCGGGTACGACTCCACCAAGCGGCGTGCCTCATGTCCGGATTTTCGGACATGGGATAACGGCTATAACCCATGTCCCAGGTGCGGGACATGGGGCACACGACATTCAAACAACTTCTCAGCGGTTGCGTGACGGCAGCGTGCGATCAATGGCCTGCATTGGCGGGTCCGCATCGAGAAAGCGCACCGTTACGGGCACCGCTTGCGGCGCGCACTCCGCAATGGCCAGGTGCCCGCAGCCGTCAATCTTGACCAGCACAGACTGTGGCAAAAGCTCGTGCATCCGCTCCGCCGACGAGACCGGCGTCAGCTTGTCCTCGCTGCCCCACACGATCAGCACAGGCATCTTCAGCTTTTGCAGACGAAAGTCGAGGATCTCCCGGCCGTCGAGCATGCTGCTGAGGGAGCCGTTGACCATGCGCGCGTTCCGCTGAAAGCGGCGCAACAGACCAGGCACCGCAAACGAGGGCAGGCGGATGTGCGGCTTGTCCGGCTCAATGTGGTAGAGCAACTGGTTCAGCGCCGCCTCACTGGTTGGCGTAAAGAGTGACACCGGAAAGTCCAGCGGCATATACAAGCCGGCACTGTCGTAGAGCAAGAGGCGACGCAGCTTTGTGGGATGATCGAGCGCGTACTTGGCTGCGATCCAACCACCCATCGACCAGCCCGCCACATCCGGCTTCTGCAGGTGCAGCGCATCCGCAAAGTGCTCCACAATGCGCTCTTCACCTTCCAGGGAGAAATCGCCATCCGCCGGCTTGTCTGAGTCGCCATAGCCAAGCAGGTCCAGTGCGTAGACGTGATAGCCATGATTCGCGAGCGAAGGCGTAAGCGCAGCCCAATCGCTGGCGCGCGCACCGAGTCCATGGATGAGCAGGATGGGCTTCTCAGGCCCCGGATGCGACGGTGCCGCTTCCAGGTAGTGGATGCGATGGTTGTCGACGACCACCTCGCGGTGGTGCACACCGTGCTTCCACAGATATACGTCCGTGCCGCGCTCTACCAGCCAGAACGGGTCCTCATAGACGAACAGAAAGGCCGCAAGCCCAAGAACGAAGCAAGTGATCAGCCCTGTTAGCAGGAGCTTTCGTCGGCGGCTCCGGTTCACCGCAGCGGCTTTCCGAACTCTTCCGAGAAGACCGTGTGTGCAATGCCGAAGCGGCCGCCGTCGTACTTATCCGCGCCGTTAAGATGGCCGACAGCAAGCAGCGATACCACCCAGTAGCTGAGCGGCAGGCGCAGCACATCGTGCACGCGCTGCTGCTCAAAGCCCTCCATCACGGCTGTGTCATAACCCAGGCTCTCAGCCGTAAGCATCATGAACGCCGAGGCGAGCGACACCTGCTTGTTGAGCCAGCCGTGCATCTGATCCCGGTTCAATGACGAAAGATAACTTTCCACGTAGCTCTTCAGCTGTGCCGCGTAACTTGCGGGCATGCCGCCACTTAGACCCATGCGAATGATCTCGTCGGCGTCGCGACGCCAGCCATCAGCGTCGCCGCAGCAGGCAATGACGACGGATGCTTCTTCAGCCTTCGCCTGGTTGAAGCAGGCACCACGCAGCTTGCGCTTCTGCTCCGCGGATTGCACCACGACAAAGCGCCACGGCTGCACGTTGTAGCCGGAGGGCGCGGCAAGACCGGCCTGCAGGATGCTGAGGATGTCTTCAGGCGGAACCGGCACGCCGTCAAACGACGGGGTTGACCGGCGCTCGCGAATGACCTGGTCCAGTGACCTTGGTGTTCTGTCCATTCCGCTCATCATCTTAACGAAGCCGCGTCTGCTCTCCTAGCGTTATGGCAGACGAGTTACCGGCTCCTCACTGGCAAAGGGGGAGCCGCTTGCCGAATCCGCATAGACCCACACACCGTGAAAGACCGTGCGCATCTCAGGGTAGGCGGCCAGCAACGCACTTGCCGCCTGCTGGTTGCGCGCGCGTGCCGCGACCGGGTCGGCAATGGCATCAGCCTTATAGTGCATTGCAACGTCGATGCGGTCTGCACCCAGTGAGTCGTCAGGCGCAAGCGCTGTCAGCTGGTATTCCTTGCCGTCTCTCGCCTTGATAACCAGGGGCGTCGTGCTGCTGATACCCGCTGAAAGCGCCGCCGGGGCTGCCTTGGTCTGCTCCTCATGCAGCTGATCGAGGTGCGTGCTGGTAACGAATTCCACCGGCTTTAGCAGCTGTTCCGCCTCGCTGTATTCCAGCCAGGCGTTCCAGTTGTGCTTCGTCGTCGCAGAGGTGCGAGCGGCAGTCCAGTACCAAACGCCATCATGCCCGGCCGCCGTAGTGGCGCGCGGAAAGATACCGGCCAGCTGCCATGTGCCGGTGGTGCTCTCTTTCATCAGAAGAGCGAGTTGCCACGGCACCGGCGCATGCACCGTATCCAGGATGGCCAAGGCATACCGGCCCGCGGGCAAAGCCGGCAGGCCGAAGGTCGTTGCGGCTGCGGTCTTGTTCCGATTGCAGAAGAACTGGACATCAGCCGGTGTGCCATCCGGCCCGGTCTTGTTGTCGCGTGCGTCCAGGATCCACAGCGTACTCGGCTGAAACGTGGCACCCTGCAGATGCGGCGCTGCTGTGGCGACTGTGCTGGCGATGCCGCTGAAGTCCTGCGCGTACTGCGCCACGGTTTGCGCCTTGATCGCATTGGCATCATTGGCCTGCGTCAACGTGGCCAACGTCTGCGCTTGTTTCACTAAAGCATCACGGTCTAAAGCCTGCATCTGCGACTGCGTCACGCAGTGCTGCGCCGCCGCGGTTGAGCCGAGACCCACACCTACGATGGCCGCACAGAGAAGTCTGCTCCAGTAAAGATTTTGCTTCATCCTGAACTCCTGCCGCTTGCCGAGGTCCGCAATCGCTAAGCCGACGTGAAGGCCAGTGTAGATGCTGCCCCAACCGTTGTGTACTGCCGGCCCGCACTGCGCGTCTACACTACAGACGCAATCAAGGAGGCGCAGCGTGGCTCGTACAGCAGATACCTTGCGGCACTTTGCCCTGGTGCAAGCAACCGCAGCCGCTTTGTTGCTCGCCCACAATGGGCTGAGCGCGGCGCAAAGCTCCGCCAGTGGCAGCAGCCTTCCTGCGACAGCACCCACCGTCTCGCCATCGCAACTGCCTTCGGCCAACCCGCCTGTGCCGTCGCGCCTTGCCGGCAAGACGAGTGTGACCTGGGATGGCGCACAGATCCAGATCAGCGCCGCTAACGTCGGCCTGAACAGCCTCTTGCGTGAGATCGCCGGCAAGACGGGCGTGAAGATCACCGGCAGCGCGCCGGACGAGCGCATTTTCGGCACCTACGGTCCGGGCAAGCTCGATGATGTCTTATCGGAACTGCTCGATGGCGTCCCGGTAAACGTATTGTTCGTGGACAGCTCGGCAGGTGCGCGCAAAGAACTGGTGCTAACGGCGCGCCAGGGTGGCCCCACCCCTGCGAGTGTCATTGCGCAGGACGAGTCGGCAGACTCCGCACGCAACTCGGAAGAGCCGCCTTCAACGCTGCGCAGAGGAGACTCCCCGCCTCCGCAACAGCAGGCAGGCCCGCAGACTGCACCTGCCCGGGCTGACGCCGCGCCCGATGCACAGGGCGGCCCGAAGACGCCACAGCAGATCTTCGAGCAGTTGCAGCGACTGCGGTCGCAGTCAGGCCGGCAGTAGCGAACTAATTTGCGATGAGGGTGGCACCGGCAAGTGCGCTTGCCGCCCGGCGTTCCGCCCGCTGCTGCGCTACCTGCAAGCTGTGCATGCGGAATACCTGAAACATGGCCATGCAAAGCGCGTACGCCAGCAAGACACCGCCGGCGAGCGCGGCGAATACGGCAGAGATGAGTACAACGGTGGTCACGGGGGCTGCTCCTGTCCTTTGAGCGAAGCAGGCAGGGTACCTGCTGTCGATTGCTACCGGTCGTACGTCTGCCGAAAGCTTCCATAAGTCTGCCCAAAGCCGCGCCTCACGCAAAGTAATCAGGCGGGTACATCGTGCAGCGAAGCACGCTCCGCAGGAGCGCACGAGCCCCGAGAGCTCATGCCGTATTCTTAGGAGTGCGGTTTGGGGCCGCCGACTGACCTCATGAGCGTGTCTCACATCACCGTGCGTGGCGCCCGCCACCACAACCTGAAGAACATTGACGTAAGCATTCCGCGCAACTCACTGACCGTGGTCACCGGGCTTTCCGGCTCCGGCAAGAGTTCGCTCGCGTTTGACACCATCTACGCGGAAGGCCAGCGCCGCTACGTGGAGACGCTGTCGGCCTACGCGCGGCAGTTCCTCGACCAGATGGAGCGGCCCGATGTGGACGCCATCGACGGTCTCTCGCCCGCCATCTCCATCGAGCAGAAGACCACTTCGCGCTCGCCGCGCTCCACCGTCGGCACCATCACGGAAATCTACGACTACCTGCGCCTGCTCTGGGCGTCCGTAGGCAAGCCGCACTGCCCCAAGTGCGGGCATGAGATCTCGCTGCAATCCGCCGACCAGATTGTGGAACGCGTCGTCGCGCTCTCGCCCGGTGAGCGCATCACGGTGCTCGCGCCGCTGGTGCGTGGCCGCAAGGGCGAGTTCCGCGAAGAGCTGGAAGCGCTCGACCAGCAGGGTTTTCGCGCCCGTGTCGACGGCGAGATGATTGAGATCACCGAGGGCATGCGGCTGGAAAAGCGCAAGAATCACACGGTAGAGGCTGTGGTCGACCGCATCCTGCTCAAGCTCGATGCGGACGGCAAGCCGGACACGCGCCGTCTTGAAGCCAGCGTGCAAAAGGCGCTTCAGATGGCGAAGGGGCTCGTCATCATCGCCATTCACGGTATGGACGAGACGCTTTACAGCTCCAGCATGGCGTGCCCGGATTGCGGCATCAACGTGCCCAAGCTGGAGCCGCGCTCGTTCTCGTTCAACTCAACATACGGTGCCTGCACGGAGTGCAATGGCCTGGGCAGCATCTACGACTTCGACCCCGGCAAGACCATCACGGACTGGTCGAAGCCGCTGCTCGACGGCGCCATGGGCCCCGGCTCAGGCTCGGCGTACCTCTTACGCCTCATCAAGCTCTTCGCGGACAAGTACAAGATCGACATCAAGCGCCCGTTTGAAGACCTAACCGAAGCGCACCAGAAGCTCCTGCTGCATGGCCCGCCACGCAGCGAAGCCGGCAGAACCGGCTTTCACGGCATCTTCGGCTACCTGCGCGACACCATGGAAGAGTCCAAGTCCGATTCCTTCCGCGAGTACTACATGCAATACATGTCCGCCACGGAATGCCCGGCATGCGGCGGCAAGCGCCTGCGGCCCGAGTCGCTCGCCGTGAAGGTCGCCTCGCAATCGATCTCGGATTTCACTTCCCTCTCGCTCCAGCGCGCGCTTGCAACGGCGCAGAACTTCCAGTTCGTCGGACGCGAAAAGCTCATCGCCGACCGCTTGCAGCGCGAGGTCATTGAGCGGCTTGAGTTCTTGAACGCGGTCGGCCTCAGCTATCTCTCGCTGAACCGCAGCGCCGCGACAATCTCCGGCGGCGAGGGCCAGCGCATCCGGCTTGCGACGCAGATCGGCTCGCGTCTGCGTGGCGTGCTCTACGTACTCGATGAGCCGTCGATCGGCCTGCACCAGCGCGACAACCAAAAGCTCATCGCGGCAATGGAAAACCTGCGCGACCTCGGCAACACCGTTCTTGTCGTCGAGCATGACGAAGACACCATTCGCAAGGCCGACTACGTGCTCGACCTCGGCCCGGGCGCGGGTAAGAACGGCGGCGCGCTCATCGCGGCCGGCACACCGGACGAGGTCGCGGCAAATCCCGCCTCGCTTACGGGCCAGTACATGTCCGGCGCGCTCGACATCAAGTCGAACGATGCGCCCCGCGCGCGCTCAGGCCGTGAGATCGTCGTCGAACACGCGAAGAGCCACAACCTGCAGGACGTGACCGGGCATTTTCCGCTCGGCATGCTGACCGTGGTGACCGGCGTCAGCGGGTCGGGCAAATCAACGCTGGTGAACGACATCCTCTATCGCGCGCTCGCGAAGCAGCTCTACCGCTCGCGTGAAGAGCCCGGCGCACACGGCGCGATCCGCGGCATCGAGCAGCTCGACAAGGTCATTCAGATCGACCAGTCGCCCATCGGCCGCACACCTCGCTCGAACCCTGCCACCTACACCGGCGTGTTTACTGCCATCCGCGACCTGTTCGCCATGCTGCC
>CAXTJS010000066.1:0-13263 GCA_964244605.1 uncultured Terriglobus sp. | reverse complement strand
GCTTGCGCAGCCGCATGAGGCTCTCATTCACCGCGATGCGCGTGAGCCAGGTGGAGAACTTGCTGTTGCCCTGAAACTGCTCAAGCTTGTTGTAGGCCTTGAGGAAGACGTCCTGCACGATGTCTTCGGCGTCTTCGCGGTTTTGCGTGATATGGTTCGCAACGCGGAAGATGGGCCGGTCGTATTGGCGGACCAGCTTTTCAAAGGCCGCGGCATCACCGGCGCGGGCACGTTCGACGAGGGCTACGTCCGGGTGTATCTCTTCGGTTCCGGTTTGTTCCAGTACGGGCATTCGCTAAGACTGAGTGTACGTTGCACCCGTGGGCGGGGCAATACACGACGGCGGTCGCCTACCTGCAGCGGCCATGTCAACGTGCTTCGCGTAACCAAAACAGGTTCGAGCAAGACGGCCAGCAGAGGTGCTTCGCGGCCGATTGCACCTTAGAGTGAAGACGTGAAGCTTTCCAAGACACTGACGAGGATCGCCGTTTCGGCAGCACCGCTGATCCTGCTGAGCCTTTGGCCAGGAGCGGTCGCGGCCGCAGCGAAGAAGCCTGCGAAACGATCATCCGCCATCGCCGCGCATGCACGCGCTGCGATCGGTCGAGTGGCCAAGGGCAAGCCGGGTGCGGGCAGAGCCGGTTCGTCTCGTGCAGGCAAGGCGCTTGCCGCCTCCAGCCGCACAGGTGCGGTGCACCCGCGCGTCGAGACCCTGCAGTCTGAGCCGACGCCGGTCAGCCGCAAGCTCTCCAGCGCGTTTGTGCAGTCGGAGCAGTTGCGGCCCATGGCGCAGCAGCTTGCGCAGTCAAGGTCTGCCGCTGCCTACAGCGGTGTCCAGCAGTACGCGCAGCAGCACCCGGGGGAGGGCGCGGCTGCGGCTTACCTGGCTGTCGGGCATGCCTACTCGCTGGACCGCCGCTACGGCGATGCGGGTGCCGCCTACCGGCAGGCTGCCGGCGCGGGTGAAGCTCTCCGCGACTACGCGCAGTACCTGGGCGCGCAGGCAGCGCTGCAAAACCACGACAATGCAGCCGCCATCCAGCTGCTGGACGGCTTCGGGCAGAAGTTTCCTTCGAGCATCTTTGTCGTGAACGCTCCGGTGACACAGGCGCAGGCCTACCTGGCCCAGAACGATGGAGCCGGAGCCCTACGTGCGTTGAGCCCCACGATGGGTCAGCCCGCATCGCAGAAGGCGGATTACCTGCTGGTCGAGGGCAAGGCGCGCGAGTTGACGGGGGACAAGAGCGGTGCAGCCTCCATCTTCCGGCAGATATACGTGCGGCTGCCGTTCTCGCCGGAGTCGGCGCAGGCCAAAGTCGAGCTGCAGAACATGCAGGCCGGCCCCAGTGCGGGGGAGCGCAAGCTGCATGCGGACGCGCTGTTCAACGCGAAGCGCTACAACGAAGCCGGCATCGAGTACCACTCCATCGAGCAGAACGACAACTCGCTCTCGCAGGCCGACAAGGATGCGCTCGAGATCTACGCAGCCGTGTGCGACCTGCGGCTAAAGCACCTCTCACGGCACGAAGCAGAGAAACTGCCGCAGACCGGTGATGACAGCGCCGCGCTACGGCTGTACATCCTCGCCGAGATCGCGCGCAACGAGGGTTCCGAAGCAGAGAACCGATCCCTGCTGCAGCAGATGGAGCAGAAGTACCCGCAGAGCCGATGGCTTGAGGAGGCGCTCTACTCCAGCGGCAACATGTACCTGATCAAGCGCGCCACGCCGCAGGCGATTGAGAACTACGAGGAGCTGTTCCGGCGCTTCCCGAACAGTACGTATGCGCCGTCGTCGCACTGGCGCGCGGCCTGGCTGAGCTATCGCACGCGCAACTACCCGGAAGCGGCGCGGCTGATGGAAGAGCAGATCGCCAAGTACCCGGCGAGCGCCGAAGCTCCCAGCGCCATCTACTGGCGTGGCCGGCTCTACGAGGACCCGGAGCATAACTACGCGCAGGCAGCCAACTTCTACAACGCGCTTTCGACCAGCTACCGCAACTACTACTATGCGATCCTCGCGCGCGAGCGGCTGCGCACGATGGGACCGCAGACCGCCGTTGCACCGGCCTTCCCGCTGAGCGCTGTGCGGACGCCACCCGCGCCCACGCTCGTGCAAGAGCTGCCGGAGAACGACCCGCACCTGATCAAGGCGCGATTGCTGGCGAACGCCGCACTCAACGAGTACATCGGCCCTGAGATACAGGCCAGCGGCAGCAGCGCACAGTGGGGTGCGCTGGCCCAGGCGGAGATCTACCGCAGCTATGGCGAAAATGTGCGTTCGCTGCAGGCGGTGAAGCGCAGCGGCGCCTCCTTCTTCGCGCTGCCCATTAAAGAGGTACCGGCGGTCTACTGGCAGCTGCTCTTTCCCAAGCCGTTCTGGGGCGATCTCACGGCAGACTCGGAGCGCAACGGGCTTGATCCGTACCTGGTCGCATCGCTCATCCGGCAGGAGAGCGAGTTCAACCCGGCCGCGGTCTCAAAGGCAAACGCTTACGGCCTGATGCAGATGATTCCGGCGGTCGGCAAGGCCCAGGCAAAGCGTGAGGGTCTCAAAGGTTTTCAGACGGGCATGCTGCTCAATCCGTCGACCAATTTGCTGCTGGGAACGGCGAACCTGAAGCAGGTGCTCGACCGCTTTAACGGCCAGCCGGAGTACGCGCTCGCCGCTTACAACGCGGGCGACACACCGGTGCGCCGCTGGATGGCGGAGAATAACTACAAAGACATCCCCGAGTTTGTGGAGTCGATTCCGTATTCTGAGACGCGGGACTACGTGCAATCCATTTTGCGCAACCGCGAGATGTACCGGCAGCTCTACGCCGGGCAGTAGCCGAGGGCAACAGCCATGCAGACCACCACGACCGTCGCGGCAAACTCGAAGAAGGCGTCTGAACTCGGTTGCGCGCTTGACGTTGACCTCGACACCGGCCGCGGCATCCACGCCGGCGACCCGACCGATGACACGGCGAAGCTGCAGGCCTATCTCTCCACAGCTACCGCAACGAATCCCATCACGCTGGTCATGGACGGTGCCGCGCTGATCACCGGCCTGCAGCTATCCGCAGCTGGTTACACCACCATCGTGGGAGACGGAGACACCACCGGCTTCTACGTGAAGACCGGCTCGAACAACGATGGCATCCACAACCGCCCGGCAGGCTACGTGAACGACCCCGGCCCACCGGCACCGGCGCGCATCGCGCAACAGGTAACGCTAAAGGCCTTTCGGCTGAACGGCAATCGCGGCGATGGGCATACCGGTAACTCGGTGAGTGGCGATCCGCACGGCGGCTCCCAGTGGCTGTTTGGGATCAACCTGATGGACATGGAGCAGGTCGTCATCGACCAGGTCACGGTGCTGCACGCCTCGGTGTACAGCATCCGCCTGAGCAACGTTGGGCATGCCAAGGTGACCAACTGCCGCATCATGCCATTCAACCCTGTGGAACCAGTCACGCTCGGTACCAACACCGACGGCGTACACGTGAACGGCCCGGCCAACGACATCGAGATCAGCGGCTGCTACTTCCGCACGGGCGACGACGGCATCGCGCTGAACGCACCGGAGGGCCACACTGGCAACATTCAGCGTGTCACCGCCACAAACTGCATGTTTGATGGCTGCATCACGATGATGCGTATTTATACGCAGGCTGGGGCCGGCAACAACCTCGTCGTGAGTGACGTGACGGCGAGCGGCTTCACTGGCACGGCAACTTCGCTGGGCATCCTGCTCGGCAATTTCGGGAGAGGCGCACCCGTTCCGGTCAAAGACAGCCTTCGAAACATCCTGATCCAGAACTGCCAGATACGCAGCGATTTTGCCGTCGTCTTGTCAGAGAACGTGGTGGATCTGAGTCTTCGCGGCGTGATCTGGACGGGCAACGACTTTCCCTCCGCCATGGTTGCATCTATCGACCACTCGATCACGGTGCGCACACTTGCGATGAACACCTGCACCGTGATGCAGACACCCGATCACAACCAGGCTTTCGCCCTGTTGGACTTGCGCGACAATGGCGATTTCGCGTCGGTCGTCGAAGTGTTCACGGTGGATGGCATCGTTTGCGCCGACGCACCGGGAACGTCGAAGAGCCTTGAGTGCTTGGTCGCCGTCGGCAAGAAGGCGCGCATCGGGTCGATCGTGGTCACGGATGTGGACGCGCGCAAGATCCCAAAACTTGCCTACGAGACCTCCGATTGGACGCAGATCGGGCAGGTAAGCGGGCCAGGCCTGCTGAAGACAGGATGGACCGTGCCGGATGGCAAGGTGAAAAAGCTGACGGCCTACGTTTCGGACGAGACAAACATGCCGGCACTCCACGATGGCGAGAGGCTCAGCACCCTGGCTTGGCTGCCAAAGGCGGGAAGCGAGGCCTGAGACTTTTAGTGCATTCAGGTCAGCCAAGGGTCGTACCCGAATCCCACGTTTTTCGGTCAGAGGTTTGCGGCTTCAGCCGCTGGGATAGCAAGTCTTGTAAGGATGTTAAAGATGCGGCTTTAGCCGCTGGGATGATCATCCCGGCGGCTAAAGCCACCTTCTGACCGGATCGGCTCTTCTATCTCGGCGGCTGAAGCCGTTACGACATGAACTGGCCTTCAGCTCTTGCCGTAAAGCGAGACGTTGACGAGTTATAGCTTTTGCAAAAACGGATTGCTCTCAGCCTCGGCGCCGATCGTCGTCTCGGCACCATGACCGGGAACGACGACTGTTGCTTCGGGCAGCGGCAGTAGCTTGTCCGCGATGGAACGGAGGATCCTGGCAGTGTTGCCGCCCGGCAGATCGGTTCTGCCGATGCCGCCGCGGAAGAGCGTGTCTCCCGCGAGCAGAAGCGCCTGCGACGGCAGGTAAAGCGACACGCTGCCCTCGGTATGCCCCGGCGTATGCAGCACTTCGACGGTCTCAGCGCCGACCGTTAGCAGCAGCCCATCCTCAGCGCTCGCATCCGGCGCGCTTACCTCGGGTGTATCCACGCCCATCCACGCGGCCTGCTCCGCCATCAGGGCGACGAGCGGCAGGTCGTTCTGGTTGTAGAGGACGGGAGCACCCGTGCGCTCACTGAGCAGCTTCGCGCCGGCGATGTGGTCCAGGTGCGCGTGCGTCACCACGATCTGCTTGAGGCGGAGCCCATTGCGCAGCAACACGCCTTCGATCTCCGCGAGATTGCCGCCCGGGTCGACGACGATCGCTTCCCGGCTTGCAGGATCTCCAAGCACAGTGCAGTTGCAACGCAGCGGGCCGACGGGAAAGGTCTCACGGATCATCGAGGGCACCTCTGGAAAGCGAAACGCGCAGGCGGTTTGCCTGCGCGTCCTTATGAGAATGCGTTTGTTCTACTTCTTTGCCGGTGCGGTTTGTGTCGTCTTCTCGCCAGACAGCACCGAGCGGTCGCCCGTGCGTGCGAGGAGCACTGTCAGGCTGATCGACGTGACCATGAACAAGATCGCCGACCACGTGGTTAGCCTCGTAAAGAGGTTGGCTGTGCCGCGCGGGCCAAAGGCGGTCTGCGTACCCTGCCCGCCGAATGCGCTGGCCAGGTCGGCACTCTTACCCTGTTGCAGCAACACCACGCCGATCAGAAAAAGGCAGATGATGACATGGAGAATGACAACGAGAACCAGCAGGGCGGTCATACGTTAATCCTTTGAGCACGCGCAGTGAACATCGCGGTGCGAGAGGGCCGTGGCCCGAAAGTGTTGGAATGGTGCGGAGGAGGGGACTTGAACCCCTATGCCTTGCGGCGCTAGCACCTCAAGCTAGTGCGTCTGCCAATTTCGCCACCTCCGCTTGGGTCGCGCGGCACAGAAGCGCACGCGAGCGGATCAGCCATCCAGCGACGAGTATACCATCGCGTGGCTGTCGCAGAAGCGGTGCAGTGGCGCTGTTCAGAAGACCTGCAGTAGCTGCTCAAAGCGCTCAAGTACAAGCAGATGTTGACCTGTCGGCGCGGCAGACACCGCCTCATGCTCAAGCACCCATGTGTTGGCATGCGGCACGTAGACGGCGTGCAGGCCGGCGGCAAGCGCAGGGTTGATGTCGCTCTTTGGGCTGTTGCCGATCATCCAGGTCGCACCGGCAGCGCAGCCGTGCTTCGCGCAAAGATCGACGTAGGCCTCGCGATGCTTTTCGCGGACGACCTCGACCTCCGTGAACAGGTCTTCCAGACCGGAACGGCGCAGCTTGTCCGTTTGCTCCGCCGTGTTTCCCTTCGTCATCAGCACCAGCGTGTGACGCTGGCTGAGAGTCAGCAGGGTCTCCGCAACGCCGGGCAGCAGCTCGATCTCAGCGATGACAATTGCTCCGGCAAGCCCGTGCACATGATCCTGCTCTGCGACTGAGCACTCGCGTCCCCGAAAGCTCTGCAGCGAAGTGAGCATGGATTCGCGAAAGCTGCTGCTGCCATACCCGTGCTGCTTTACGCGCTCGTGCTCCAGGAGGTTGAAGGCTTCGCGAACCTCTGCATGCGACAACGTCGGATGGTCGACCAGATCGAGAAAGCCCAGAATGGCCCGCTCGAAGTAGATGTTGTTCTCCCAAAGAGTGTCATCGGCATCGAAGAGCAGCGTTTGCCGGCCGTGCACCTTGGATAGCGGCGGCGTGAGGACGGTCGCATTCGGCGCGAGGGGCATGCCTGATGCTATCGCGCGAGAAGCACGCGTCTGTAAGCAGTGCGGTCGCATGCTACGGCCAGCCTTTGCGTCGTGCGAACAGGGACCAACCTCTTGCTGAGATCGCTCAGAACGCTGCCGATAAACAACTATGATGGCTGCACTCGCCCTGGGCATGTGCGGTGAGGCATGCGGAGGTTGTCAAAACGTTGCAGCAACATCGTCCAGAGAGGCTGGGGCCCTATGTTGTGCTCGACCAGCTTGGTCTTGGCGGCATGGGTGCGGTTTACCGTGCGCTTGATACGCGGCTGCAGCGTGAGGTCGCCATCAAGGTGCTGCATCGCAACCTTGAGATCTCCGGCGCGCGTGAGCGTTTTTTTCGCGAGGCCCGCACCGTCTCGTCGCTGAACCATCCCAACATCTGCACGGTATTCGACATCGGCGAGCAGGACGGCGATCCATACCTCGTCATGGAGCTGCTGCACGGCGAGTCGTTGAAGGAGCGCATCGCGCGCGGACGCATTCCGGCGGACGACCTGCGTGAGGTCGCGTTTCGGACGGCGCTGGCCCTGCAGGTGGCGCACGGGCGAGGCATCATCCATCGCGACATCAAGCCGGCGAACCTCTTCCTGGTCAACGACGGGCAGGGAACAGCCGACATCAAGGTGCTTGACTTCGGCCTCGCCAAGATACAAACCGATACCCATCGCATAAGCGACAGCACCGGCATCACGCGGCACGGTGCAACGGTAGGCACCGTGGAGTACATGTCGCCGGAGCAGGCCTGCGGTGAGGTGCTGGACGCGCGTTCTGACCTCTTTTCGCTCGGTGCGGTGCTTTACGAGATGGCAACTGGCGTTACGCCCTTTCGCGGCGCCACTAGCGCCATCATCTTTTCAGAGCTGCTGAACCGCGAGCCGGTGCCTCCGCGTGAAAAGAACCTGAACCTGCCCGCGGACCTGGACAGCATCATCCGTGGCCTGCTGGTGAAGGATCGCGCCAAACGCACACAGAGTGCCGCGGCCCTGCTGCAGCAACTGACGGCAGACCCGGTACGCGCTTCGACACCGTCACTGCCGAGTCTGGCGGTGAAGTCTGCCGAGCCTGCTGGAGGCGGCTCGTCCACGGCGGAGCAGTCGTTCGAGATCAAAGCTGCACCCGCGCCTGCCGTGCACGTAAAGCCTAGGCCGATCGTTGGCAGCGCCGCCCAGGGTGCATCTTCGCCGACGCGCGGCGTGCTGGTCACGGCGACATCCTCCTCCGAAGAAGCCGCAGCCGTGCGGAGCGCAGAGGAAGAGGACGAAGCAGCGGACCCGCTGCCCGCGTTTGGGTCGCGCATCCGCCGCGGCTCCGATGCAAACACGGCGCTGCCACGGAGGCAGTCTTCGCGCTTCATGGTCGTTGAAGACGAAGAAGACGCTCCGGCAAAGCAAGAGCCCGCTGCTGAAGCGAGCCCCGGACGACGATGGTTTTGGGTCGCACTTGCGCTGATCGCGATAGCAGTGTTGGCGGCGGCTCTGTTCTTTGCTCTGCGCCATCGCACGGTAGGACGTGTCTTCACCGGAGCCCTGCAGATGATGCCTCTGCGCAACCAGACCGGTGAGCCTGCCCTGGAACGCGGGCCGGGCATGGCGTTGCAGTTGCTCCTGCAGCAATCGCCTGCGTTCGCTGTGCGAGGCATCGCGCCGGCGGACTACCTCGACGGCGGCACCGACGCGACCTTGGCACAACTGCGTGCCGGCGCTCCGCACGGTGAGCAGCTCTGTGTCTTGTCCGGTGTGCTTTCGCGTCATGCAGATGGTTATGGCATCCACGTCGAAGTCGTCGACGCTTCATCGGGCGGGCAATTGGCTGCGGAAGATGAGACCGCTGCAAACCTGCAGGAAGTGCCGGCTGCGTTGTCGCGCATCTCCGGCCACCTGCGGCACGATCTGGGCGAAGGCGCACCCAGCCTCCAAGCCAACGGCGCTGAGCTCGCGCAGGATGGATCGCTCTCCTTCACAGCGCTCGCATTGTTTGGGGAAGGTGAAGCGCGGCTGCAGGCCGGCGACACACTTGCGGCGTTGGACGCATACACGCATGCGCTGACCCTCGATGCGCACCTGCAGGTGGCGCGCGTTCGGCGCATCGACATCGCCAGCGCTCTGCACGCGGACATTGAGGCTCGCGCCGACATGGATGTGCTTGCGGCTGAGCCCGTCTCCGGCAGCCCCATGCAGCAGATGCAGAGGCTGTACTACGCGAAGCGCCAGCCAGCCAATGCTCCGGAAGCCGCACTGGCCATCGCCGAACAATGGGTACACGATCGACCGCACGATGCCAGCGCGCACAGGGCTTATGCCGCCGAACGGTTGCGGCTCCACCGCTACGACGCGGCGCTTGTGGAAGCTGCCGCCGCGGCAGACCTGAACCCGTATGACCGCGCGAATCAGGAGTTGTTGACGCGCGCTGAGATCGCGAGCGGCCATGCCGGTGCCGCGTATGACGTGCAGACCCATGCCTTCGCGATGGGTGTCGGCTCGCCCGGCCTGTCGTTGGCCGCGGCCTTCCTCAGCGGCAATCAAACCGGGGTCGCATCCGCCCTGCAGAGCCTGCAGAGCGCAAGAACTCAACCTGAAGACGTGGAAGCAGAGCTCACGTACCTGTCGAACACCGGCGCACTCAGGGAAGCCGTGACGCTTGCGGAAGGGCAGACGAAGGTAGTGCGTGTTGGCATGCCGTTGCCATCGGCAGAAGTATCTCTGGCTGCAACCATCGCCGTGAACGAGGCTTTGGCAGGGCACTGCGACAAGTCAGCCCCGGAGGTCTCTACGCCCTCTGAGGTCATTGCTACCCTCCGCGTCGTCCGTGAAGCGCTCTGTGGCCGGCAGACAGCGAAGATCGCGTCTCCGTCAGCCGGGATGCTTGCGCCTGTGCGCGTGGCCGCGGAGCAACTATTCTCCGCCCGGTCGGATGAGGCTTTCCCCGATGACGAAGCACGGAGCGCCGATGCCTTTCCCGAGTTGACGGCGTTGCTGCGCGCCCGTGCCAACCTGCGCGCGCATCGCTGGGATGCGGCAATCTCCGAGGCGCGCGCCGTGCTGGGTCACCGTGGCAGCGCCTACCTGTCCGGCCTCATCACCTATCCGGCAGCCTACGCTGTGCTCGCCGACGCCTACGCCGCGACCGGTGACCAACTGAACGCGGCCAGCGCCACGGCGGCACTGCACGCACTGTGGCATGCTGCAGCGCAAGATGAGCCGCTGTTGCGACCCCGTGCCCACTCAGCCGATAAGAGCAAAAGCCTGTAGTAAACTAGGCCTCAGCGGAGAGATGGCCGAGTGGCTGAAGGCGCACGCTTGGAAAGCGTGTATACCGCAAGGTATCCAGGGTTCGAATCCCTGTCTCTCCGCCACTTCTTCCTAACTCCTTCACAATCAGCAGCAGCTTTGTAGTGTGACACTTCGTGTGACACATTCCTTGGCATTTAGATTCCGATCTGAATTCTGCGCGGTTCGCTCCACCGAGTATTTGGTCCTCGGAGGAGCTCACAGTGAAGACGCCGAAACTTCGCCTGTATATCCGGATCCGCCGCTCAGACTGATCTACAACCTATGCTGAGCCTGTTTGGACCAAAAACCGTCAGCTTCGCGGCGGCTATGCCACCGTCAACGCCAAAGCCGAGTTTCACCCCGAAGGGGTCTACTACCTGCGGTTCCAGCGTGGAGGCAAGCCTCGCCTGTGGCTCAGTGTAGGTACGGAGGCGGATGTCGCCATTGCGGCGCTCCGGAACACCACCCACGATTTGGAAGCAATGTCACTTGGCCGGAAGGTCGAGTCCCTTACGACAGAGCCGACCGCTGCCCGGGAGACGGCAAGAGCGACAAGCCTGCAGGATGCGGCGGACGTATACTCCATGAAGTTCGTGCCTTCCGTTCCGCGAAGACGATCGCCGCGTTTGAGCACATGCTCGGCCGTTTCGGCGAGCACTTCTCAGGCAAGACAATAGAAGCGATCACCCGGACGGATCTCCTCGACTACATGGCTGCACTCAAGCGGGAGCGGTTAGGTGATCGAACGATTTTTAACCACATCAGCCGGATCAACACGCTGCTGAAGGCGAACGGTGCCGGTAACCTCCTCCGTGCCTCGGACTGGCCGAAGTACGACGAGAAGGCGGTAACTGCTTATCACAAGCAGGAGATTGCAAGCCTCTTCTCTGGCGCCGATGAAGCACAACAGCTGCTCTTTGCGTTCTTTCTGGCAACAGGCTTCCGCGAGCAGGAAGTCGTGCACTGCACCTGGGGAAGCGTCGACTTCAATGGTTGCGTGATTAGCGTCCGGTCCAAGCCCGAGTACGGATTTCGTGTCAAGGACAAAGAGGAGAGGTCTGTGCCGGTTCCGGACGACCTGATCACCAGCTTGACCAAGTTGAAACACACGAGCACCTCAGCTCTCCTGTTTCCGGGACCGAACGGGAAGCCGAACGGTCACTTCCTGAGAGAGCTTCAGCGACTGGCGTATCGGGCAGGGCTGAACTGTGGAGAGTGCGTCAGTCGTTCGGGCAGGGAGTGTGGCAAGGCAGCATGCTGCCGAGAATGGGGTCTTCACAAGTTCCGGAAGACCTTCGCGACGATGCACTCCGACGCGGGTGTGTCGGCTCCCACCATTCAGAGGTGGTTGGGGCACTCCGATCTCGCAACGACTCTGCAATACCTGGCCATCGCCGATCTTCGCTCTGAACGGACCCGCCAGCAGGTAAACGCGAGCTTCGTAGGTCTTACTGGCGGTTCCAGATGACGCACGTCGAGGTCGTGCAAAACGGTGCGAGTCACGGGAGTCCTTCTCGGGTCTACCCACGATTAAGACAGCAAGCAGGCGTCGATCGCAGCCGACCTCCGTAATGCACCATCGGAGCAATTAAGCCTTTATCCCGAGACCGCGGTGTTCTCTCTTGGTTCGTCGCTCACCTCGCGAGGAGGGAATCTAGCAGGAGCGGCTTTACGCAGTATTCACCCCTACTCCGCAACCAGGGGAGCAAGGGGTGTTCGATGAGCTTGGTAGAAGAACTGAGGCAGAGGAAGAGCTTTCTCACAACGGCGGAGGTCATGAAGCTGCTCGGACTGCGGCGCAACACCGTATGCGAGTGGGTCCAGTCCGGCAGCTTTGTGGCGGTTCGCGTCGGCAACGGCTATCGCTTCGATCCGGTTCTTCTCGCTGAGTGGATCGAACTTCGCAGCACCGGCTCAGGCCGCATTAGCAATAGAAGCTCTCGTGCTCCGGTCCCCGCCTCCACTGGTGAGCCTACCTAGGCAAGAAGGTCGCTACGCGGCGGCCTAACTCAACCTCGAATTGAAGCCGAGCCGCTTCTTGGCAGACTCTGGCTGGCGAGCGGGTGTTTGTGCATTTAGAGCCGAGTGTCAAGAACTCGGGAAGACAGGGGCGGAGCTGTCAGACAGCTCCGTCCTTCTTCCTACACGAGAGTTGTAGTGAGCTCCTCGAAGAAGACAGCACGAGCTTCAGCTGTCCTGAGCTCGCGCCGCAGTACGGGAAGAAGCTTGTGCAGAAGCTTTTTCGCCGTTTCTGACGCTGAAGCTTCCACCTCTCCCCGTTCCGATCCCTCTGCCGCAAGGTGCTGGTCGCGCTCATGCGTCTTCACGTAGCGATCTGCGGTTGCCCGGGAGATGCCATGCTCACGCGGGAACGCGCTCCAGTCGCCGTTGCGTTCCGGACGGGCGAGCAGCCGCTTGTACTCGGAAAGCTTGCTGGCGAGCTGCTGGCGAATCTCCTTCAGCTCCTTGCTCGCCAACTTGCGAGCGCTCGAACGCTCACCGTTACGCTTCCAAAACTCAACGATGGCCGGGTCACGGGGTTAAACGTGTTCACGACGGAGTGCAGGGGCAGGTGTGCACCGTGGCTGCCGATGTACCCGATGCTGCTCAGCACCTGAAGGGGAGCTTTTGTTCCACCGAAGCCGACCACTGGTGCACCTGCTCGCTCTTGCGGTTGCGATCCAGGCCGCGCGGCGCGTTGGACGCAAGCGCAGCGGAGGTGAGTACCGCGGAAACGGGGTAGCTGGGCGTGCCGAGTTGTGCTGCCGTGAATGACAGGCGCTGCCCAAGATTGCTGAGCGGCGCGATCAGGTCGCCCAGCTGCGATTCGCCTGTGTAAAGGCCATAACCGGCGCGAAACACAGTCGCATTGCTAAATGCCGTCGGTGCCCAGCTTGCCGCGATGCGCGGCTGCAAGTCGGTGTAGCTTGGGTTGTAGAAGATGCTGCCAGACGGGCAATATCCGCCCGCGCAGTGGATTGGATCGAAGGGCAGAGCGTGCCCGTTCACACCACCAAACGCACCCAGTGCTTCGTAGCGCAGCCCGAGCGACAGCAGCACGGTGCGTGAGAGCTTGTATTGGTCCTGCATGAAGAGATCGAACTCGGTCTTGCGAGCGTCTTCAAAGGGCGTGCGCGCTAGAAACGTGGCGGCGCTGAAGCTGTTGTTCTAGAAGTTGGCGGTGCTTGTAGCCGCATACTGCGTCTCCTGCGTGCTGAGCAGGTTCAGCTGCACGCGCCGGGACGCACCGCCCGCAGGAATGGTGTGGCGGCCAAAGTTTATGTTTGTGGTGTTCACGAGCGAGTACGCGGTGGAGCCCTGAATCTGCTGCAATGTGTCATGC
>CAXTJS010000065.1:5495-13299 GCA_964244605.1 uncultured Terriglobus sp. | reverse complement strand
TCTTCGCCTTTGAAGTAAATGGCATAGACCGAAGCGTCCGCACGCTGCGCCGCCTCGATGGCGCTGCCGATCGATTCTTTGGAGCCGCGGTCGTCGCCATCGGTCAGCAGGATCAACGCCTTGCGCGTCTTCTGCTTGCTGATGACCTCATCTGAGGAGAGGAAGATTGCGTCGTACATGACGGTGCCGCCACCCAAGGCACGGCCACCCCCGCCATTGCCACCTCCGCTACGGCGTCGACCGCCGCCGTAGCCGCCGCGACTCTGCGAGTCATCCGGCTGCGCTCCGGTTTGCGAGTCGTCCTGAGAGCTACCGGAACTGTTGCCACCGCTGCCGCCGCTGTTGAACTGCGGCCGGTCAGTATCCGCGTCAATCTTCTTGAGCCCGGCCTGCAGCTTCGGCAGCGCACCTGTCACGTCCGCCAAGAGGTCGGCCTGATGGCCAAACTGCACGACGAAGGCCTTGTCGCGGTCGGGCTTGAGCAGGTCGTCCAGAAAGGCGGAGCTCGCGGTGCGCTCCTCATCCAGCACCGAGCGCTGGCTGCCGCTCACGTCCACAAGCAGGCCCAGCGTCAGCGGCGCATCATTCTCCCGGTCGAAATAGCGGATCGTCTGCGCGGTGCCGTCCTCGGTGAGCGTGAAGTCGTCTTTGCCCAGCGTGCGGACAAGCGCGCCTTTCTTGTCGCGCACCGTGACCGGCACCACGACGAGGCGCGCCTGCACGTTCAACGTAGTCACGTCGCTCTGCGTTGTGTTTCTCTGTCCATGCAGAGCAGGGAAGGCGGCCATCAGGACAAGGATGGAAAGGGAGCGAAGGCGCATGCCCGTTGGACGTAACCAGGGAGTCCGAAGTGGCAGTGCGCAACGCAGCCATGCTCGACGAATTTGAGGCGTAGCTTTTTCGCGCGGGTACGCATCTGTATTTCTATGAAGATTGCGAAGGCTTCCGCTAAGGTCCTGCTCACCACTCTCGCCGCAGCGTTGCTTGCCGTTGCGCCGACACCCCGTGCCACGGCACAGATGGCTCCGCCGCTGGTCAAGGCGCACATCTACGACGAAACAACCGACCCGCACGCACAGATTGCCGCCGGCCTGAAACAGGCGCAGCGCGAGCACAAGCGTGTGATCGTGGACTTTGGCGGCGACTGGTGCGGTGACTGCCAGGTACTCGACATCTACTTCCACAAGTCACCGAACCAGGAGCTGCTCGAAAAGAACTTCGTGCTGGTGCACATCTACATCGGCCACATCGACAAGAACCTCGACATCCCGACGGGCTACGGCATCAACATCAAGAAGGGCGTACCCGCGCTTGCGGTGCTGGATGCAAAGGGCAAGGTCGTCTACGCGCAGGCAACCGGCGAATTCGAAAACATGCGCAACATGAACGGCTCAAGCGTGACGGACTTCCTCAACAAGTGGAAGGCGTAAGCACGTTTGTCGACGTAAGGGCAGCTTGCGATGAGAGAACCGCACACCGGTACACTCAGTTGGCAGGCTGCCCTTGAACGGAAGTGACAACACCACCGAACGCACGGACCAGGCCGAGTGGCTGCGTACGCATCCGCTGACACGCGGCGGATTTGCGGCACACGCGCGCCGGGCAAAGCTGCTGGGTCAGGAAAGCCTGCATTTTACCGACAAGGTACGGCTCGCCTACTGGAATGCCTTTCAGCACGACTGCCTGAACACCGCCAAGGCGACGGCCTACTCGGCAATCTTTGCGCTCTTTCCCGCGCTGATCGTACTCGCCGCGCTGGTAACCTTTCTGCCCTACTCCGCACCGCTGCGCTACCAGCTTGCACTCCTGTTTGATCGCGTGCTGCCGGTGAGCGTGGCTCCGCTGCTGGAGCACTACTTCATTTCCGCCAAGAGCTCGCCGCAATCGGCGAGCGTGGTCATCGGCACCGTGATCGTGAGCGTTACCGGTGCGGCGGGTGTGCTCGGTACGCTGATGGAAGGCTTTCGCCGCGCTTACGCGCAGACCGACGATGCCTGGGGTGCGGGCTGGCGCGGACAGGTGCGCCGCTACGTGTGGTCGCTGCTGCTGGTGCCCATCTCCTTGCTGCCCATGGGTGTGGCCAGTGTGCTGGTGATCTTCGGCTACCTTCTGCTGCCAATGGTGCGCTACACCATGCCCAAAGGGCTGGATTCGACCTTCTACATCGTTGCGAACACTGTCCGCTGGACTGGCGCGGTTGCCGTGACCATCGCCGTCATCGCAGCCATCTATCGCTACGGCCTGGCACTGCGGCCAACGTGGCGATGCGTTCTGCCCGGCGCGACCTTTGCGACGGCAACGTGGTTCGTCACCACGCTCGGCTTCGGCTGGTATGTGACGCATCTGGCAAACTACTCGCGCACGTACGGCTCGCTCGGTACGGGTATTGTGCTGCTCTTGTGGCTCTTCCTCACGGCGCTTGTGGTGCTGTGCGGCGCAGAGCTGAATGCAGAGCTCGACCGCAGCCGCAAAGTCTAACGCGCCATTGGTGTCGGGTGCCCCATTCTTTGCGGTTTTATCGCAAAGGGTGGGGTCAGGAGCGCCCCGACTACGCCCACACGGTTGCTGAAAGTCGTTTCGTGCTCACGCACGAATACCCCGTTCTTTCGCGATGGAGCCGCGAAAGAACGGGGCACCCGCGTCTGCGCGGCATCGAATAAGTGTGGCAACCGCGACGCTACCGATACTGCAGAACGAGACCTGTGCGCCACCACAAGTGGAGGAGCCCACCGCGCCCGACCAGGCGCTTGCGGAAGGTAAGCTATGGCGGCCGCGACGTGCTTACATCACGCCCGACGCGTTTGCGATGCCGCACGGCCGGCTGATGCTGGAGCGCGCCGAGTCGTTTGGGGCGGAGGCAATCCGGCTGAAGAGCAACCGGCTCATGGGCCTGAACGCCGAGACCGAGCAGAAGACCTATGCGCTCGCGAAGACAAGCTTTGCCATCGTGGTCGCGCCGCCATCCGCGCGCAGGCTGCAGCCCATTCCGCCTTCGGCCGACTGGCAGTTTCACCTGGCGCAGGGCTGCCCGGCGCACTGCCAATACTGCTACCTTGCCGGCTCGCTGAGCGGGCCGCCGATTACGCGCGCTTACGCTAACCTGCCGGAGATCCTGAACGGCCTGCGCGACTATGCGGGCGAGGGCAAGCTGGCCGGTACGGGCAAGGTCACGTCCAACTCGCGCGATCGTGCGCATGAGGGTACGACGTTTGAGGCCTCCTGCTACACCGACCCGCTCGGCATCGAGCACCTGACCGGCGCGCTGGCCGAGTCCGTTCGCTTCTTCGGGCAGTGGGACGAAGCCGTGCAGCTGCGCTTTACGACGAAGTTTGACACTGTCACACCGTTGCTCGGCATCGATCACCAGCGCCGTACGCGTGTTCGCTTTTCCGTCAATGCCGCCGCCGTAAGCCGCAACTTCGAAGGCGGCACCGCCAACATCGCGCAACGGCTGCAGGCGATGCGGCGCATGGCAAAGGCGGGTTATCCCGTCGGCCTGACCGTCGCACCCATCATGCCGGTTGAGCACTGGCGCGAGGAGTACAGTGCGCTCTTTTCGGCCGTTGCGCACGCATTGCGCGGCGTTCCTGATCCAGACCTAACGGTCGAGTTGATCACGCACCGCTTCACGCCCGGCTCGAAGGAAGTGCTGCTCGGCTGGTACCCCAAGACGACGCTCGACCTGGCCGAAGCCAACCGCACCGAGAAGCGCAACAAGTTCGGCGGCTTCAAATACGTCTACCCGAAAGACAGCATGGCCGAGATGCGTGCGTGGTTCCAGGAAGAGATCGCCTCGGTGCTTTCCGGGGCACGGATCCTGTACTGGACGTAGTGGAACTGCTTCCCGTAATCGAATTCGGCTGAGGTTCTGTCTGACGAATGTGAAGCAGTGAAGAGGGGGAGGGAGCGGTGGCCTTCAGGCCACCGATACTGCTGCGGACGGAGAGGGGCTAAAGCCCTTCTGTCCCTAGGCTTTTTTCCGTGGCCTGAAGGCCACTGCTCCCTCCTACTTCGACTCGTCAGCCACTACCCAGCCCTCTTCGCGTCCCTCGAAAGAGTGGCCGTCGCCGATCCCTGATGTTCATTCGTGGACAGCAGATCTCACCTGCGGACACCCGACTCTCCGCAGGCGGTGCGTCCCGAAGATCCTAAGACCCCTCTCCACCGCGCAAAAAGGCGGAATGCGATAGCAATCGAGTTTGGCCGTCCCCGTGCAATAGCTTCTGCGCATGGATATTGTTCGCCCAGACCTGAAGAAGAAAAAGCGGCAGCGCGCCATCGTGATCGGAGCGGTCACGGCCGTGCTCGTGGGTGTCGCCGTGGTCTTCATCGCGCGGCTCAAGCCGGCCATGCCCACCGTGGAAGGCCCTTTGTTTACCGACACGGTGAAGCGGGGGCCGTTGCTGCGGCAGGTGCGCGGGCCGGGCACGCTCGTTCCGCGTGAGGACAAGATCCGCCTCATCCCCGCAGAAACCGAAGCGACCGTCGTGCGCATCCGCGTGCTGCCCGGGGCGGTTGTGCACCCGGACACCATCGTGATGGACCTGGTCGACCCCTCCACGCAACAGCAGATGCTGGATGCGCAGCTGCAGCTCAAGGCCGCGCAGGCCGACCTGCAGAACACGCGCGCCAAGCTGCAGAGCGACCTGATGACGCAGCGCGCGGGTGCCGCCACCGTGGGTGCCGACCAGAAGCAGGCGCAACTGCAGGCGCAGACGGACAAGAGCCTGCTGGACCTCGGCGTGATTAGCGGCCTCAAGTACAACGAGTCGCGCGGCAAGGCCGACGAGCTCGGCATCCGCAACGACATCGAACGCAAGCGGCTGGACCTGAATCAGCAGGCCATCGGCACGCAAGTCGCTGTGCAGCAGGCCAAGGTGCAGCAGGCCGCCGCGCTTTTGGCGCTGAAGCAGAAGCAGCAGGACGCGCTCAGCGTCCGCGCCGGCATTGAGGGCGTTCTGGTCGATCTGCCGCACCAGGTGGGTGAGCACGTGATCCTCGGCGCGACGCTGGCGAAGGTCGTGCAGCCCGACCAGCTCAAGGCCTCGCTCAAGATCGCCGAGACGCAGGCACGTGACATCACCATCGGCCAGCCGGCAGCGGTCGACACGCACAACGGCGTCATCCAGGGCCACGTCTCGCGCGTGGATCCCGCTGTGCAGAACGGCACCGTCACCGTAGACGTCGCGCTGGACGGCGCACTGCCGCAAGGTGCTCGCCCCGACCTGAGCGTGGACGGCACCATCGACCTGGACCACCTCACGGACGTGCTCTACGTCGGTCGCCCGGCAAGCGGCAATGAGAACAGCACGCTTTCACTCTTCAAGCTTTCGCCCGATGGCAAGAGCGCCCAGCGCGTGCCGGTGCAGGTAGGCCGCGCCTCCGTCAACAGCATTCAGGTGCTCAGCGGTTTGCAGCAGGGCGATGCGGTGATCCTGTCGGACATGTCGAAGTGGGACAGCACGGACAAGGTGCGGGTGGAGCAGTGAGAAAAGTAGAAGGTGAAGAGCCGAAAGTTAAAAGTGCAAAGCGACAGAACGCACAGAGCTGAAGAAAAGCGGCGCTTCTTGCTACCTTCTTTCCACTTTCAACTTTCCACCTTCAACTTGTGAACTTTGAACAGCAGTACAGACATACGGGAGAGAGCGATGGCAACTGCAGGGGACAAGTTGATCAACATCGAGGGCCTGACCAAGGTCTTCTACACCGACGAGATTGAAACGCATGCGCTCTCGGGCGTGCACCTCTCCATCGCGCGCGGCGAGTACGTGGCGATGAGCGGCCCCTCCGGCTGCGGAAAATCGACGCTGCTGTCGATCCTTGGCCTGCTCGACACGCCGACCGACGGGCAGTACACGCTCAACGGCAAGGCCGTGGCCAACCTGAACTTCGCCGACCGCTCGCGCATCCGCAACCAGGAGATTGGCTTCATCTTTCAGAGCTTCAATCTGATCGGCGACCTGAGCGTGTATGAGAACGTGGAGCTGCCGTTGACCTACCGCAGCGGCATGCCCGCCGCTGAGCGCAAGCAGCGCGTGGTGCAGGCGCTGGAGCGCGTGAACATGGCGCACCGCCTGCGGCACTACCCGGCGCAGCTCTCCGGCGGTCAGCAGCAGCGTGTAGCCGTGGCCCGTGCGCTGGCGGGCTCGCCCTCGATCCTGCTGGCGGACGAGCCGACCGGCAATCTCGACTCAAAGAACGGCGAAGCCGTGATGCGGCTGCTGGCCGAGCTGCACGCCGAGGGCGCGACCATCTGCATGGTGACGCACGACCCGCGCTTCGCCGCGCACGCCGACCGGCAGGTGCACCTGTTCGACGGCAAGGTCGTCGCTGAGGGCGAGCTGCAGAACCTGCTCGCCGCCGCGGAAGAGGAGTACCGCACCGGCTACAGCGCAGGGGCCGTGAACTAGCTTAGTTTTTCGTAGGGGCACGGCTTCAGCCGTGCCATACAGTCCAGGTGGAGTGCGGGGCTTTAGCCCCGGAGGGAGCGGCTCTTAAAGCGGACCTCAGCGGCTGAAGCCGCTTGTCCGCCAGCACTTTACGGCATGGCTGAAGCCATGCCCCTCCGAAGCAAGCGCTGAGCACTACTTGCATCCCGACCAGATCGGTTTATGAAAGGCACTCAAATGGCCTCGCCGCTTCAGACACTCTCACAGGATGTTCGCTACGCGTTGCGCCAACTAAAGCGTTCGCCCGGCTTCGCGGTCACTGCCATTCTGACGATTGCGCTTGGCATCGGCGCAAACACGGCCATCTTCACGCTGGCGCATGCGGTGCTGCTGCGGCAACTGCCCGTGAACGATCCCAAGAGCCTGCTCCGCGTCGGCGACACGGACGACTGTTGCATCAACGGCGGCATGCCGGACGGCCAGCGCTACGCCATCTTTTCGACGGAAATGTATGAGCACCTGCGTGACGGCACCCGCGATGACTTCGAGCAGCTTGCGGCAATGCCGGCAGGCGAGGGTAATGGCACCGGTCTTGGCAAGCGCGCGGGTACGAACGAGGCAGCGCGGCCCATGCGCGGCAACTTTGTTTCCGGCAATTACTTCCAGCTTTTTCGCCTGAACCCCGAGCGGGGACGGCTGCTGACCCCGGCGGACGACCACGAGGGCGCCGCGCCCGTTGCCGTGATGGGCTACGCCCTATGGACGCGGGAGTACCAGTCCGATCCAGCCGTGGTGGGCTCCACGTTTCTGCTGGATAACAAACCGGTAACGGTAGTGGGCATTGCGCCGGCCTCGTTTTACGGCGACCGCGTGACCCAGAGAACGCCGGACTTTTACATGCCGATTGCGCAGGAAGCCACCATGACGACGATGGGCTTCACCAAAAAGCCGACGTTGTCGTGGGCCTACATCATTGGGCGCGTCAAGCCCGGCGTAAACCTCTCAGTGCTGCAGCAGAAGGTCGACAACATCCTGCGCAGCTACCTGGCCACGCAGGAGACCTATCGCTCGGAAGAGGGCCGCAAAGAGCTGCCCAAGGTACACGCGACGCTGATCTCTGCCGCGACGGGTATCGAGCAGTTGCAAAGCCAGGTAGGCACGGGCATTCGCATCCTCACCGGCATCTCGGCGCTGGTGCTGCTGATCGCCTGCGCCAACATTGCCAACCTCTTGCTGGCGCGCGGCATGACGCGGCGCGCGGAGACGAGCGTCCGCGTGGCGCTGGGTGCGGCACGCAGCCGCATTGTGACGCAGACTCTTACCGAGAGTGTGTTGCTCTCGCTGATCGGTGGTGCCTTCGGCGTCGAGATTGCCGACGTGCGCGCCGAGGTAGAGGCCCAGATCCGTGCTGAAAT
>CAXTJS010000065.1:0-5485 GCA_964244605.1 uncultured Terriglobus sp. | reverse complement strand
CGGGCTGGCGTTTCTGGGCGCACGCGCCATGCTGTCGCTGGCCTTTCCGGAAGCGCGTAACCTGCCGATCACGGCGACACCCTCCATGCCCGTGTTGCTGTTTACGCTGGCCATCGCGGTCGTTACGGGCATCCTGTTCGGTGTGGTGCCGGCGTGGTCCGCTACCAAGAGCGAACCGGCGGAGGCGTTGCGCGGCCTGAACCGCAGTTCGCGCGACCGGTCTTCGCTGCCGCAGCGCGGGCTGGTGGTGATGCAGGCCATGCTCTCGCTGGTGCTGATCACGGTAGCCGCGCTGCTAACGCGCAGCCTGAACAACGTGCAGCACCAGAACTTCGGGCTGGAGACGTCGAACCGCATTGTCGTCCACATGGACCCGGTCGCCTCCGGCTACAAGACAGACGGCATGTCCAACCTGATGCGCCGGCTGGACGACCGCATGCGTGCGATGCCGGGAACGCAAAGCGTGGGCTTTGCCACATATAGTCCGCTGGAAGGCAACAACTGGGGCAGCGGCATCTTCTTGGAAGGGCGGCCCGATCCGGCGCTGCACGACAACATCTACGCGTCGTGGGTGCGGGTGAGTCCTGGCTTCTTCAACACAATTGGTCAGCGCCTTCTGTGGGGCCGGGATTTCTCCTTCGAGGACCGCAAGGGGACACCGAACGTGGCCGTGGTCAACCAGGCGTTCGTGCACAAGTTCTTCCCGAACACGGACCCGCTCGGCAGACGCTTCGGCGAAGAGAAGCACAAGTTCGAGTACACGATCGTGGGCGTGGTGGCGGACGCGAAGTACCGGCGGCCAGACGCGGAACTTGACCCGATGTTTTACCGGTCGCTGCTGCAGCAGCGGGACAATGTCGATCCGGCGAACCTGGGCGAGGTCTACTCCCTGGCACCGCACGCGATGATTCTGCGCACGGCAGCGCTAGAACCCGGCTTTGAAGCGCAGGTGCGGCGCGCCTTCCAGGAGGTCGACAGCAACCTGGCCCTTACGGACCTGCGCAGCATGGACTCGCAGGTAGCCGGGCAGTTGAATGACGAGCGCATGGTGGCGCGCCTCACTGCAACGTTCGGTCTGCTTGCGTTAGTCCTCGCTTCGGTCGGGCTTTATGGCGTGACCGCGTACTCTGTGGCACAGCGCGTGCCAGAGATCGGCCTGCGCATGGCGTTGGGTGCGGACCGCGGGGGCGTGGTCGGCCTGGTACTGCGCGGCGCCATGATGCAAACGGGCATTGGTCTGGCTTTGGGCGTACCAGCGGCGCTGGTGGCCGGGCATTTTCTGCAGGCACAACTCTTCGGCATCAAGGGCCACGACGCCGTCACGCTGCTGGGCGCATGCGCCGTGCTTGCGGTGAGCGCGCTCCTGGCCAGCACCGTGCCGGCGCGGCGCGCCTCCGCCATTGAACCCATGCGCGCACTGCGGGCAGATTAGTCCGCGAACAAGGAGCAAGACATGTCGACCATTCAGCAGGACCTGCGTTACGCGATTCGGCAGATGCACCGTGCGCCCGGCTTTGCGCTCATGACGGTGCTGACCCTTGCCTTGGGCGTCGGTGCGGCAACGGCGGTCTTTAGCGTGATGGATGCCATGCTCATCCGTCCGCTGCCGTTCGACCACCCTGAGCGCATCCTTGCAACGCGCACGCTCTCGGCATCCGGGTATACGCAGCCGTTTTCAAACCCCGACTTCCAGGATCTGCGCAACAGCGTCTCCTCGCTGGACGCGATGGCCGGCTATGAAACAGGGCCTGCCAACCTGGAGCTCTCTTCCGGTGCTGTGCTGCTCGACGAGGTCCTGGGCAGTGACAACTACTTCCAGGTCTTCGGCGTGAAGCCGCTGCTGGGCCGCACGTTTGTAAAGGGCGAAGACCAGGCCGGCCGCAACGACGTTGCCGTGCTGAGCTACGACGTGTGGCAGAACCGCTTCAACAAAGACCCCGGCGTGGTGGGCCGCGCCGTGGGGCTTGACGGCCACCCGACCATGATCATCGGCGTCATGCCTGCGGGCTTCCGCTATCCCATGTTTACGAAGGAGGCGATCTACACGCCCTTGCACTTCGAGCGCAAGAGCTGGGCGAACAGCCGCGGCTCGCACTGGATGCGCAGCGTTGCGCGGCTGAAGCCGGGCACCACGCGGCAACAGGCAGAGGCCGAGTTCCAGGCAAAGATGGCGGACCTGGCACGCGCTTACCCCGACACGGACGCGGGCAGGAAAGGCTCGTTCCAGTCGCTCTCCACAGCCATCGTGGGCAAGACTGAGGGATCGCTCTGGGCACTGAGCGGCGCCGTAGGTGCGCTGCTACTGATCGCCTGTGTGAACGTTGCCGGCCTCTTGCTGGCGCGTGCGGTCAAGCGTGAGCGCGAGGTAGCGCTGCGTTCCGCCGTGGGTGCAAGCCGGGCGCGGCTGCTGAAGCAGATCGCCACGGAAGCGCTCTTGCTCGCCGCGCTCAGCAGCGTGGCCGGGGTGGGTCTCGCCTATGCCCTGCTTGCCGCAATGCGCACCTACCTGATCACGGCGCTGCTGCGTGGCGCGGACGTGCAACTCAACCTCTTCGCGCTGCTGGGCGCGGTCTGCTTCGCCTTTCTTACGAGCATGGCAGCGTCGCTGCTGCCGGCGCTCAGGCTCGCCTCGCTTGACCCCAACCGCGTGCTGAAGACCGGCGGCAACGCAGGCACACAACGCGGACAGAACCGCCTGCGAGCCGGCTTCATCGTGGCGCAGGTCACGCTCTCGCTGGTGCTGCTGGTGGTGGCGAGCCTTCTGCTGCAGACGATCTCGCGCGCACGCAACGTGGAACTCGGCTTCGACGCGCCACATATCCTCGCGCTGGAGCTGGACCTTTCGCCGGGCCGGTATGTGAACCGCGACCCCGTCGCCACCTTCTTCACACCGTTTCTGGAGCGGGTGCGGCACTTGCCCGGCGTGCAGGGTGCGGGCACGATCAGCATCGCGCCGGTGCAGCAGTACGGCAGCAACATGGGCATCGACATCGTGGGCAGGCCGCCTTACCCGAACAACGTGGAGATGCTGGCGGAGACGCGCATCGTCTCAGAAGGCTACTTCGAGGCGATGGGCATTCACCTCACCGAGGGCAGGCAGCTCTCCGACTCGCTTGACCGGTACACCGAGATGCACCCCAATGCCGTGGTGAACGAGGCATTCCGCCGCAAGTTCTTTCCCACGGGCGGCACTCCGGTCGGCGCGCAAATTGCCGACACCTTCAAGACCGGCATCGTGGGCGTGATGAGCAGCGTGCGCCAGAACCTGGCGGCGCCGCCCATGGCGGAGCTCGACTGGCTGATGAGCTCCATCCCCATGAAGGAGCGCATCGACAACCTGCGCGCAACGTCGCTGGTGATCCGCAGCTCCGGCGACCCGAAGCAGCTCCTCCCCGGCATCCGCGAAGCGCTTCACGATGTCGACCCCTTCGTGCCCATGCGCGAAGCGGAGACGATGACGGAGATCGTCGCGGACCAGCTCGTGATGCAGCGCATGGAGGTGTGGCTCTTCGGCGTTTTCGCGGCGATCGCCGTGCTGCTCGCCATGGCGGGCCTCTACGGCCTGGTGAGCCATGAGGTTGAAACGGGCACGCGCGACATCGGCGTGCGCATGGCGCTCGGTTCAAGCCGCGCACGCGTGATGCGCGGTGTGCTCCGGCGCGTCGCGCTGCTGGTGGGCGCGGGCGCGCTGCTCGGCCTCGCACTCACCTACGCCACGCGCACGGTCTTCGCTTCCGTGGTGGAACTGCAGTCCGGCCGCGATGGCCTTCTGCTTGGCGCACTCGCACTGCTGCTGTGCCTGCTCGGCATACTAGCCGCGGTGCCGCCCGCGCGCCGTGCCAGCAGCGTGGAACCCATGCAGGCGCTACGCGCCGAGTAGGCGAACAACGTTTCTGCGCATGCGTCACAGCGACGCAACTTTGTCCCTAAGGAGAAGCACCGATGGAAATTCTTCGACACGCCGCCCGCAGTCTCCGGCGTTCCCCCGCATTCGTATGCATGGTGGTGGGGGTGCTGGGCATCGGCGTTGCGCTGAACACCGCCATCTTCACGGTGGTGGATTCTGTGCTGCTGCGGCCCCTGCCGTTTCGCAATGCGGACCGCATCGCCTCGCTGCAGACGCACCTTGAGGAGAAGAACCGCACCATCGACCGCCTCGGCGGCGACGACTACAACGACGCTGCCGCGCAGTTAAAGGGCGCAGAGGCAGCGGCCTGGTACCAGAGCGGCGAGTATGGCGTACAGGCGGGCGGCCGTTCGCTCTACCTGCGGGCGGCCATCGTGTCGCCGCGCTTTGCCGAAGTCGTGGGCTTGGCACCCGTCGCCGGCCGGCTCTTCAACGGGACAGACCAGGACGGTACCGAGGCGCTGGTAAGCGCATCGTTTGCACATGAGCAGTTCGGCTCCGTGGAGGCCGCGCTCGGCCAGCCGCTGCGCACCATCGACAGCGTGCGTACGGTCGTCGGCGTCTTGCCAGACGGCTTCTCCTTCCCCGACCGCAGCGCGCTCTGGCTTGAAGGCCCGGCGCGCCCTCGCACCGCGAGCCGCACCTCCTACAGCCAGCGCGCGGTGGTGTTGCGACGCGAAGGCGTCACGGCCGAGCAGTTAAACGCGCAGCTCGCCGTCCTGTCGCAACAACTCAAACGCGCCTACGTGGACGACCGCTACAAATCCCTCGGAAGCGTCCCGCTACAGGAGACGGTGGTCGGCAGCGTGCGGCCCACGCTGCGGCTGCTGATGGGCTCCGTTGCCGTGCTCTTGCTCATCGTGTGCGCAAACATCACGCACCTGCAGCTGGTGCGGGCCACGCGGCGTGCGCGGCTCGTCACCATTCAGACCGCGCTGGGCGCATCGCGTACCCGCATCGCGCTGGACGCCCTTGCGGAAGCGTTGCTGCTCGGCCTCGGCGGCGGCGCGCTGGCCCTGCTGCTCGCCGTGCCCGCGCTACGCCTTTTTGTACACCTTGCGCCCGCAAATGTGCCGCGCCTCGCGGACGTTCACATGAACGCAGAGGTCTTCACGTTTTCCCTCGTACTCAGCGTCTTGCTCATGGGCCTGACGGCGGTGCTGCCGGTGTGGCGATCCTGGCATCTTGCACCCGCAGCCGCCTTGCGGCAAGACAGCTCGCGCGGCCTTGAAGACCGCGGCGTGCGCCGGCTACGAGGCAGCTTCGTCATTGCCGAGGTCGCGCTAACCCTGACGCTGTGTGTGGGCGCCGTGCTGCTGGCGCGGCAACTGCGCCATGAGGC
The DNA here is from genome assembly GCA_964244605.1 of uncultured Terriglobus sp. Taxonomy (GTDB): domain Bacteria; phylum Acidobacteriota; class Terriglobia; order Terriglobales; family Acidobacteriaceae; genus Terriglobus. Next base: position 236 of record CAXTJS010000065.1, on the reverse strand, counting down.
AGAGCAGGACTTCGGCTTCGCCCCGGAGAACCTCATCACGCTGGACGCCCACATGGTGGAGACGCTGCCGCCCGCGGCCCTGATGCACGCGGAAACCCCTGCGCAGAAGGCGGAGCAGGAGGCAGCGCGCAGGGCATCGGAGCAGCGCGCGCTCACGAAGCTCGGCGCGGCCCTGGATGATGTTCGCAGCATTGCGGGCGTAACCTCCGCCGAGGCGATTGCGGGAGCGCCCATGG
>CAXTJS010000064.1:0-13345 GCA_964244605.1 uncultured Terriglobus sp. | reverse complement strand
GGGGCATTGGCTCGACGGCAAGTTGCACCAGAACTGGATCGGCATCGTGGGCATCCTCCTTGGTGCCGCGGGCGGGTTCATCCAGATGTACAACACGGCGAGCAAGTACATGAAGGATCCGGAGTGACGCGCCGCGAGACGCTGCAGGCAGAGGACGACGCCATCGTCCCGACCGAGCCGAAGTCGGTGTACACGGCGGCGCATGCGACCGGCAGTCTGCACAAGGCAGCCGTGCTTGTGCTGGTGCTGACCGCAATCGGTATGCCCGTCGTATGGTTTGCAAGCGGGTGGCAATCAGCCCTGCTGTTGCTGGTCGGAGCGGCGATCTCGGCAAGCGGCCTGTGGGAGTGGAAGCGGCTGATGGCAGCCCTTATGGCGCGCATAGATGCACAGGATGCGGTGCAGGCGCAGACCGGCGCGGAGAAGGCGAAAGCGCCGTCTGTTGCCTTTGCCGTCGCGGGTTTTGTGGTGCGGTTACTGGTCGTTTTTGTGGTCCTTTATGCTAGCCTTAAATATCTGCACGGTAGTGTCTTGGCGCTTGCAGCCGGCTTTGCCATGGGTGTTTTTGCGCTCACGGTTGAAGGCGTCCGGTTGTTGCGAGATGGCACGATCTAGGCCACGCAGACAAAGATCGGAACCATGCCGGAACAGCTTGTCTTCACCAGAATTCTGAATCATGCCTTTGCCGGACCGGCAGACGCCCTGCTGCGTGCGCTGCACGTGCATGTGGCCGATGCGGCCGCTCCCATCTCAAATGCATTTGCGATGGAGCTGCTCGTCACGGGCTTGTTGCTGTTGTATTTCGTAGCGGTGCGCGCGTCCCTGAGCGTGGAGAAGCCGGGAGCGGTGCAGCATACCGCAGAACTGGTGCACGAGTTCGTCTCAGATCAGGGCGAGAGCATCATCGGCCACGGCTACCAGCGCTTTGTCGGCTACCTTTCCGTGCTGGTGCTGTTTATCCTGGCGATGAACCTGGTTGGGCTGGTACCCGGGCTTGAGTCGCCCACGTCGAACGTCGTTGTGCCGCTTGGCCTGGCGTTGGTGACGTTCTTCTACTATCACTACCACGGCATCCGCGAGAACGGCGGAGGCTACATCAAGCAGTTCCTCGGGCCGGTGTGGTGGCTCTCGCCGCTGCTGTTCATCATCGAAGTGATCTCGCACTGTGCGCGTGTTCTGTCGCTGACGGTGCGTCTCTACGCCAACATGTTCGCTGGCGACCTGGTGACGCTCGCGTTCTTCTCACTGATTCCGATTGGCGTACCGCTGGTTTTTCTAGGCCTCCACCTTGTCGTGTCGCTGGTGCAGGCGTACGTGTTCATGCTGCTGGCGACGATTTACCTGAGCCTTGCGGTTTCGCACGAGCACTAGAGCGCAGAGCGGATCAGTCGGGCCGCAGCCCTGACTGTCGTCCGCCGCTACACAAGTTTGACGGAAGCGGAGTTCGCCTTTGCCGCTACCGGGCACTATCCGCACGAGCGTGAGGGGGACAGCACGGTGATCCTCAACCACCCACTGGCGCGGCAACCTGAAGGCTGGAGCAAGACGATGAAGTTGATGAAGTACATGTTCATGACACTGGCAGTGTTGCTGATCGCAACGCCTGCCTTCGCGCAGGAGGCGGCTGCCGCTTCCTCAAAGGGCTTGCTTTACATCGGTGCCGGCATCGGCATGGCGATCGCCGCCGGACTCTGCGGCCTGGCCCAGGGCCGCGCAACCGCGTCCGCCGCAGAGGCACTCGCCCGTAATCCCGGCGCCCGCCCCGGTATCTTCACATTCCTCATTCTCGGCCTCGCGTTTATCGAGTCGCTGGCGTTGTTCACGTTCGTGATCATCTTCATCAAGCTCACTTAGTATCTGCACCGTTTAGAAAAAGCCCTCGCTTTGGCGAGGGCTTTCTCAGTTGGTACCTACGGATCGCTACTTCGTCGAAGCCACAAGCGCACGCGCGGCAGCGCCGTGTGGGTTCGGACAGCAGCTCGGCACCGCCTTGCTCTGCGTTGACGGGAGCTGGATACGAAGAGCATTTGCGGGCAGCTGCTGCAACGGACGGAGCACGCGCGAGGGAAAAATGCCTAACGCGAGCGTGGCGATGGCACAGCAGGCGACGGCGATGTACGCCGGCAGGGCACTTCGCATGGCTGGCAAACCAGCGTTTTGTGCGTAGGCACCCGCCGCGACCGGGTTCAGCAGCGGGCTGGTCGCTCCGGCCGGGTCGAAATCGATAGCAGGTGCTGCAGAGTAGCCCGTGGGTGTCGAGTAGATGCGGGCGATCAGCCGCAGGTAGTAGAAGCAGGCAATGCCCGAGTTCAGCAGGCCGACGACGGCAAGCCAAACGTGCCCGGCACTGAGTGCTCCGGCAAAGACATAGAATTTGCCGAAGAAGCCTCCAGTGAAGGGGATGCCGATCATAGACAGCAGGAAGAAGGCGAACGCCGCGCCGAGTACCGGGTGCTGAATGGCCAGCCCGGTATAGTCGTCGCCTGTGCGCAACCGCTCGCGATAGCCACTCACCAGCGTGATGACCGCGAACGCACCCACGTTCATGGCGGCGTACGCGGCGGTATAGAAAGCAGCGGCGGCGATACCGTTCTGCGGGAACGCTGTAAAGGCCACAAGCAGGTAGCCTGCGTGCGCGATCGAGGAGTACGCGAGCATGCGCTTCACATCGCGCTGCATGAGCGCACCCAGATTGCCGATGGTCATCGACAAAGCGGCGATGCCCCACAGCAGCAGCGACCATTTCGCCTGGTAGAGCGGATAGCCGCCGAACAGGATGCGCAGCAGCACGGCGAACGCCGCTGCCTTGGGAGCGGTGGACATCATGCCGACGACCGGTGCCGGCGCACCCTGGTACACATCCGGCGTCCAGACGTGGAACGGTGCAGCGGAGACCTTGAAACCGATGCCGATTACCACCATGGCGATGGCGAGCATCGCAAGCAGCGGTGTAGACGTAGTCGCAAGGTTTGCCGCGACGACACGCAGGTTGGTGGAGCCGGTCGCTCCAAAGGTGAGGGCGATGCCGTAAAGGAAGAAGGCCGTGGCAAACGAACCCAGCAGGAAGTACTTGATGGAGCTTTCGCTCGCAGCTGCCTGCCCCTTTCGGAACCCGGCCATAATGTAGGTCGAGATCGACGAGATCTCAAGACCGATGAAGATCATGAGCAGTTCGGTGGAACAGCTCATCAGCAGCATGCCGACGGCGCCGAAGCAGGTAAGGGCGTAGTACTCGCCCGCATTGGTCGCGTTGCCGTCAAAATAGAAGATCGAGACCAGCAGTATTACCGCGACGACGGCGGTGATGAGTATCTGAAAGAAGATCGAGAAGCTATCGACCTGCACAGTGTTCGCGAAGGCAAACATGGTGCCGAGCGTGAGCTGGTAGAAGCTGAATGCTCCCGCGGCGAGGGTCCCGAACAGCGCCAGGTAGGCAAGCGGCTTGCGCGATGCACGCGCTGGCAGCACCGGCTCAAGCATCATGACGGCGATGCCCACGAGCGTTAGGATGTACTCCGGCGCGAGGGCGAGCAGATTGGCAGAGAGCATCGGCATCAGCGCGCGACTCCGGAGGAACGCGGCGCGGCCGCTTCGGCGGTGAGGTCAGCAGGGCTGAGCTGGGCAGACTTGCGGGAGGCTGGCTGCGAGCGGCTATAGGTTTCCGCTTCGCTCTTGCGGATGGCGTTGCCTTCCACATTCGGTGTGCGGCCCGCGTAAAGTGCTCCGAGTGGATCGAGCGATTTCGTGAAGTATGGCGAAGCCACGCCCATGACAAGAAACAGCGCGACCATAGGCCAGAGTGCGAGATGCTCGTGTGCGGTCAGATCCCAGCCGCGCCGCTCGGCGGAGATGTTGCCCAAGTCTGCGTAGAAGACGCGCTGGATCATCGTCAGTAGGTACGCAGCCGAAAAGATCACGCCGCTGGTGCCGATGACGGTCCAAAGCATGGGATGCCGCGCGAGCACGGTCTGAGCCGAACCGCTCAGGATGAGGAACTCTCCGATGAAGCTGTTCAGCATGGGCAGGCCGACGTTCGAGAGCGCCGTAATCACGAAGAGCGTCACCATCCACGGCAGCTTGCCGGCAAGGCCGCCCAGATTGCGCATGTCATAGGTGCCATAGCGCTCGTAGAGCATGCCCATCAGCAGGAAGAGCGCGCCACCGGAGATGCCGTGGTTCAGGATCTGGTACATGCCGCCGTCAAGCCCGTTGACGGTGAAGGTAAAAATGCCGAGCACACAGAACGAGAGGTGCCCGAGGGTGGAGTAGGACGCAAGCCGCTTGAGGTCGTCCTGCACCAAGGCCATGCATGCGCCGTAGACGATGCCAATGGCACCCAGCGCAATCAGCAGGGGAGCGGCATACCGCGTTTGCTGCGGAAAGATCGCAAACGAAAAGCGCAGGATGGAGTAGAGGCCCAACTTGCCGGCCAGCACCATCACTGCGGCTGTCGGAGCTTCAGCGAAGGCATCCACCATCCAGCCATGAAGCGGAAAGACAGGCACCTTAACCGCGAAGGCGACAAGAAAGGCCAGCGAGCACAGCCAGAGAGCATGGTTGGAACCCGGGATGGAGTGCGTGGCTGCCAGGGCTGCGAGCGTCGGCAGCTGGAAGGTTCCGGTCGCCGTGTAAAGCCAGAGCATGCCCACCAACAGCAGGGCAGATGGAATGAACGCGTAGAGGAAGAACTTGGTCGCAGCGCGGCGGCGGTTCTCGGTTCGTCCGAAGGTCGCGATCAGCAGCGCCATCGGGACCAGCGACATCTCCCAAAACGCATAGTAGAGAAAGAGATCAAGCGACACGAAGACGCCGAGCATCGCGACCTGCTGCAAGAGGAAAAGCGTGTAAAAGAGCTTCCTACGTGAGGCGATCGCGTTCCAGGAGCTAAGTACACCGAGTGGCGCGAGGAAGCCGGAGAGCACCACAAGCCACATCGAGCTCGCGCGGCGGATCGCCGGCTGCGCGATCCAGGGTACGTCCGTCACGAAGCGGAAGACCTGCGACGAGCCAAACGTAGAACTCAGTTCTGTGGTGCCGAAGTAGGTCGGCAGGTGCAGCGTCAGGAAGAAAGTGACGAGCGTCACAGCCAGTGCGCCCCACTGCTGCACTTTGCCGCGGTCGGGCAGCAGTGCAAGCAGGACCGCGCCAACCAGCGGTGTGAAGACGATCAGCGAGAGAATGCTGTGGTCGAAGTTCATCGGCATCCTCCTAGCGTGTGGCGGTGTGCGCGGTTAGGACCGAGTAGGTCATGACTAGGATGACAACCGCGGCACCCGCCGCGAGCCAGCCTGCGTAGGAGCGAATGTTACCGGACTGGATGCGGCGCGTGCCCGAACCTGCCGCACGCGTGGCGAACGCAGCCAGCGTGCCGGAGCCGTTCACCAGGCCCGTCTCGACTAGTCCACCCAACACCAGACGGGAGAAGAGCAGCACCGGCGTCACGATCACCACATGGTACAGCTCATCGATGTAGTACTTGTGCGCCACCAGGCGGTAGAGCGGATTCCCCAGAGCTCGCGCTCCGAGGGTGCCCGGCCGCTGTCGGTAGAACAGGTCGGCGAAGAACCAACCAAGAGCAGCAACAAGGACGCTGGTGATTGCGAGTCCGCGCTCAAGCCCGTGGGAAACCTGGTCGGCGTTGATAGCGTTCTCATGCGCACCCGCTACGGCAAAGACGGGGTCGAGAAAGTGCTCGAAGTGGTTGCCACCGAAGAGCGCCTGCGGGATGCCGACCCATCCCCCGGCAACTGACAGAATGGCGAGAATGACCAGCGGCGTGAGCATGATCCAGGGCGACTCATGCACGCCGTGCGCGTGCGCCTGGCCTTCGTCGTGCTCGTTCTCACCCGCATGCACCTGGCCAAGGTCTGCCTCGTTGAAGCGCTCGGCACCGAAGAAGGTCTTGTACCAGAGCCGGAACATGTAGAAGGAGGTCAGACCGGCAGTGACAAGGCCGACAGCCCAGAGCACCTTGCCGAGACCGGGGTCTGCCGCAAAGGCAAAGGTGCGGTAGAGGATCTCGTCCTTCGAGAAGAAGCCGGCCAGTGGAGGAGCGCCTGCGATGGCAAATACGCCGGCGGTCATGGTGAGAAAGGTGGTCGGGATGCGCTTGCGCAAGCCACCCATGACGCGCATGTCCTGCTCCCCGGAAAGCGCATGAATGACGGACCCTGCGGCGAGGAAGAGCAGTGCCTTGAAGAAGGCATGCGTCATCAGGTGTAAGACGGCAGCGGAGTACGCGGCAACACCGCAGCCGAGGAACATGTAGCCGAGCTGCGAGATGGTGGAGTAGGCGAGCACACGCTTGATGTCGTGCTGCACCACGCCGATTGTCGCGGCGAAGAGGGCGGTTGCCGCACCGATGATCGCGATGACGCCGAGCGCGAAGGGCGACCGGTCGAAGAGCGTATGCGAGCGCGCCACCAGGTAGACACCCGCCGTCACCATGGTCGCGGCGTGGATGAGCGCGCTGACCGGTGTAGGGCCTTCCATGGCGTCCGGCAGCCACACGTAGAGCGGAATCTGCGCAGACTTGCCTGCGGCACCAACAACCAGCAAGAGCGCGATCGCGGTCAGCAGGCCGCCATGCATCTCCGGGTGCAACGAGATCTGGCCGAAGACGCGCGTAAAGTCGAGCGAGCCAAACTGCCGCATGATGAGAAACATCGCCAGCAGGAAGCCGAAGTCGCCGACGCGGTTCACCACGAATGCCTTGCGGCCCGCGTTGTTTGCCGCAGGCTTCTGCCAGTAGAAGCCGATCAGGAGGTAAGACGCGAGACCCACACCCTCCCAACCAACAAACAGCAGCAGGAAGTTGGCCGACAACACCAGCACCAGCATGAAGAACATGAACAGGTTCAGGTAGGCGAAAAATCGCCAGTAGCCATCCTCATGCGCCATGTAGCCGATGGAGTAGAGGTGGATAAGGAAGCCGACGCCGGTGATCACGCCAAGCATGATCAGGGTCAGGTGGTCGACCGAGAAGGCAAATCGTACGGTGAAACCGGTAACCGCGATCCACGGCTGCGACGCGGCTGTCACCGCGAGCGTACCGGTGTGCAGCATGTACTGCCACAGCCAAGCGACCAGCGCAGCCGGTAGGGCCGTGAAGAGCAGTGCGATAGCCGCTACGCCCGCGCGCGGCAGCTTGCGGCCAACGAGGCCGTTCAGCAGGAAGCCGGTGAAGGGAAGCAGCGGGATAAACCAGAGCAGATGTTCAGGCATGCGTATCGTGAGGTCCTTGCACGTGGCTCCGGGCTAGTTCTTCATCAGGTTGATTTGGTCGACGTCCAGCGTTTGCCGCGTGCGGAAGACGGCGATGATGATGGCCAGTCCCACAGCGGCTTCCGCCGCAGCCACGACCATCACGAAGAAGACGAAGATCTGCCCCTGCACGGCATGGCGCATGTGCGCGAAGGCGACAAAGGTCAGATTCACCGCGTTGAGCATCAGCTCAATGGACATGAAGACGGTGATGATGTTGCGCTTGATTAGGAACGCGCCGATGCCGATGGAGAACAGCACAGCCGCAAGCACGAGGTAATAGGCAATCGGCACCACAGCTAATTCTCCTTCCTTCGACTCAGGCCGAGTGCTTGCAAAGGTGAAGCCTGCGGCTCAGCTTGCAACTTGAATCCGACATAGCCTCTGTATCGTGCGAAAGCTAGCACGACCGCATACGATCCCATAAGCCCGAGAAGAGATCGCATCGCATGTTGCAGGAGAGACAAAAACACAGCCGCCATCAGTTCTCCTTCCGCGCGAGTACAACGGCACCAAGAATGGCGACGAGGATGAGCACGGAGGTGACTTCAAACGGCAGCAAGAGATCGGTGAAGAGCACCTTGCTGATCTCCGCAATGTTCGAGACGCCGGAGTCGAGCGTGCCGCCGATGTTGGCGTAACCGAGGGCCTGCTTCTCACGCAGGAAGATGTAGCTGAGCAGCGCGAGCACACCCACTACGCCGGGCAGGCCGGCCAGGTAGGCGGCCTTCGATCCGCGTGTGCGTACCTCTTCACCCGCATTCAGCAGCATGATGACAAAGGTAAACAGCACCATGATGGCACCGGAGTAGACGATGACCTGTGCCGCTGCGAGGAACTCCGCACCGAGCGTCCAGTAAATAACCGCCAGCGACATCATCACGACTACCAGCGACAGGGCAGAGTTGATGGGATGCCGCTGAAACAGCAGGTTCAGCGCGCCCGCAACGCACAGAAAACCGAAGATGAGGAAAAGGGCCAGTTGCATCGTTTCGGGCAAGTCCTTCGATTCATGTAGCAAGAAAGGGTGGGTGTACGACTGATTGTACCGCGCGAAAACCTGTGCTCAACGTGACTGCTTAGCCGTGGAATGCGAGCACGAGGCTGGTCACCAGGATGTTTACCATCGCCAGCGGCAACAGGAACTTCCACCCGAAGCTCATGAGCTGGTCATAGCGGAAACGCGGCAGCGTGGAGCGCACCCAAATGTAAAGAAAGATGAAGCAGAAGACCTTAAAGACAAACCAGAAGACCGGCAGGATAGCGTGCACGATGGGGCCGCCAAAGTCTGGCAAGAGGTGGCCCAATGGCGAGGTTGCACCGCCGAAGAAGAGCAGCGTTGCCACACACGATACGGTGATCATGTTGGCGTACTCCGCCATGAAGAACATGGCGAACTTCATCGAGGAGTACTCCGTGTGGTACCCAGCGACGAGTTCGGATTCCGCCTCCGGCAGATCGAACGGCGCGCGGTTCGTCTCGGCGTATGCGGCCATCAGGTAGATGAAGAAACCCAGCAGTTGAGGCCAGATATTCCAGCTCAGCAGGCCATGTGCGGATTGCGATCCGACGATATCGCGCAGCCGCAACGACCCGGCACGCAGCACGACGCCAACAAGTGAGAGCCCCAGCGCCAGCTCATAGCTGATGACCTGTGCCGACGCACGCAGCGATCCGAGCAGCGAGTACTTGTTGTTGGACGACCAGCCCGAAAGCGCAATGCCGTACACGCCGATCGAGGTGATGCCGAGAATCACGAGCAGGCCGATGTTGATGTCAGAGACCTGGAAGAGGTCGACGCCGCGATAGGTAGTTAGGGTGCCGAACGGAACCGTCGCGATGGACACGAGTGCGCAGGCCAGCGCGATCATGGGCGCGATGATGAAGAGCGGGCGCTCCACGGCAAGAGGCATCAGGTCTTCCTTGAGGAAGAGCTTAATGCCGTCAGCAAGCGGCTGCAGGAGGCCGAACGGGCCGGTGCGACTCGGCCCCCAGCGGTTCTGAATGCGGCCGATGACCTTGCGCTCCAGCAGCACGGTGTAAGCCACAGAGGTCAGCGTGATCACCAGCACCACGGCTATTTTGAGCAGCGTGAGCAGAAGGAAAATTGTCAGCGGCGAGAGCGTCACATTGTCATACTAACTGCTACGCAAGCTTGGACCAGCAGCTACTTCGGTGCAAGCCTCTCGTACGACCAGAAGCGCGCCGAATCACTTTGAGGTGACAACAGAACAGCCGGTCAGCTTGTAACGCCAGACTTCGTGGTGACTCTCGCGACTGAGCACAACCTGTGCGGGCAGCTGAAAGCCAGTCACCGCCTTATAGGTGTAAGTCGCAACGATGCGATTGCCCGCTGTGAAGTTCCCGTCTTCTCCAACTGCGAGTGAAGTAAGTAGGAAGCCGTTTGGCCCTGGCATAAAGTTTGTCTCCAGCCGGTCTCCATCATTTCCCTCTGCGTTGAGCCGCTGCAGGCGGAGATCCGGAGTGAGTAGTGCCTGCGCTTTGGCACCCTGCATCGTGAAATGCAACTGCACCGCTGTGGAGGATATATCAGCAGTAACAGGTGATTCTGCAGGCAGCAGTGCATTATTGGCCGCCATGAGCCACTGGTTCAGGCTGAACTCCACCGCGTGCTTCAGCAGGCCTTCTGCCATGCCGCCGTGCGGCAGATGCTGCTCTTCGGTTTCGTTCAGATTTGAGGCGGGTACGGCAGCGCGGCTGGTGACGGTGACCCGAGTCTTGATCGGCTGGATCAGTGTGCGTATCTGCTCATCTGTTCCCTCGTCCCCTACGCGCGGCGTTTCTTTAAAGTGCTGAGGCCAGCTGAAATCTACAGCACAGGTGAACGATTGCAGACCTCGTGCGAACGGCGCGTCCTGCAAGTGGCGTGCCCTTTGCAATGTCGCCGTCCCCGTTTCAGCACTCTGTGCGGGTGCGTACAGCGCAGCGAAGAGCAGCGGGGCTGACAAGAGACCCTTCACGTCTACTCTCAATCTGCCGGAATGCCGACCGGCTCATGCGCATACTTGTGCTGCAGCTCCACCAGCTTGGGGGAGAACTGGCCAAGTGTACCGCTGGTGAACAGGTTATCGTTGGCGGGCAGGACCAAGTCACGCCGGTTCGTGTCGATCTGCACAAGCGCCTCAGGAGCATCGGGAGAAAGGTGCTGGTCGTTGCCGCTCAATAGCTGCAGGCGTAGCAGGTCATAGCCGGGCACGAGGCGCTGGATCTCATCGAGCACGGCGAACGGGTCAAAGGGCGACAGCTTCGGCTCGAGATTGTTGGCCGTCAACCACACCGCGTGCCGGTCCGCTTCGCCGGACTGAATACCGCGTGTCTGGCCGAAGTCGGCACGGATGCCGTTTGCCTGCGTGCGCTTCCCGAAGGGCACAAGTTGCTTTACATCGGCACCGATCTTGTCGGCGACGCGGACGATCAACTCCAGATCAGTACGGACACCTGCCTTATCCGCTGCCTTCTTCACAAGCTGCAGGTCGCCATAGCTGTTCACCACGGAGCCGGACTTCTCGTACAGGTTGGCGGCGGGCAGGATTACGTCGGCAAGCTTTGCAGTCTCGGTCAGGAACATGTCCTGCACCACGACAAAGGTGTTGGCGAGCGCGGCTGCGTCGACCGAGAAGCGGGCCACCGGGTTGGCGTTCACCACATAGAGCGCTGCCAGATCGCCTCTGCCTGCCGCGTCGAACATTTCAAGCAGGTTCAGGCCGGGTAGAGCGGTGGAGAAGCGCTCGCCATACTCGGCGGCGTAGATGCTGTCCTGCGCGACCGGAACGTAGCCGGGCAGCATGTCCGGTAGGAGGCCCATGTCGGCAGCGCCATGTCCGTTCACGTAATCGTTGAGCAACGCGAACTTCGCGTTGGGCAGGGTCAGACCGAACTCGATCAGCCGCTTCAGGTCGCCGCCGCGCAGCTCTGAGCCGATGAGGATCACGATCGCCTGCTCGCCGCGGACGGCGTCACGGAAGCTCGCAAGCGCATCACTGTTGCCGGACACATTCGCTGCGGCGGAGTCATCTCCGGCGAGGTAGCTAACCGCAGACCCGTACGAGTACGGGGCGATCTGCACAAACGCCTTTGCCTGCCGGCGAAGCTTGATGGGTGCGTGATTCGCCACGTAGAGTCGCGCTGCGTTGAGACGCACGTTCGAGCGGATGTTCCATGCGGTGAGCGGGTTCTCGTTGGTCGGGTCTCCGCCGATCAGCAGGATCGCCTTGGCGCGCTCGTTGTCATGCTGCGAAGCGAAGCGGTCGCGGTGACCTCGCAGGGCAGCGGCGAAGGTGACGTAGTCGGCCGTGCGATGGTGGTCAATGTTATTGGTGCCCAGCACGGAGCGCGCAAACTTCTGCAGGAGGTAAGCCTCCTCGTTGGTGAGGCGATTGCCGCCGATCACGCCGATGCTGCGGCCACCCTTGCTGTCGCGGATCTCGCGCAGGCGCGTGCCCGCAAAGGTCAGCGCTTCTTCCCATGAGGCAGGTTTGAAGCTGCCATCTGCCTGCTTCAGCAGCGGCTGCGTGATGCGGTCCTCGCGATTGGCGAAGTCGAAGCCGTAGCGGCCCTTGTTGCAGAGGAAGTCGCCGTTGATGCCGCTCTTGTCACGGTTGTCGCCGCGCATGATTTCGGTGCCGTCAGTCGTCGCGCGGACGCCGAGGGTGGTCTTGCAGCCGTCCCCACAGTGCGTGCACACGGTAGCGACATGGTTCATCTCCCACGGCCGCGTCTTGTAGCGGTAGCTGTCGCTGGTGAGCGCGCCCACGGGGCAGACATCGATGCACATGCCACACTCTTCGCAGTCCAGATGGGCCTGTCCGTCTTCGCTCTGCGAGGCTGGGATGTTGGGCGCGATGACGGCGGACGAGCCGCGGTTCTGGATACCAAGCGCGTAGTTGTCCATGCCTTCGCCGCACATGCGGACGCAGCGGTAGCAGAGGATGCAGCGCGGCCGGTCGAAATACACCGTGGGCGACCACTTCTGTTCTTCGCGGTGGTTCTTCGGCTCGGTATAGAAGCTCTCCGCCGCGCCGTATTTGAAGGTCATGTCCTGCAGCTCGCACTGGCCGCCGGCGTCGCACACGGGGCAGTCGAGCGGGTGGTTGCCGAGCAGCAACTGCAGCGTGGATTTGCGCGCCTGCGCAATCTCCGGCGTCTCCGTCGCGACGATCATGCCCTCGGCAACCGGCGTCGTGCAGGCCGTCTGCAGCTTGGGCATCTTCTCGATGCGGACGACGCACATGCGGCAGGCCGCCTGCAGGCTTAGGCCCGGGTAGTAGCAGAAGGCGGGAATCTGGATGCCGTTCGCCTTGCAGGCGTCAATGAGCAGCGTGCCCGCGGGTGCGGAGAGCGTCTGGCCGTCTACGGTAAAGGTTACGTCTGGCATGAGGATCCTTATGCGGCTGCCGCGATCTGGTGACGAGGGATGCGCTTCGTGGTGTTGACGTTCATCGGTACAGGCACATCGAGCTGCTCAACGATGAAGTATTCAACATCATCGAAATCAGAAGGCGGAAGGTCGATGGTGGTCGTGAGTGGATCGGGGGCTATTTCGCCATCCTCGGCCATGAATTCGAAGTGAGCGGTCAATGCCTCAAGCATCATGGCACGCATCTCCTCGAGCGTTTCGCCGACAGAGACGCACCCAATTACATCCGGAGCATGACCGGAGAAGTTATTGCCTTTCACTTTGCCGTACACCACGAGATAGCGCTTTGTCATTTCAAGCCTGCCTGACGGTAAATGTTGGCGACAACGAACTTTGCAAGATCGTCTTTTCCGTGGAAGGGCACAGTCACTTTGCCTGGTTTGCTCGGGTGCAGAAACTGCCGGTGGCTACCTCTTTGCTCATGAAAGTACCAGCCATCTGCCTCGATGACCTTGATGATCTGCTTGGCCGTCAATGTGCCGCGCCGACGAGTTCTTCCGTCGTGATGAAGTGCTTTTCCGTGCGCTTGCCCTGCAGGTACTCCTCAAACTCATGGCGGAACTTCTTCACGAAGCCGAGCGTGGGCATCGCGGCGGCGTCGCCGAGCGGGCAGAAGGTGCGACCCATCATGTTCTCGGCCAGATA
>CAXTJS010000063.1:9172-13738 GCA_964244605.1 uncultured Terriglobus sp. | reverse complement strand
CGAAACGCAACGCGCGCTTCGGCACACGCCTTGAGAGCACGGTACCCACCACCGCGCCGACGAGACCGCCGAGGATGAGATGGCGCAGCAGCGGCGTGTCCGCGTGGCCGCTGAACAGGTGTGCGCCGCTGCCCACGAGCGAGAGCAGAAAGCCGAAGAGGATGTCCGTGCCAACGACCTGTGCGGGCAGGAGCGTGGTAAGCGACAAGAGCGCTGCGGTGCCCAGCGCGCCCGCGCCGGCGGAGGAGAAGCCGACCTCCGCGCCGACGGGAAACATGAGGAACGGCATCCAGCCGCGGCGGTCGCGGCGCTGCGCGTCGGGCTTGACAGGGCGAAACGAAAAGATGATCTGGTAGACCGCCGTCAGCACCAGCACCGCTCCAAGAATGGCGTTGGTGATCTGCTTGGAGCCTGTGGTGACGAAGTGGTTCAGTAGCAGGGAGCCGACAAGCACGCCGGGCAGGCCGCCCAGCAGCATAAAGCCGAGCACCGACCAGTTCACCTGTTTGCGCAGGATCTGCGTGGGTACCAGCACCAGCTTCACCGCCGCTGAAAAGATGAGGCCCGTGCTGACGGCGATAGCCGTGGGCACGTTGAGGAACAGGATGAGTAGTGGTGTGGTGATGGTGCCCGCACCCACGCCGGTGAGTGCGATGAACACGGCGATGCCGAAGCCGATCAGGTATTCCGTGGAACCGTGCATGGGGCCTTTCTGCGCGTCACGTCTGCTGTGGCGGGGCAGCGGCCTCAATGTGAATGCCGCACTCCACCTTTTGGCCAGCCCAGCGGCCCGAGCGCGGGTCGTTGGGATCGGTGGGCAGCGTAGTACATGGCTCGCAGCCGATGCTGGTATAGCCCTGCTGGTAGAGCGGTAGCAGCGGTATGTCGAAGTGGGCGCACAGCTGCCACACGTCGCGCGTGGTCCAGTCGGCAAAGGGGCTCAGCTTGCGGACGACGATGCCGCCGGGCAGCGTAAAGTTCGCGGCCTCTTCCAGCGCGGTGCGGCTGCGCGCCTGTTCGCGGCGCAGGCCGGTGAGCCAGACCTTGTAGTTGGCGACGGCCGCAAAGAGCGGCCCTACCTTGCGAATCCCGCAGCAGCGGTCCGGCGCGCTGCGGTGCAAGAGGCCGTGCTCGGCTTCATGCTCGTCGATGGTGGTCGCCGGTGCGAGATTGATCAGGTCCAGCTGCCAGTCGTGCGCGAGCTGGTCGCGGTAGCGGTAAACGTCGGCGAAGTGGTAGCCGGTTTCGAGAAAGAGCACAGGAATGTTGGGCAGGAGTTCCTGCGTGAGCTTGAGCAGGAGTACGTCCTCTGCCTGGAAGGAGCAGGTGAGGCACGCTTCACCTTCTGCGAGGTGATCGAGCTCGGCGTGCAGCAGCGCGCGTACGTGATCGAGTTGATCGAGCAACTCGGGGCGAAGCTCTTGCAGCGTCCCGGTGCTGAGCAGGTTGGCCGGAGCGATGGTGGGGATGAGCGTGGTCATGCGTCTCCTTTGTGCGGAGCTCTGCGGTCGTGCAGGATGGCCCGGTCGTGCAGAAGGTCAACCGCCTGTGCCGTTGCGAACGGCAGATCCTGAGCGAGCTGCTGCGGCTCGCCGTCATCGATTGCGAGCGACGGATCGGCCCCCTGCTCTGTTTGCGTGATGACCAGAGCACCCGCATGCAGCAGGGCATCGAGTGCATCGGGTGACACGCGCTCAACGCGTGTCACCAAACAGCCGAGATCGAAGAGTGCACGCTCAAGCGCGACGGCGAGTGCATGGTTGCTCACGTGGAGCACCGCTGCTGTGTGCCCGTAGCGTTGCGCCCGCTGCTCGCCGGTGACCTCGCTCGTGTCGCTAGGCGTAAGCGTTGCGTTCGAGGCGGCGCTGCGGATCATGCCTGCGGCGACCGTCGCGTTGGTCTCGCGGTCGATCAGCACAAAGCTGCCGGTGTGGCGGTTGCTGCTGTAGGCGTCGAAGGCGAGCGGCTGTGTCGTCGCGACTTCGACGTGCGCGATGCCGTTCATCTGCAGCGTTGTATCGGCGGACGCCGTTGTGAGCTGCGACAGGTCCGTGATGCTGAGCACGCGCGTGACCTGCGCCGGCACCGTGCGGCTCATGTGCTTGAGCAGATAGCGGCGGGTGAGGTCGAGCGGCGTCGCGTCCATCCAGACCAAAGCTGCGATAAAGCTTGTCGCAACATCCGCCAGCTTTGCGGAGGTGACGAAGAGGTCGCCACGGCTGATGTCGATCTCGTCCTCAAGCGTGAGCGTGACGGAGAGCGGCGCGGCCGCTTCCGCGAGGTCGCCGTCGAAGGTGACGATGCGGGCGATGCGGCTGCTGCGGCCTGAGGGCAGCACGGTGATGCTGTCGCCGGGGCGCACGGTGCCGGAGGCGATCTGGCCGGCGAAGCCACGGAAGTCTAGGTCCGGCCGCACCACGCGCTGCGCCGCCATGCGGAAGGGCGAATCGGTCTTGCGGTCGGTCGCGGGCAGGCTCTCCAACAGCGTGAGCAGCGCCGGGCCGGTGTACCAGGGCATCGTCCCGGAGCCGTGTACGACGTTCTCCCCCGTGAGCGCGCTGACGGGGACGAAGTGCAGCCGCATCGCCTCGCTGCCATCCACGTCTAGCGTGCGGAAGAAGTTCTCGAACTCGCCACGGATGTGATCGAAGGTGGCCTGCTGGTACGCAACAAGATCCATCTTGTTGACGGCAACGATCACGTTCGACACGCCAAGCAGCGCCGTAATGTAGGCATGGCGGCGCGACTGCACGAGCACGCCCTTGCGCGCGTCCACCAAGACGATGGCGACGTCGGCCGTGCTGGCACCGGTGGCCATGTTGCGCGTGTACTGCTCGTGGCCGGGTGTGTCCGCGATGATGAACTTGCGGCGCGCCGTGCTGAAGTAGCGGTAGGCCACGTCGATGGTGATGCCCTGCTCGCGCTCGGCGCGCAGGCCGTCGGTCAGCAGCGCCAGGTCGAGCACGCCGGGCGCTGTGGTGCCCTTGCCTTCAATGGAGCGCACCTGGTCGTCATAGACGCTCTGCGTATCGTAGAGCAGCCGGCCGATGAGCGTGGACTTGCCGTCGTCCACCGAGCCCGCGGTGGAGAAGCGCAAGAGGTCCTTGCTGCGCTCGTCGGCGAGGTAGTCGTCGATGCTGAAGTTCGCATCTGCCGCGAAGGCAGGCGAGACGGAGATGGGCTCAGGCTCCGGCGTGTGCCGCAGGTGCGGGTTGAAGTCGGCGATGTTGGGCGCCCACGCCTCGGGCTCACCCACGGGTGCGCCATTCGCAGCGGCGTCGTCGCGCTTCGGCGCAGGCGTGTCGAGGTGAAGCGTGACGAGTTCTTCCTGCGCTGCCATCAGAAGTAGCCCTCGCGCTTCTTCAACTCCATGCTGCCTTCCTGGTCGTGGTCGATGGCGCGATTGGCGCGTTCGGAGGAGCGGAAGCCGAGGATTTCCTCAATGATCTTGGGGATGGTGTCGGCATCGGAGCGGATGGCGCCGGTGCAGGGGCTGCAGCCCAGCGAGCGCAGGCGCGACTTGACCATCACGGGCCGCTCGCCGGGCCGCGCGACGAAACTCTGCTCGATGGGCAAGAGCGCGTCGCCGCGCAGGTACATGGGCCGCTCCTTCGCGAAGTACAGGTCGACCACGGGGATGTTTTCCTCGTGGATGTACTGCCACACGTCCATCTCCGTCCAGTTGGAAAGCGGGAAGACGCGGATGGTCTCGCCGGGATGGATGCGGCCGTTGTAGAGGTTCCACAACTCGGGGCGCTGGTTCCTTGGGTCCCACTGGCCGGCGCGGTCACGAAAGCTGTAGATGCGCTCCTTGGCACGGCTCTTCTCCTCATCGCGACGCGCACCGCCGAAGGCGGCGGTGAAGCCGTGGTGGGCAAGGCCGTCCAACAACGCCTGCGTCTTGAGCAGGCCGCAGCAGCGTTTCGTGTCGAGCGCGATCGGGTTCGTGCCCGCGGCCAGCGCGGCCTCGTTGCGCCAGACGTGGAGCTCCGCACCGATGCTCTGGGCGAGGTTGTCGCGGAACTCGAGCATCTCGCGGAACTTGTAGCCCGTGTCGATGTGCAAGAGCGGGAAGGGCAGCGGCCCGGGGTAAAAGGCCTTCTGCGCCAGCCGCAGCATGACGGAGCTGTCCTTACCGATGGAGTAGAGCATCACCGGGCGCTCGAACTCGGCGGCGACCTCCCGGAGGATGTGGATGCTCTCCGCCTCGAGCAGGCGAAGGTGGCTTTGTGAAGTTGGTGTTGAGTTCACTGCCTGCATCGGTGTCTCCGGTTGTGGTGAGGAGAGGGGCCGTGCGCGTGCGGGAAGAGGCTCTCTCAGGACGTGTGCGCGATACGACACGTGCGGCAACAACAGCCGGTCTGGGAAGCGAGACTCACTCTGTAAACGGTAGCACGGCGGCAGTGCTGAAGCCGTGTTGGTAGGCGATTCGCTCTCTTGCTTGAACCTTCCATATACCTCGTCATTTCGACCGGAGCGACGGCTATATCGTCGCGTAGCGGAGAAGCCTGCTGTTCTCTTGAAGGCCATGGCACTTCGAGCAAACAGCAGGTTTCTCCACTCCGC
>CAXTJS010000063.1:5935-9162 GCA_964244605.1 uncultured Terriglobus sp. | reverse complement strand
GCTTCAGAGGGGTAGGCGAAGAGCAGGGTGCCCTATTCTTTGCGGCTTTATCGCAAAGGGTGGGGTCCATTCGTGCGAAGCACGAACCGTTGCTTTCACTGAGCCATTGAGGTCCAAGGCACTCCAGACCCCACCCTTCGCTTCGCGAAGAATGGGGCACCCAGGGTCTTGCTACTCCGCCAGATATTGCGGCAGGTTGTCGAAGCTTTCGCCGAAGTAGAGGCGCTCCACCAGGAGGCACAGGATGTGCTCCAGGGCGAGGTGCGTCTCCTGAATGTGCATGGTGATGCCCGACGGCACGATGACGCGGATGTCGCACAGTGGGGCCATCTCGCCGCCGCGGTTGCCCAGGTAGCCGACCGTGGTGAGACCACGTTCGCGCGCCATGTGCAGCGCCTTTAGCAGGTTCTTTGCATTGCCTGAGGTCGAGATGCCCAGGAAGACATCGCCCTTGCGGCCTAGCGCTTCCACCTGCCGCTCGAAGACGTTCTCAAAAGAGAAGTCGTTGCCGATGGCGCTGAGGATTGACGTGTCTGTGGTGAGCGCGATGGCAGGCAGCGCGGCGCGGTCTTTGTTCAGGCGTGCGACGAACTCCGCGACGAGGTGTTGCGCGTCTGCCGCGGAGCCACCGTTGCCGGCCACCAGTAGCTTGCCGCCGGACTTCATGGCGGCGGCAATCGCCTGTGCTGCCGCCACGACCGCGGCGGAGACCGATGCCTCCGCCTGCGTGGCCTGCACGGTGCGCACCGTGTGAGCAAGCTGCGTTTGGACGAGGCCGTGGAGATCATCTGTCATCGTCTCTAGTCTGCCATCGACCAGGCCCGCATTACTCTGCCTTGCCGATGGTGTGCTCTTTGTACGCCTTCTGAACCGTATAGAACGCCTGCTTCTTTTCCATCTTCTCGGAGAAGAGGCCCTTGCGGTTGTAGCCGTCCTGCAGCTTGGGGATGTTGCGCGTGGAGGAGCGGAAGTCCATCAGGACCCAGGGCGTGACGCCACGCACCTGCGGGATCTTGCGGATCATGGCGAACTGGTGCTCGTAGACGTTTACCTGCTGCTCCTCGGCCCAGCGCTGCGTGGGTGTGCCGTGGTTGCCAAGCTTCGCCTCGGCACCGAACTCCGACATCACGAACGGCTTGTCCGGCAGCGTCCACGTCTTGCGGTCGGCGTCTTCGGGGCGGCCCTCATACCAGCCGATGTACTCGTTCTGGCCGACCACGTCGAGCGCCGGGATCAGCGGATCGTTCTGCACGATCGTGTCGCCGTCGGAGCGCGGGCCGAGCAGGGCAGACGTGACCAGCCGCGTCCCGTCAAGTTGCCGGGCCTCGTTGGCGAGCGCGGTCAGGAACTTTGTGCGGGCCTCGGTCTTCGAGGTCTCGTTAGAAACGGACCACAGGATGACCGATGCCTTGTTGCGGTCGCGGCGCACCATCTCCTGCAGCATGGCGCTCGCCTTGGCATAGACCTCGGGCTTTTCGAAGGTAATGTGCTGCCAGAGCGGGATTTCAGACCAGACAAGGATGCCCTCGCGGTCGGCGGCGCGCGTCATGCGCTCGTCGTGCGGGTAGTGGCAGAGCCGCGCGTAGTTGGCGTTGAGCTCGTGCAGCATGGCAAATATGTTCTTGACGTCGGCGTCGGTGTTGGCGCGGCCGCCGCGCACGGGCGCTTCCGCATGCACGTTCGCGCCCTGCAGAAAGACCGCCTTGCCGTTGAGCAGAATGCGCGTGCCGTCCACGCGGATGTCGCGGAAGCCGATCTCGTCGGTGATGGCGTCCGCACCGCTGCGCAGCTCGACGCGGTAGAGCGCCGGCGTCTCCGGCGACCACAGATCGATGTGCTTCGCCTTTACCTCGAAGGCTGCTTTGCCCTCCGCGTCCGTCTTCGTGGAGACGCTCACGCCGGCCTTCGGCACACGGATGCTGACGCTGGTCCCAGCCGGTGCGCCTTGCACGTGCACATAGCCGGTGAGTGTATCCGCACCCGCCGCGGAGAAGGTCGCGCCGTGCTTCAGATGGATGTCGTAGTCGTCGATAAAGGCCGATGGCACGGTGACCAGCGACACGTCGCGCGTGATACCGCCGTAGTTGTACCAGTCGTAGGAGACGGAGGGGATGTCGTCCTGGTGGCGGGTGGAGTCGACGGCGGCGACCACAAAGTTGCTGCCGGCATGCAGGGCCGCCGTGGCGTCGCAGTCGAAAGGCGTGAAGCCGCCCTCGTGCTCGCAGATGCGCTTGCCGTTGACCCAGGCGAACGAGCGGTAATTGGCCGCGCCGATGTGCAGAAAGGTATGGGTGCCCGCCTTGGGCTGGAAGTCGAAGTCACGCTGGAACCACACCACGCCTTCAAAATGAAAGAGGGTCTGGTCCTGTGTGTTCCAGTCGCCGGGGATGTGCATGGTGGGCGCAGTGCTGAAGTCGTACTCGGTGTTGTGCGGGCCGCTGCTGATGTTGGGGTGCGTGTTCTGCGCGTAGCCGTTGTCGCGCACGGCACCGTGGTCGTCATAGAGCTCGCGGGCGGGCGGCTGCTCCACCAGGTAATGCCAATCGCCGTTGAGTGAGGTCGTGGTGCGCCGGTCCACACCGACCAGCAGCGTATGCGCAGGCGACTGCGCGGCAAGCAGGCCAGAGGCACCGAGCAGCGCCATGCAAGCGGTGAGACGGCAGAAATTGGAAAGAGGCGATTTCATCGGTCGTGCTCCGGGAACGCGTGCTTAGGGTCAGCAGCATCTTTGCACAGGTGCAACATCTCTGTCGTAGAAAAGTGGAAGCGAGCACGGTTGACGCGGCCGGTGCGAATCGGGAGCATGGGAAGCAGTGAACACGCAGCGCGGAGAGCCAATGCGACGACCGGGTAAGAAACGAAGGACGGCCATGCTGGTGAGCGCGGTGCTTTGCCTCGCCGTCGCGAAAAAGGGCGCGTCGCAGATGCCGGTGATCCCGCAACCGGCGGCCGGCATGTCGTACGTCACCATCGCGCCGAAGTCGAGCAAGCTGGTTGCCCATGAGGTGCTGCGGCCGGATGCACGCACCCCGCTCTCGCATGCGGAGAAGCTGCAGCTGCTGCGCAACAAGATCAAGTACGTCTTCGTTCTCTTTCAGGAGAACCGGTCGTTCGACTTCTACTTCGGCAGCTACCCCGGCGCGGACGGTCTCTACGGCAAGCCGACGGCGCAGGTGCCGGGCT
This sequence comes from uncultured Terriglobus sp., assembly GCA_964244605.1. Taxonomy (GTDB): domain Bacteria; phylum Acidobacteriota; class Terriglobia; order Terriglobales; family Acidobacteriaceae; genus Terriglobus. The sequence goes on along the minus strand of CAXTJS010000063.1, from coordinate 5,979 downwards.
TCGTGCAGCCGATCGTCAACGTGGACGGTACCGTGGGCAGCATC
>CAXTJS010000063.1:3624-5925 GCA_964244605.1 uncultured Terriglobus sp. | reverse complement strand
CCCAGTGAATCGAGCGACACAGCCATGCCTTCCCGGTTGATCGCCTCGGCAGCCGGCCCCAGCTCTGCAATCAGCCCCTTCCGCATCCCCGCCACAGTGCTGGATGTGAATGGCAAGCCGGTGCCGCTCTACCCGCAGGACACGGCATCGGTAAATCACAGCCACGTAAACAGCGTGGCCAAGCTGCATCTGGACGCGCAGGACATTGCGGCGAACGACCGCTATGCCGTCGCGGAAGAGGGCGTGGCGCTGACCGACGGCGTGCCCGACCACGCGCCCACCCTGGCACGCAAGCAGATGGGCGAGCTGGTGATGGCGCACGTGGACTGCGACACGGTGCCGTTTCTGTGGCAGTACGCCGACCGCTTCACGCTCTTCGACCACTTCATGGATACGGTGATCGGCCCCTCCGGCCCGAATGCGATTGCCATGATCGCCGGCCAGAGCGGCGCAACGCAGTGGATGCTGCACCCCGAGCTCGCCGACCTACCCGGCGGCAACACGACCATGCCGATGACAAACAATCCGCACCCGGCGTGGGACTCGTTGCTGGGTGCCATCGGCGCGGACGCGGTGCATCCGCGCTCGAGCGAACCGGAGATGAACATGACCTATGCGACGCTACCGCTGTCGTTCATGGGTGACGCAATCAAGAGCACCGTAGAGACCGACCACGATGCCAAGCACGACCTGCTTGACGTGCAGGACGACATCGAGAAGATTGCCGGCCATGGTCTCCCCGCGGTGAACTGGGGCTGGTACCAGCAGGGTTATGGCAAGGAACCGGGCGACACCGGCGAGGTGGCGTCGCACAACGGCTATGTGGCACACCACAACGGGCCGCAGTACTTCGGCTACATTGCGAACAACCCTGCAGTAAGTGCTCACTTACACGGCCTGCAGGATTTTTTTGATGATGTTACGAAGCGCAAGTTACCGGTTTCCGGCGTCTTCTATGTGCGCGGCGGCTACGGCAACATCCGTGGCACGCACCCGGTCGACCCGAACCCGCGGCTTGCCGAGGTGTACAACGGCAACGACGACCATCCCGGCTACTCCGACGCGCAGATCAGTGAGGCGCTGCTGGCGGAGGAGATCAACGCGATTGCGGCAAGCCCGTATTGGGACCAGAGCGCAATCCTGATCGCCTATGACGAGACGGACGGTCTCTACGATCATGTGCCGCCACGCATCCGGGCAAAGGACTCGAAGAGCACGGCGCTCGACCAGGGGCCGCGCATTCCGTTTTTACTGATCTCACCCTTTGCGGTGGCGCACGGTATCTCGCATGAGCCTGCGGAGCACAGCTCCATCATCAAGATGGTCGATGAGGTCTTCGGACTTATCCCGCTGGCTGACTTACCCGACGAAGAGCGCGCGCGTGAGATAGGACTGGCTAAGTACGGGCAAAAGGACCTCGGTCCTGCGGACGACAAGGTTGAAGATGTCGGTGACTTACTCAGCGGCTTTGACGACCGCCGGCTTTCTGGACGTAAAAAGACGTTAGCTGCAAGCTATGCGACGATCGCTCCGGCTGATTACACGCACTATCCGCATCGTGATGGACAAGGTTGTAAGTCGCTTAAGATCACACCGACGGACAGCGGTCTGCCCAACCCCATCCCGGCCGACTTTAACCCGCGTCCCGACACGACGCCGGGTATCCCCACCTCCGGCACCTGGACGCCGTGAACCTTCGCGTCAGGCTCTGCCTTGCGTGCGTGAGCCTTGCCGTGGCGTTGCCTGCGGCGGCGCTTTCAACGCTGGACGCGGTGCGTGCCCGCGGAGCGCTTCTATGTGGGGTGGACCGCTCCGAGGCGGAGTACTCCTCGACCGATGAGCACGGCAGCCGCGCGGAGTTCGACCGCGACCTGTGCCGTGCGGTGGCTGTCGCGGTGTTGGGCGAACACGCGCGCGTCGTCTTCACCTATTACGCGGACGACATCACCAGCATGCAGGCGTTGGCCGACGGCAAGGCCGACGTTGTAGCGTCGCTGAGTATCAGCGCGCGCCATGCGCTGTGGCAGGCAAAGGGCGTGCACATCGGCTTCAGCGCGCCCGTGCTCTACGACGGCACGGCGCTGATGGTGCCCGCCGCGAGTGGTGTCACAAAGCCCGAGCAGCTTACCGGGAAGAAGATCTGTTTTCTCTCGGAGACAAGTACGGAGCAGCACCTGCACAGCTGGTTCGACGCGCACGGCCTCACCACGCTGACCAAGATCACCAAGGAGCGCGAGCAGGAGCGCAACCAGATCGTCCGCACCACCGAGGTCAACATCGCCCAGCAGGACCTGGTCGCGC
>CAXTJS010000063.1:0-3614 GCA_964244605.1 uncultured Terriglobus sp. | reverse complement strand
GACCTCTTGCCCTTTCCCTTCCAGGAGGAGGGCGAGATGGAAGCCGCGTTCGTCACCGGCAACTGCACCGCGCTCGCGGGCGACCGGACGCGGCTGGCGCAGACGCGCATCAGTGCCGGCACGGGCTCACCCGCGCTAACGATCCTCGACCCAACACTCGGCCCGGACACGCTCGCCATGGCCTATCGGCTGGACGATCCGCAATGGAAGACGCTGGTGGATTGGACACGCGAGTTGCTGGTGAGCGCCGAGGCCGAGAACTTGCGATCCGCCGACGCGGCACGGCCTTCGCCGGTGTTGACCGGCGCGGCCCTTTTGACGATGCCATTGCACCTGCAACCGGACTGGGCATCTGCGGTGATCCGGGTGGTTGGCAACTACGGCGAGATCTTCGCGCGCGATCTTGGGCCAGCGTCGGCCATGCGTCTGCAACGTGGGGCAGACCGCCTGCCGCGCGACGGCGGTCTTTTGCAGGCCGCATCGTTCGAGTAGGTGGCAGTCAGCGCTACGAGGTTCTGCTTGTTGACGTCCAAGCAGGGTGTGCCCCATGTCCGGATTTTCGGACATGGGAGGCCTCAAAGAACCCATGTCCCAAGAGCGGGACATGGGGCACACCTACACCTGGAAAACTGACCTACTGCACCGTTACGTTGACGTTGGTTGCCGCCGTAACCTTCGCCGCGCTGTCTGTTCCGGTAACGGTGAAGACATACGTGCCGGAGGTGGTTGCGGGTGTGCTGCTGCCCGTGACCGGCGGTGTCGGCGTTGGTGTTGGGGTAGGCGTGCTGCTACCGCCGCCGCCACCGGCGCAACCAGAGATGCCGAATGCTCCAAATGTGAGCAGCAGCATCAGCAAGGCTGCCAAACGCGACCGGCGAGGCGCGCCCACCAGCAGCACCAGCGCAAGCACCGAACCGCCATAGCCGAGGGCACGCCGTCCCGGCATGGCCGGTTTCTGGAGCGCTGCTTTGCTTGCCGCCGTGGTGGTGACGGTAAGCGTCGCCGTCGCACTGCCGCTGGCGCTCAGGTTCACTGAGGCCGGCGAGACGGTGCAGGCCGGCAGGCTTTGCGCACCGGCGGGTGAACTGGTGAGGGCGCAAGTGAGTGCCATCGCGCCGGTGTAGTTCACACCTGAACTCAGCGTGATGGTGCTCGTGGCGGACGCACCCGCCGCCACGGCAGCCGGCATCGTGGCGGTTAAAGCGACCGGTACCACCGTGATGGTGACAGAGCCCGTGGCGGGTGCGTAAGCCGCATCGCCCGCGTAGGAAGCGGTCAGGGTGTTGGCACCGGCGTCCAGCGCGCTTGTCGGCACCGAGAAGACAGCGGCACCACTCGCAAGCGCCATCTGCATGGAGTACTTGCCGTTTGCTAGGGTGACTGATCCGGTAGGCGCCGGCTGGTTTGCCACGCCCGCAACCGTCACCGTGATGGTGCTGGGCTGCGCATTGAGCACCGTTGTCGCGGAGGCCTTCACCGTAACCGAGGGCACGTTCGTACCGATGGCCGCCGTGACCGTCACGCTGCCGGTTGCATTCGCAGAGGCGTAGACCGCCGCCGACGTGCCGGAAGGGGTGTACGCCACCTGCAGCGCATCCGGGCCGAGTGCGAGCGAGCCTGCGGGAACGGTGATGGTTGCACTGCCGTTGGCGAGCGCCGTGGCCGCGGAGGTGTAGCCGCCACCGGTCAGCACCACCGAGCCCGCGGGCACGGTGTTTCCCGCACCTGCGGTGACTCCAACGGTGACGGTCAACGCTTGTGCGGAGGTGATGGACGCGGCCGACAGGCTCAAGGAAACCACTGGCACAGCCTTCGACACAGTGACGGAGCCGGTACCGGTTGCCCCAGTGTAGACAGCTTGGCTTGCTGTGTCCGGTGTGTAGGTGGCGGTGACGGCATCGGTGCCCACGGGCAGCGTGCCCGCAGGGATGACGATGGCGGCCGCGCCTGCCGACAGGCTCACGGCTGCGGACGTATACCCGCCGCTGCCAAGCACCACGGAGCCCGTGGCGACGGGCTTGCCGCTGCCGCCGCTCACGCCGACGTTCACGGTGAGCGCCTGCACTGTGCTGATGGCCGCTGGCGTAAAGCCGACCGTCACCGTGGGCGCGATGGTTGCCGTGCCGATGGTTACGGAGCCTGACGTGCTGCTGGCGAAGTTCGCATCGCCGGGATAGCTTCCGACGAAGGTATGCGCACCGGTGGCACCGGGCGTCGTCACAGTGACTTTGGCTGACGCCGTCTGCGAGAGCTTCGTCGTGAGCACGGTGACGGTGTTGCTGTAGGTGTTGGTGGTTGCCAGATCGGGTACGCCGTCGCTGTTCCAGTCGCCCACCAGCACGGTGTTTGGTGACGTGCCCGTCGGGAAGCTTGTCGCGGCGCCAAAGGTGCCGTCCCCATTGCCGAACACCGTGTTGACCGAGTTGCTGGGTGAGGAGGGGAACGCCAGGTCGGCCTTGCCGTCGCCGTTCAAGTCGGCGATGGCCAGGGAGCCTGCCGCGTTGTAGGCATATCCGCTCGTGAGAACGACGGGCTGGCCGGCGGCAAAGCTGCCATCGCCGTTGCCCAGGAAGACCGATGCTGAGCCGCCGTACTGGCCGGAGACCACAAGATCGAGCTTGCCGTCACCGTTCAGGTCGCCGATGGCGAGCGCGTTCAGGTAGGTGCTGGCCGGAATCGCCGGCAGCTTTGAAAAGCTACCGTCGCCGTTGCCGAGCAGCACATAGATTGAGCCGTCGTAGGAGTTGCTGATGCTGATGAGGTCGGCAAAGCCGTCACCGTTGAAGTCGGCCTGTTTCAGGAGGCTCGGATAGGAGCCGACCTGCGGGCTGAGATTGGCCGCGGTAAAGCTGCCATCACCGTTGCCGAGCAGGGTAGTGACCGTGCTGCTGCCGCTGTTGCTGACGGCGATGTCCTGGCTGCCGTCGCCGTTGTAATCGCCTACCGCAAGGGAGGAGGGGCTGCTGCCCGTGACGGGGTTGGTCGCCGTCCGGGTGAAGCTGCCATCGCCCGCGCCAAGGAAGATGGCCAGGCTGTTGCTGTTCGGCAGAGGGACGGCGATGTCCGTCTTGCCGTCAGCGTTGAAGTCACCGACAACCGGTACGCCAAGATTGCTGCTGACGCTGAGCGCCGTTGCGGCCGTGAAGGTGCCGTCACCCTTGCCGAGCAGGATGGAGATGCTGTTGGAGCTGGTATTTGCGACGGCGATGTCGGGGATGCCGTCACCGTTGAAGTCGGCCGTCACTGCCCCCACGGGGTAGCTGCCGACGGCGGGCGACTGTGTGGTTGTGCGCGTAAGAACGGCGGCACCCGCGGTGAGTGCTGCTGTTCCTACAGAGGTGTTGCCGTTGCTTGTCTCAAGAAAGTTGACGGTGCCGCCGGGTGCAACCGGACCCGCGCCGGAGACGACCGCCGTCAGCGTGTAGTTGCTGGGCGTACCGGTTTGCGTAAGGGTGGTGGTGCTGGGCGCCGGCGAACCGGTTACGGTGAGGCTCACCGCTGCGGATTTGCTGGCGGCCTTGCCGCTTACGCCCGTGAAGAAAGCCACGTAGCTGTGGCTGCCCACACCGGGCACGAAGCGGACCGTGGCCGTGCCGGCAGCAGTGATCTGCGCC
>CAXTJS010000062.1:7741-13770 GCA_964244605.1 uncultured Terriglobus sp. | reverse complement strand
CACAACTGCTGTCGGTGACGTGGCCTTCCAGCGTGGTGCCATCGGCGCCAGCATCAACCAGATCACGTCGGCGCAGTCCGTCGCGAGCAACGAGCAGACCAACCTGACGGCGGCTGAGAACAACATCCGCGCCACCGACTACGGCCAGGCTGCTTCCGATCTTTCCAAGTATCAGGTGCTCAGCCAGACAGGTATCAGCGCGCTGGCTCAGGCGAACTCGGTGCAGCAGGAAGTCTTGAAGCTTCTGCAATAGAAGCGGATCTCTGTGAGAGGGCACGGCGACGGGCGAACCTGCCCGGGATCGTGCCTCCGCAGCCTTAAGAAACTTTAACCTGGCGAACCGGGACGTGGTCACTGTCGTGCACGTTGCCGGTTCGCCAATCTTTTTTGTGAGAGGGTCTCCGCAGCATGAGCACGGTCGGCATAAGTTTCGGCTCCGCCACAAGTGGCACCGGCTTCGATGTTGCCTCGACCGTGGCCAGCATCATGGCCGTGGAGCGCACACCGGAGACGGCATGGGCCACACGCACGACCACGCTGCAGGGGCAGGACGCGGTACTGTCGACGCTCGGCACAAACACCTCGGCGCTGTCTGCCGCGATGGCGGCGCTTACGAGCTTTGACGGTGTGTTCTCGCAAAAGACGGGTGCCACGTCGGATAGCACCTACGTCGTGCTGACCAACGTCACCAACTCTGCCGACATTGCGTCGCATACGATTTCCGTGCAGGCACTGGCGCAAACGTCCAGGCAGCGCTCTGATGTGGTGCCGGCGTCCACGACGCTGTCGGGCACGTTGAAGCTGACGGTCGGCAGCGGCACCGAACACGACATCGCGATCGCCGCGTCGTCGACACTGGCGCAGGTCGCGTCGCAGGTGAACGCCGCGGCCGTGGGTGTGACCGCGAGCCTCATCACCGACAGCAACGGATCGCGGCTGGTGCTCACCAGCGGTACCAGCGGCGCGGCCGGTGAGATCTCCGCGGACAGCAGCGGCCTGACGGACAGTTCAGGGAACAGCTTGCCGCTGACCGAGGTGCAGGCCGGCACGGATGCCGCTTACACGCTGGATGGCGCTTCACTGACCAGCAGCAGCAACACGGTCAGCACGGCGCTTACAGGCGTCACGTTTCAACTAGTCGCCGCAAACGGCGGTAGGGGTACAACGTCCACGCCCACAACGCTGCAGGTCGCGGCAGACACCAGCTCCGTCTCCACGGCGCTGAGCACCTTTGTTTCGGCTTACAACTCCCTTGCGACAAACCTCAACGCGCAGGAAGGCAAAGATAGCAGCGGCAACGCCGAGCCACTCTTCGGCAACCCCATCGTGCAGCAGTTGCAGAGCAGCCTGTCCTCGGCGCTCAGCTTCGTGAAGGGGACGTACAGCACCACCACGGGCGCCACGCAGCCGATGTCATTGGCGACGCTCGGCATCGCCACCGGCACCGACGGCACGCTCACGCTTGACAGCAGCACGCTAACTTCGGTGCTGACGTCACGCCTCTCGGACATGACCACGTTCTTCCAGGAGACGAAGAACTTCGGCCAGAACTTCTCGAAGACGCTCCTGAACCTTTCCAACACCGGCAACGGCGCGCTTGCACTGGCCGTGAGTAATAACACTGCCGAAGAGCGCACGCTTGCCGATAACAAGACCAACCTGGAAACACGGCTGTCGGTTTACCAGACCAACCTGACCCAAGAACTAACGACGGCAAACGAGATCCTGCAGTCGATCCCCACCCAGCTCAAGGGCATCACGGCCCTGTTTGACGCCATCACCGGCAAAACCAGCTAAGCACCACGCGCAAGGAGAACGAGATCATGACGTACCAGGAACAGGCACTGGCCGGGGCGACCGGTGTGGAACTGATTGTGAGCCTCTATGACGGCTGGATCCGCTTTCTCTACCGCGCTCTGCACGCGATTGAAGACGATGACATCATCGCCCGCCGCGAAGCGGTGAAGCGCGCGCTTGACATTACGATGTACCTGCAGGCACGGCTGCGGCCCGACGTCGGCGGCGATCCGGCCAAGGCGCTGAACGACTTCTACGCGGCCATGTTCACCATGACGCTTGAAGCGTCGCATGATGCGTCGCACGATCAGATGATGGAGGTGATCGGCTGCGTGCGCAACGTGCGTGAGGCCTGGGTCATCGTGGCCCGCGACCCCGAAGCGAACCGTGCCCTGCCGCGGGAGCTGCGTACCGCACAGGAGCGTCTGCCGAAGGCCGTGGCTACCATGCCGCTGGCGCATCTTTCGCCGGTACATAAGCCGATGCGGTTGAGTGCATAACCGATTTGGCGAAGAGGCGGGAGCCGTGGCCTTCAGGCCACGGAAAAGGCGTGAGGAGAGAGGGGCTTTAGCCCTGGAGGAAGTCATCCGGGGCTGAAGCCCCTTTTTCTCCATAGCAGTTTCAGGGGCCTGAAGGCCCCTGCTCCCTCCACGTTCGCCCCTGAGCACGATGCGGCGAACTGAGGCTACTGCATACGCGCTCAGCTACCGGAACATGCTCCAGTTCTGCCGGTTCAAACTGCGGAAGAGCAACACCAGGCACGCTGACGCGATGACCAGCAGCAAGAGTCCGTCAGCGACGCGCCGGAACAAAAGATTGCCGATGCCGAACAGCGCAGAGTAGATCAGCGTGAACCCAAGCACCCAATGCAGGAAATTCCAGCGCAGGGTGTTGTTCGCCAGCGCGCTGGCCGGTGCAAAGGGTCGCCAGCCATGGGCGGGCGGGCGTACCCGGTCATAAAAGCTCTGCAGCTTCTCAACCGGCTCAGGCCGAGTCAGCAGCGTGACCGCAAACCAGATCACAGTCGTGCCCCCCGTGGTAATGAGCATCAGCCACGCGAAGCCGTGCGGGTCGTCTGTGTTTAGCGGCACCAATGGCAGGCGTGCGTCGATGCCGTGCAGGGCGCGCACGACGGCTTCTCCCGCTCGCGACTGCAACGTCAGGGAGATGGTCGCCGCCGCGGTCATGGCGGCAATCTCGCTCCACGCGTTGATGCGCCACCAGAACCATCGCAGGATGAAGACGAGGCCCGCACCGGCACCGATGGCGATCAGGAAGCGCCACGCCGACGAGATCGAATCCATGTAGTACGTCGCCCCACCCGACAGCACCGCGCAGAAGAGCGTCGCCACGCGCGATGCGTTCACGTAGTGCTTCTCAGGCTTGTCACCCACCAGGAAGCGGCGGTAGACGTCGTTCACCAGATACGAGGCACCGAGGTTCAGGTGCGTAGCGATGGTGGACATGTATGCTGCGGCGAAACCGGCAAGCATCAGGCCGCGCAGGCTGGGCGGCAGAAAGCGGATCATCACCTGGATGTATGCGCCCTCCTTGTCGCCGGCCGCGGGCAGAAGCACCAGCGCGACAAGCGCCGTCAGGATCCAGGGCCAGGGCCGCAGGGCGTAGTGCGCGATGTTGAACCAGAGCGTCGCGGCAAGCCCGTTCTTTTCGTCCTTCGCGGAGAAGATGCGTTGCGCGATGTAGCCGCCGCCGCCGGGCTCGGCGCCGGGGTACCAGGACGCCCACCAGTTCAGGCTCATCAGCACGAGGAAGGTGAGAAAAAAGCCGGAGGTCGTGTTGGGCACGAAAGCGAGCGTATGCGTGCCACGAGCAAGGTCGGACTGCTGGATCTTGGCGATGAGCGCGTCCATGCCGCCTACGCCGCGCACCGCGAAGTAGGCCAGCAACACGACCATGCTCATCTTCAGGACGAACTGCACCACATCCGTCCACAGCACGGCCCACAGGCCTGAGATCGCCGAGTAGATCAGCGTGACGGTAAGGCAGACGAACACCGCCTGCAGCTTGCTCATGCCGAGCGTGAGCGCAAGCACCTTGCTCATGGCCAGGTTCACCCAGCCCATGATGATGGTGTTGACCGGCAGCGCCAGGTAGAGCGCGCGGAAGCCGCGCAGAAACGCCGAGGGCTTACCGCCGTAGCGAATCTCGGCGAACTCCATATCCGTCAGCACCTCGGCGCGACGCCACAGCGGTGCGAAGAAGAAGACGGTCAGCATGCCGGAGAGCGCGAACGACCACCACAGCCAGTTGCCCTCGATGCCCTGCTTGTAGATCAGGCCGGTAACGACAAGCGGCGTGTCCGCCCCGAAGGTGGTGGCGACCATGGAGGTGCCGGCGAGCCACCACGGCACAGAGCGACCGGAGAGGAAAAACTCGCCGACATCGCCCGAAGCGCGCCGCGCATAGTAGAAGCCGATGCCGAGATTGATGGCGAAATACAGGCCGATGATGGCCCAGTCTGTAAACGTAAGCTGCATGCGACCTCTGTTGTGCAGACAACACTAGCATTGCGTGGAACTTACAGCGTATTAAATGCGCCACATAGACACATCTTGAGCGGGGCGCAGGCAAACTTGCTGTTATTGGACAGCGTCTATTTCAACATGAATTCCTCGTCGCCCGCTGTGTGCGACGACCATTCCCGGCGGTGCCGGGATCCGAAATCGTGTAGGTCGACCGCAGTTTGAGGTGACGTGTGAACAAGATGCTGAGCTCGTGGAAAGAGATTGCGCACTTTTTTGGAAAGGGCGTCCGCACCGTGCAGCGCTGGGAGAAGACGCTGGACCTGCCGATCCGCCGTCCACCAGGAGCGCCCAGCAATGTGGTGCTTGCGCGCACGAGCGACCTTGAGGAGTGGATGCATCGCTCAGCCAGCCGCCGCGACGTGCAGGAGCTGCAGAACCTGCCCGGTACCGCGCTACGCAGCGCTGTGGAGCAGGTAGAGGCTGAAACCGCGAGGCTGTTGCGGCTTGCTCCTCAACCGGTCGCGAGCGACGAGGCAGACCGCTCTCCGCTGGAAGTGGAAGAAGCCGTAAGCCGCCTGCACAAGGTGGGTGAGGACCTGCATATGCTGCAGGCTGAAGAGGTAAGGGGCGTGCTTCCGTTCAAGAAGGTCGCTTAGCGGTCTTCGTTAGAAGTGCTATTTGAAAGGCCTACCGCTCGCGGTGGGCCTTTTGTCGTTCTCTATGGAACTTTCTTAGGTGAGCCCGTCGCTGTCTTGCCTCTATCGCGTCATTTCGACCGGAGCGACGGCTCTTTCGTCGCGGAGCGGAGAAACCTGCTGTTTGCTCGGAGCGGCAATGGCTCTCAAAGTGAAAGCAGGTTTCTCCGCTCCGCTGCGCTCCGGTCGAAATGACGCTTCTGAAGGCAGGTCGATCGATACCTCAAAGAAAACCGCTCTAGCTTCGAGAGGATTATGCCCATGCAACAACCTCGCCGCTTTCTGCTATCCGGCGCACGCTCCGCGCTCGCTCTGTCTGGCCGGAGACTACGATAGGGATGTGGCCGGCGGCCGCTGAAGAGGGCTGAACAACTTGGCATATCGCGACCTTCGTGAGTGGATCCGGCAACTGGATAAGAGCGGGGAACTGAAGCGCATCACCGTTGAAGTGGACCCCGTGCTGGAGATGGCCGAGATCGCCGACCGCGCCGCGAAGATGGGGCGCGGCACAGCCAACGCAGGCGGCCCGGCGCTGCTCTTTGAGAAGGTCAAAGGCTACCCGGGCGCGACAGTCCTGATGAACCAGTTCGGCAGTGAGCGCCGCATGCGCATGGCGCTGAAGGTGAACTCGCTGGACGAGATCGCCACGCGCATCGAGACGCTGCTGAAGCCGCAGATGCCGAGCGGTCTGCTCGACAAGCTGAAGATGTTGCCGATGCTGGCGGAGATCGGTTCGTTTTTCCCAAAGGTCATCGACCGCCGCGCTGCACCGTGCAAAGAGGTCGTGCAACTGGGCGACAAGGTCAACCTGCTTGAGGTGCCAGTGCTGCAGACGTGGCCGGGGGATGGTGGTCGTTTCATCACGCTGCCGCTGGTCATGACGCGCGACCCGAAGTCCGGCAAGCGCAACACCGGCATGTACCGCATGCAGGTCTACGACGAGCGCACCACGGGCATGCACTGGCAGCGCCAGAAGAACGCGGCGGAGCAACTGCGCGACCTTCTGCGCGCAACTGCGGCGACGGGGGCAGAACGCGTCAACCTGATGGCG
>CAXTJS010000062.1:4600-7731 GCA_964244605.1 uncultured Terriglobus sp. | reverse complement strand
CCGCCGTAACCGATGCCGATCGCGTAAACTTGATGGCTGCCACCGGCGGCGGCACTGCGGTCGCAACGACGACAGAGGGCCTGCCCAGTGTCACGCTGCAGAAGATCCGTGGCGAGCGCATGGACGTGGCCGTGGCGATCGGGACCGACCCGGCGATGACCTTCTCCGCCATCGTGCCCGCGCCGCCTGAGATCGAGGAGTTCCTCATCGCCGGCTTCCTGCGGCAATCGCCCGTGGAACTGGTGCAGTGCGAGACCGTCGACCTGCAGGTGCCCGCGCATGCCGAGTACATTCTCGAGGGCTATGTCGAGATCGGCGAGCTGCGCAGCGAGGGCCCGTTTGGCGACCACACGGGCTTCTACACCATGCCGGACGACTACCCCGTCTTCCACCTCACCGCGATCACGCATCGCAAAAACCCGATCTACGCGGCCACCCTCGTGGGCAAGCCGCCGATGGAAGACGCTTGGATGGGCAAGGCCGTAGAGCGTATCTTTCTGCCGCTGATGCGGCTGACGCTGCCCGAGATCGTGGACGTGAACCTGCCCGCAGAGGGCGTCTTTCACAACCTGATGATCGTGTCCATCCGCAAGAGCTACGCGGGCCACGCGCGCAAGGTCATGAGCGCCGTCTGGTCGCTGGGCCAGGCCATGTTTACCAAGTGCATCGTCGTCGTCGACGAGGACTGCGATGTGCAGGACGTCGCCGAAGTGGTGCTGCGTACTGCCAACAACATCGACCCGGAGCGCGACATCCAGTTCACGCTTGGGCCCGTCGACTCGCTCGACCATGCATCGCGCCTGCCGAACTTCGGGAGCAAGATGGGGATCGACGCCACGCGCAAGTGGCCGGCGGAGGGTTTCACGAGGCCTTGGCCGGAGATGCTTGCGATGCCGGGCGAGGTGAAGGCGAAGGTGGATGCGATGTGGTCGAAGCTGGGGATTGGCTGAGGGCCTTCCTTTGAAGTGTAGGTGTGCCCCATGTCCCGCATTTGGGACATGGGTTTTCCGGAAAGCTCCCATGTCCGAAAATCCGGACATGGGGCACACATCAGAGGATCCTTTGAGGGCCGTTGCGCTCCAGGCAAACAGTAGGTTTCTCCGCTCCGCTGCGCTCCGGGTCGAAATGAAAACTTGTGGGTAGCGCAGAGAGGTAGAGAAAACTACATCACCCCGACGTTCTTCTCCGTCAACGCGTCCAGATTGCGCACCCAGCGGCCGGGCATCTTGTCCTCGGTGAGGATGAGCTTGAAGGCGCCGTCCGTCGTGAGCGGCTTGCCGTCTACGCTGTCGGCAACGATGGCTTGGCCGGAACGGCAGCCCGGGTCGGTGTCGCACAGCGTGAGCGCGACGAGGAACTTGTCAGTACCCTCAGCGAGGATGACCGTGGTGCGCGGCGAAATCTTCTTCGGCACCGGACCTTCGACGGTTGCCATCGCCGGTGGTACCAGTGCAAGCAGGTCTTTGACGGTGACGCCGCTGTAGGTCTCCTGCTTGTGCGAGTGGCCGTTGATCACGGTGACCTGCACGTGCGGCATCGCTGCGAGGTCAGATGGCGAGAGGGTCTTCGTCTGGCCATAGAAGCCGCTCACCACCAGCGACTTCGAGGGCACAGCGGCCGGCTTCGTTGCGCCCATGGCTGCGCCATGGTCCATTTGGGCGGCAGCAAATGCGGGCAGCAACGCGGCGGACAGGGCGAACACGAGACGCATCATGGCCCTAGCGTACGGCGGCTGCGTCGTATACTCAAGCCATGTCGATCGTGAAAAATATCGCGGGCATTGCCAAGGGCATGAGCATCACGTTCAAGGAGATGCTGCAGCCCTCTGAGGTGGAGAACTACCCCGACGGCCCCGGGCCCATGCGTGGCGCGATCTTCCAGGAGCGCTTTCGCGGCAAGCACCAGTTGCAGCGCGATGAGAACGGGCTGGAGAAGTGCGTCGCCTGTTACCTGTGCGCTGCGGCCTGCCCTTCGAACTGCATCTACATCGAGGCCGCCGAGAATACCGAGGAGAAGCGCATCTCCTCCGCCGAGCGCTATGCCAAGGTCTACAACATCGACTACAACCGGTGCATCTTCTGCGGCTACTGCGTCGAGGCCTGCCCGACCGATGCCATCACGCACGGCCACGGCTTTGAGCTTGCCAGCCTGAACGCGACGAATCTGGTGATGCGCAAGGAAGACTTGCTGGTACCGGCGCCGTCCATGCCGCTGGTGGCCGGTACGGCTGCCGATAGGGTCGACGTTCTTTCTTAAGGTCTGGACTTGTTCGGGAGTACGCGCGTCGTCCCAAATGGATGACGCGCTTTGTATTGGAAGAACATTGGCGACCATCGTGGCGAAGAGTGCAGCGAGAGTGAGTTAGAGACATGCAAGTAACGACAGAAGAAGCGGCAACAGCCGCATGGACCAGCACAAATCCGTTCTATGCACCAAGCACGCTGCCCTTCGGTGCACCGCCGTTCGATCGCGTCCGCGAAGAGGATTACATGCCGGCCTTCGAGGCTGGCATGGCCGAACAGCAGCAGGAGATGCGTGCCGTTGCGCAGAGCGTGGCCGCGCCGGACTTTGACAACACCATCGTCGCGATGGAGCGCTCCGGCGCGCTGCTAAGCCGTGTGGCGTCGATGTTCTTCTGCATCGCCGGCGCCCATACCAACGAGCGCATCCAGGCGCTGCAGCAGGAGATCGCACCCAGGCTTTCCGCGCACAGCGACAGCATCTACCTTGACGCTGCGCTCTTCCGTCGCGTGCACGATCTCTTCGAGCAGCGGGACGGGCTGGCGCTGGACTCCGAGTCGTTGCGCATGCTTGAGGAGACGCACGAGCACTTCGTCCGGGCCGGCGCACTGCTGGACGATGCAGCTAAGCAGAAGCTGAAGGCACTCAATGCCGAGCAGGCCACGCTGCAGGCGGCTTTCGTCAACAAGGTGCTGGCCGCTTCACGCGAGGGCGCGCTGCATGTCGAGACCGAGCAGCAGTTGGAGGGCCTCAGCGTGCAGGAGATCGCGTCTGCCGCTGCGGCTGCACAGGCACGCGGGCTCGCAGGCTTTCTGCTGCCGCTGCAGAACACATCGCAGCAACCGTTGCTGGCGAGCCTCGCCCATCGTGCAACGAGGCAGGCGCTCTGG
>CAXTJS010000062.1:3131-4590 GCA_964244605.1 uncultured Terriglobus sp. | reverse complement strand
GCAGCGCTCCCTCACGCGTACCGAACAGGACGATGCTAATGACACGCGTGCTGACATCGTGAGGCTTGCGCAACTCCGCGCCGAGCGGGCAGAGCTGCTCGGCTTTGAGAGCTACGCCGCATGGAAGCTGACGAACCAGATGGCACGCACGCCGGAGAATGCGGTTGCCTTCCTGGACCGGCTCGTGCCTGCCGCACATGCCAGTGTTGCCGCGGAAGCGAAGGCGATCCAGAACGTCATGCAGCAACAGGGCATGACGCATCCGCTGGAAGCCTACGACTGGAACTTCTACGCGGAGCAGGTGCGCAAGGCCGAGTACGACCTGAACGAGGACGAGGTGAAGCCCTACTTTGAGCTGAACAGCGTCTTCGAGCGCGGCGTTCTCTTTGCCGCTTCGGAGCTCTACGGCTTGCGCTTTGAGGTGCGTTCAGACCTGCCGGTGTGGCACCCCGACGTGAAGACCTACGAGGTCTTCGACGGCGACGGCTCGCACCTGGCGCTGCTCTACACCGACTTCTACAAGCGCGACTCGAAGCGCGGCGGCGCGTGGATGAGCAGCCTGCTTGACCAGTCCCGCTTGCTGGGTCAGCAGCCCATCATCACCAACATTTGCAACTACACCAAGCCGACGGAGGGTGAGCCCGCGCTGCTCAGTTCTGACGAGGTGACGACGCTCTTTCACGAGTTCGGTCACGCGCTGCACGGCCTGCTCTCTAACGTGACCTACCCATCGCTCGCGGGCACGTCGGTGGCGCGTGACTTTGTGGAGTTCCCCTCGCAGTTCAACGAGCACTGGGCCACATACCCAACGGTCTTCGCCAACTACGCACGCCACTGGCAGACGGGCGAGCCAATGCCAGCGGAGTTGGAGAGCAAGCTGCGCCGGACGAAGAACTTCAACGGCGGCCACGCACTTGCCGAGGTGCTGGCTGCCGCGCAGATGGACATGCAGTGGCACACCCTCGCATCCGGCGCACCGGTGCAGGATACAGCGGCCTTCGAAGCAGCGGCGTTGAAGCGCAAGGGGGTCGACTTCCGCGATGTGCCGCCGCGCTACCGCTCCACCTACTTCGCGCATATCTTCGGCGGCGGCTACTCCGCTGGGTACTATGCCTATCTCTGGGCTGAGATGCTGGATGCGGATGCCTACGCGTGGTTCGAAGAAAACGGCGGTCTGACCCGCGCCAACGGTGACCGGCTGCGGCGCATGGTTCTTTCGCGCGGCAACACCGCCGACCCGGCAGAGCTCTATCGCGCCTGGCGTGGGCGCGACCCTGAGATCGGGCCGATGCTCGAGGGGCGCGGGCTCGCCGAGCTTGTCGCGACAAATGGCAGTTCCCACTGACCGCTCCTACGCGGCTGTACTCGCGTATTGTTTCTGCGAACTAAGTACGACGCCTCTTAGCGCTGTCGCGGCCTTAGCCGCCGGGATAGAGAAGTGGCTTTAGCCACCGGGGTG
>CAXTJS010000062.1:0-3121 GCA_964244605.1 uncultured Terriglobus sp. | reverse complement strand
ATACTCCGAATAATGATCTGCTACGACTGGTTACGCGACAGCGAAGCGGATGGTTTCCTGGTACAATGATTTGCTACGCGTTAATACGGGCGGCTCACGCATTGGACGGGGTCCCGAATAATGATTTGCTACGGACGCGTACGTGAACGGGGTGCGGATGCCGGCGGCTAAAGCCACATCTCTTTCGTTCCTCACTTACCTATCTCAGCGGCTGAAGCCGCGAAATCCGTCAGCAGCGTCGATAAGCTGAGACGTTGACGTCGTGCTTGCTGTGATCCTCAGAGTGGTACGCCGAACGAACGATGGACACAAGACCGTATGCAAATGTGCATCTTGCCAAGCAGCGACACACGTCCGTACACTGAGCCCACACACCAACCCCACGTGCTGCGAACCGTACGCTGCGTTCCTGACCGGGTGTGTTTTGCAAGAGACATGCAGCCAGTCATTCCTGATTCTGAGTCGAAGGCGATCCTCCACATCTGTGGTCGTGAGATGCTCCGTCCCCTGCGCGATCAGATCCTGCGCATCTCCGGCTTCGTCGTCGATTCGACGCTCTCGTGGACGGAGGGCCTCTCGATGTTTTGGGGCAAGCAGTATGACCTTGTGCTCATCGACGTCGAGGGCGAGACAAACGTGCCGCATGCCGAGCACATGTGCAGCGAAATCAAGACGGCCAATCCGGAGCAGATGGTCGCCTTCGTCTGCAACTGGCGCGTGGCCGTGCTGACGGACTGCCCAGACGAGATTCTCCGCACGGAATTCGATCCGCGGCGTTTTGTGTCGGGCGTGAAGAAGATGATGGAAGAGGCCTCGTAACAAACGCGCGATGCGTGCACATGCATCGCATGCGCAGGAGAGACACACGTGGCCACTGCGAAGAAGTCCCCCGCCAAAAAGAGCGCTGCCAAAGAGAGTCCTGCAAAGAAGAGTGCGGCCAAGAAAGCCGCCGCCAAGCAGACACCTGCGAAGAAGACAGCGGCCAAGGTGCCCGCGAAGAAGGCAGCACCCAAAAAGACATCCACCGCGGACAAGTACACCGACCCGAATCTGCGCGAGAAGATCAAAGCAGAGGTCATCAAGGGCGACAAAGGCGGCAACCCCGGCCAGTGGAGCGCCCGCAAGGCGCAGATGGTGGCGCACGAGTATGAGGCCGAGGGCGGCAAGTACAAGGGCGGCCGCGATGAGACGCAGAAGAGCCTGACCTCATGGGGCGATGAGCACTGGACCACCAGCACCGGCGAACCGGCGAAGCAGGCCGACGGCATGCACCGCTATCTGCCGAAGGAAGCTTGGGACAAGCTGACGCCCGCGCAGAAGAAGCAGACCGAAAAGAAGAAGCTTGAAGGCGACCACGAAGGCAAGCAGTACGTCGCCAACACAAAGCCTGCCGTGAAGGCGCGCAAGGCCGCGGAGAAGAAGTAGGTCGTTGGCGATGCATGGTTGCCGTCACCATGCTGAGGTGGTATATCTCGAACATCAGGCCTGCGCACCTTGCAGGCGTGAGTTTCATGAAGAGTGGCTGAGGGACGAGCCCTGCGACGCCACGACAACCGGACACATTTGTACCGGTGTCACCTCTCTCCTGCGTGTACCCGCCCCGGCGGGCAACAGGGAACATGAGATTCGGAGTACGGCCCCCACGCACGCGGTGGACCAGCAGTACGACCGTCTAATCAGATTCCTTCGGCAAACCAGCTTTGCCGCACCCATGAGAGCGTCGCATCTGCCTTGTACCCGCTTCCACCCGGAAGAGGATGCATGACGCCTGCGTGTAGAACCCCCTATGAGCTCTACTCGAAAGAGTCCGGAAAGAGCTACGGCAACCAGCCGCTCTCTATCTGCGACGAATCGTTTACACCGCTCGAAGTCCGATACGATCTCGACGCCGTGCGCGGCCAGATCACACGCAAGCTCATTGAAGACGGCCCCACCAACATGTGGCGCTACAGCTCGCTTTTGCCCATTCCTGAGGGGTTTGAGCCCGACCTGCCGGTAGGCTTTACGCCGCTCGTTCGCGCGAAGAACCTGGGCAAGCGCGTCGGGTCAAACAACCTCTTCGTCAAGAACGATGCGGTCTGCTTTCCGAGCCTGTCGTTTAAGGATCGTGTCGTTGCCGTAGCGCTGGCGAATGCGCAGTCGTTTGGCTTCAAGGTCGTCGGCTGTTCGTCGACCGGCAATCTCGCAAATTCGGTCGCGGCGCAGGCTGCGCGGCTTGGGCTGAAGGCGTGCATTTTGGTGCCATCCGATCTTGAGCCGGCGAAGATCCTCAACACGCTGGTTTATGGCGCGCGCCTGGTGCGCATCGACGGCAACTATGACCACGTGAACCGTCTCTGCTCCCTGATCGCCGACCAGTACAGCTGGGGCTTCGTGAACGTGAACCTGCGGCCGTACTACGCGGAAGGTTCCAAGTCCGTCGGCTTCGAGATTGCGGAGCAGCTCGGTTGGCGGTTGCCCGACAACGTCGTGGTGCCGATGGCGGGTGGTTCGCTCATCCGCAAGATTAAGAAGGCGTTTGACGAACTGGTGTACCTGGGCCTGGTCGAGAGCAAACCCGTGCGCTTCTTCGGCGCGCAGGCTACGGGTTGCTCGCCGATCTCCTGCGCCGTGAAGGCAGACACCGAGACGATCACGCCGCAGCGGCCCAACACCATCGCCCGCTCGCTCGCCATCGGCAACCCGGCGGATGGCCCCTATGCCTCTCGCATGATCCGCGAGGTGGGCGGCTATGCGGAGGACGTCTCCGATGTGGAAGTGGTCGCCGGCATTCAGGAACTCGCGGAGACCGAGGGCATCTTCACCGAAACAGCGGGTGGCGTGACCACCGCCGTTACGGCAAGACTGCTGGCGCAAGGCCGAATCGGCGCGGACGAGTTGACCGTGAGCGTCATCACCGGCAACGGCCTCAAGACGCTGGACTGCCTGCAGGGCCGCTTCGACGTTGGCCGCGCGGTGCGCCCGCGGCTTGCGGACTTCGAGCAGTACATCGAAGAGCTTGACGCAGCCATTCTGCCGCAACACGAGGCGGAACCAGAGCTCGTTCCGGCGGACTGATCCGCTGCTTCGCAACCCAGCCAAACACCACGCAGGAGGAAGTAACGTTGTCGATCCGAGTTAT
>CAXTJS010000061.1:9419-13854 GCA_964244605.1 uncultured Terriglobus sp. | reverse complement strand
CCCTCTTCATTGCAACGGGAGCGACTTACTCGACGGTCGTTCCAAGCTTTGCACCAACGGCATACCCGATCATCGATAGCGGAATCCACGTGCCGATCAGCAGGCCGTCACCGGCCATCAGACCGCTGTTGTGGTCGATGGAAAAGAACGTGCGCCACAGCTTATCCACGGCGCCGCAACCATCGCATAGCCCTGCGCCGGTAGGCAGGTCAAGCACATAGACGCAGACCACCGCGAAGGTAAGCAGGCCTGAAATCCAGACGTAGTTCGCGACCGAATCGCGGCGCAAACGTCCAGCGACAAAGCCCACGATCATCGGCACCAGAAATGCTGCCGCAGTGCACAAGAGCTTCGGTGTGGCTGAGTTCGGATCTGCCTTCGCGATCCAGAACGCCGCAACTACCAGCACAAGAACGAGGACGGCAATCAGCGTGTGCAGCGTGAACCATCCCGCCTCTCGCAACAGGTCCTTGGTCGTTTTATTTCCGCGTATCTCTACCGCTTCCATAGGGCTACCTTAGCGATTTCTGCTTCCGATGGGAAGAGAAAGCGTACGCAATAATGTACTTATGCTGCTCGATGGTACCCACGTTCCGCTGACCACGCCTTTCTACCCGGACGGGCGCGTCTACTATCGCAAGCTCGAGCACAATGTGCGGCGCTACTCGCTCACCCCGGTCAGTGGTTTGATCGTGCTTGGCGAGTCATCTGAGGCGTCCTCGTTGACACACGACGAGAAGCGGCAGGTGCTGCGAACGGTCGCAGAGACCGCAGCGCCGGAGAAGGTTCTGATCGCTGCGATCTCTGAGCTAGGCGTCGTTTCGGCACTTGAGTTGGCGCGGCAAGCCGGCGATCTTCGATACGACACAATCCTTCTGCAGGCCGCGTTCCCGCAGGAGCGGGAGTGGTGGGACGAAGATCAGCCCTCCCCGGAAATACTCACCTGGTTTCGCGCCATTGCGGATGGTTGCGCCTTGCCGGTGATTGTGGCGAGCCATGCGGCTGGCAGACAGCTGCCGGTTGCGGCGCTCGCCGGACTTGCGGAGCACCCCAACGTCATCGGCGTCTTGGAGCAGTCCACGCACATCAGCCGCGTGAGCGAGTTGCGCGCGGCAACGGCTCACGTCCGGCACGAAGCCACCACCACGATCACCTTCACAGCCGCGACCGCGCGCATGCTCAAGCCGGTTGAGGAGGTGCGACCGGGCGCGTTTGTCTCAGCCGAGTCTCTGGCCGGGGGCCTCGCGCTTGCGACCGCGCCTGCGCCGCCGGCTGTGAAGACACGCACCAAGCAGGTCGGCTTACAAATCCTGTGGTCTCACGCGCAGGACGCAACGGAGGCGCTTCAGGCGGGCGCTGGAGGCATTGCTGCCGCGGCGGCCGCTGGAGGCATTGCTGCCGCGGCGGCCGCGGCGGTCCCGCAGGCGCTCTTCGAAATCTGGGCGGCCTGGAAGGACGGCGACCATGCGCTCATGCGCGAGAAGCAGAAGCGCGTCGCACAGGCTGAGCCTTTCTTTGCAGGCGGGGGAGTTGCGGCGGTAAAGGCAGGAGCGGAGCTGAGCGGGTACTTCGGCGGGCGTCCGCGCTTGCCGCACCTGCCGCTTACCAAGACGAAGCTCGATGAACTTGCGCGTCTGCTGGACGGTATGCGCTCGTAGAGCATCTTTCGTCCTGAGCCATATTCCCTGCAGGTGTATGTGTGTGCCCCATGTCCCACGTTTGGGACATGGGAACTTTAGGACTTCCCATGCCCGAAATTCCCGACATGGGGCACACCGCTTTATGTCGCTGAAAAGACGGCTAGCTACAACTTCAGGAAGATGCTCACCGTTCTGCAGTCCGCTTCGGCGTTACCGTAACGCCTATCTCGCTTAGCTTGCTGCGAGCCTGGGTAGCCTCAGGAGAAGTCGGGAAGCGCTGGATTAACGAACGAAGTTCGCGCACACCTGCGTCGTTCTGCTTGATGGCCAGCAGTGCTTGTCCCTTGCGAAGCTGCGCTGCCGGGATCTTCGGATTGCCGGGGTATTGCTCCACGACCTTGTCGTACTGCTTCGTAGCCGGGCCATACTTCTGTTGCTTGTAGAGGATCTCGCCAAGATAGAAATAGGCATTGCCCGCGTAGTTGGAGTCCGGGTAGAAGCGGACAACGTCGCTGAACTCCGCGGTGGCCAGTGGATATCTCGCGCCGTTGTAGTCGCCATACGCCGTCTGGTAGAGGTCGGCAACGGGCGGTGCTGCATCGGAGGTGGGCACCTTTGCCGCAGACCGCGCGGGTGCGGTGTCCACTGCGGAGGTGTCATCCGGGAAGCCGGGTGGCGGCGCATTCCTGGCCGGCTTGGTGGTACGAAGCGGCGTGGCACCGGTGTCAGGCGAAGCCGTCGTTGTGGGCGCGGCTGTACCGCCGCCGTTCTCAAGACGTGCGCTCATCGACTGCTGCGTATTCTGCACATCGGCAACGCTCTTCTCGATCCGTTGCAGGCGCGCTTTCAGCTCATCGAGGGAGTCATTCAGCGACTGCACCTGCCCGGCGACGCCATCGATCTTGGTGCCCTGCGCTTCTGTTTGCGCGCCGATCTGCCGCTGCAGTTGCGCTACCGTGAGCGACATCTTGTTCACGGAATCGGCAGTTTGCTGGACGAGATCTTTGACCACGCCCATGCGTTCGTCGTTCGACTGCTGCAGCCGCGCCACCGCATCCTGCAATTGCTGGATCTGCGTCTGCAGTTGCACCATCTCTTTGCTCACGGCGAAGGCCCGCGGTGTTGCCAGCAGGGTAGCGGCCGCCAAGAACAGAACGCCGGATTTGAAACGTGTGCTTGTTTTCGCTTTCATGCTCCCCTCCTGCGTTCGGTGTTAGCGGTCGAGGTTGAACTGCGCACGCCGATTCTGCTGATAGCAGCTCTCAGCCGCCTCGGTGCAGAACTGCTTTTCCTTGCCGTAAGAGACGACGCGGATGCGCGCAGGAGCGACGCCGGCGTTCACGAGAGCGGTCTTCGCCGCGTTCGCGCGGTTCTCGCCAAGAGCAAGGTTGTACTCGGCTGAGCCACGCTCGTCGCAGTAGCCACCAACCATCACCTTGATGCCAGGGTGCGATGTCAGATAGGTGGCTGCCTGTGATGCATTGCTTTGTGCGTCCGGGCGCAAGTCATAACTGTCGTAGTCGAAGTACACGTCCTGCACGTTGGCATGGAAGGCTGCGTCCGTCCCCATGTCGCCGTTCAGATTGCTGCTTGCACCGGTGTCCGCGGTAGGCGCGCCAGGGACGCCAACCGTCACGCGCACGTTGGCATCTGCAGTTCCGCCATCGCCTTTTGCCACGAGATGAAAGTTGGTGGAGTTGGACGGCGTCACGGTCTGCGTGCCGCTGGCGTTCACCTCGCCGATCCCGTCGATCGAAACGGAGGTGGCGTTCGTGGTACGCCACGTAAGCGTGGTGGACTGGCCGAGATCGATGGCCAATGGTTCACCGCTCAACGTGGCCGTGGGCGCGTCCACCAAAGGCGCGGCGGTTGCCGGCGGCGGCGCAGAAGACTTTTTGTGGCAGCCGGTGACCATCAGTGTGGCGCACAAGCCTGCCGTCGCTAGCCATCCGGTACGGGACGCAAAAGCACTTCGAGTCATTCCGATCATCGTTGATCCTCCTCGTCCCGCACACGCGGAACACTGCCTGCTTAGTGTTTCAAATCACCACACATTGTGAAAGGCGGTGAACTAGCGGAAGCTCCAGTTCGGCATGTCTCCCGCCACCAGCTTGTGCTTCTCTGTACCGTCGGCCAGCATTGACCATATCTGGCCACGTGCACCGGAACCGACAGCAAAAGCGATGTGCCGCCCATCGGGTGACCAAGTGGGGAAGTCGCACTGGCCGAGACCGTTGGTCAACTGAATCCACTTCTTGCTTGCGATCTCCATCACGTAGATGTCTTGCCCACCCGGCGCGCCGGGCCCATACTTGCGGTTCCAGGCATAGGCGAGGAACTGGCCGTTCGGCGACCACGAGACGGATGTTGCATATCCGCCGTCGGTCATGCGCTGCACACCCGCGCCATCGGCGTCCATGATGTAAAGCTGCGGCAGCGAGGTGCGGCCGCTGATCCAGGCGAGCTGCGATCCCGTCTTTGGGTTCCAGGATGGGGAGACGTCCGGTCCGCGGAAGCTGGTCACGCGATGCGCGTTGTTGCCGCTGGCGTCGCCGACATAGATCTCCGGATCACCGCTGCGCGAGGACGACCACGCGAGCTGTCCGTTGGTCGACCACGCAGGGGTTAGGTTTGTACCACCCGCGGAGTTGAAGTTCACGATCCGTCCCAACAACAGGGAGAAGACGCGGATCTGAAAGCCGTCATTGCCAAGCGCGGAGAAGGCGACGCGTGAGTTGTCCGGCGACACACGGGGTGAGAGCGCGATGGTGCCCAGGTGCGTCACGGCATGCGCG
>CAXTJS010000061.1:0-9409 GCA_964244605.1 uncultured Terriglobus sp. | reverse complement strand
CCGTCGTAGTCCATCACCCAGATCTCTTTTGTGCCGCCGCCCGCGTGCACGTAGTAGAGCTTGGTCTCGGCGATGCCGGGTATGCCGCCACCCAGGCGCAGAATGATCTCATCGGCGAACCTGTGCGCCAGCAGCCGCGACGTCTCGTCATTGGCAACATCGGTGTATTGCTTGCCGATCACCTGTGGGTACTGCGCGTTGTGCGTGTCGAAGACGTAGGCGTTTACCGTGGTGCGACCGCCCGCTACGCCGAAGCTGCCAAAGGCAACGTACGCGGCGTTCGTGCTGCCGCCGCCCCACGTTGGCAAATTGATCTCCTTCGGGGTACCGGGCTCGGCCTGCGGCTCCATGCTCTTCGACACCACGTCGAAGACGCCGGCGTTCTTCAGATCGCTCTCGAGTACCTCATCGAAGGTGTGTTTGAGCGGACCGGCTTCGCCTGAGTCCGCGTGAAAATTGGCGGGAGCGATGCGGATGCGGTCTGCGCCTTTGTTTGTGCCGGTGAAGATCGTGTCCTGTGCATGCAGCACAGCCGATGCAAAAGCCACGGCGAGCAGAAGAGAGGAGCCTGTTGCGATCGTGCGCCGCGTTGCCAGCAGCAGAAGCTTGTGAGTTCCGGTCATGCGCATCACTGCAATGGTAGACGCCGCAAGGCAGGGTTACGGCTGCCATGACGTGGAAACGAACCTAAGCGGCTTCCCGGAACCCGACTGAATCAAGGCTGCGAGGGCTCAAAGTAATACTGCACGGTGATGTAGCTGCCGCTATACGCGTCTGGTAGCGGGCCCAGCGTGTCGATGCGTTGCAGGGCGCGCACGGCACTCGCATCCAGCGAGGCATCACCACTGCCCTTGACGATATTGACCTCACTCGGCGTTCCATCGCGGTCGATGCGGAAGGTCAGGTACACGCGCCGGCCCTGTGCCGCCGCATCCAGCGTCTGGGTATACCACTGCTGCGAGATACGCTGGTTCATCTGCCGCACGTAGTAACCAAAGCGCGCGCCAAAGCTCTGGTCCGTGACATTGATCGCGGAGGTACCCACCTTATTCTGCACCGCCTGCATGGCGATGCGGACACCGCCCGTGGAGCCGCTGGTCGCCTTCTTCTCCTCAGGAGGTGGCGGCTGTTTTTGCTTCGGCGTCTCCGGCGTGGGCCGCTCGGCGACTTTCTTCGGCGGTTCTTTTTTCTCGACTTTCTTTACCGGAACCGGGATGTCGGTCGGCTTTGGTGGCGGTTCCGCCTTTGCCGTGGGCGGTGGCGGTGCCTCGCTCGGGTCTTCTGAGGCGAGCACGTTATCCTGCTTCGGCTGCACACGCGGCGGCAGCGGAATGGAGTTGACCATCGTGGCCTGCACCGCGCCTGCGTTCGCTGCGCTATCTCCCCACTTGTCATGCTTCGACTTGAACAGGAAGCCGGAGAAGCCGAGACCGCCGAGCACAAGCGCGTGCAGCACCGCAGCTGCCGCGAACTCGCGCCAAGTGCTTCGCCGCTGCTCCGTCTCGCGCTCCAGCGTCACTGGCACAGGTGCTTCTCCGCCTACTTCTCGAAAGGACGCGTCACGATGCTGATGTTCGTCACGCCGCCACGCTTGACGGCATCCATAACCGACGCAAAGGCTGCAAAGGGAACCTTGCCGTCTGCGCGCAGATAGATGACCTTTTTGGCCGCATCGCCGCTGCCGCGGCACACGAGCTTCGGCAGATCATTCAGATTCACCGGCTTGTCCTGAAAGTAGATACGCTGCGCCGCATCAATCGTCACCACGTTGCGCTCGTCGGTGAGTTGATTCACCGAGCGCGTCTGCGGCACCGCTACTTCGATGCCCGACTGCAGAACCGGCGCGGTCAGCATGAAGATGAGCAGCAGCACCAGCACCACATCCACTAGCGGCGTAATGTTGATCTCGGCAAGGCTGCTCTGCGTGCGTCCACCGCTTGAAAAAGCCATGAGCTACCGCTCCGCCTGCATGCGTTCCGCTGAGCGGTTTGAGGAGCCGCTTCCGGTCTGCGCGCCGGCGGCAGCATTCTCGATCGCGTTCAGCAGTTCACGGCCGAAGTCGTCCATGCGTGCGCCGAACTCGCGGATGCGCGCCGTGAGCTGGTTGTAGCCGACGACCGCGGGGATCGCCACAACGAGTCCTGCGGCAGTTGTGATGAGCGCCTCGGAGATGCCGGGTGCGACCGCGCGCAGCGTTGCGGCACCCTGCGTGCCGAGGCCGTGGAAGGCGTCAATGATGCCGAGCACGGTTCCCAGCAGGCCGATGAATGGAGCGATCGCCGCGATGGTGGCAAGCCAGGTCAGCCGGCTCTCCAAGTCCGTGAGTGCCTCGCTGGAGGCAATGCCGGCAGCACGCTCAATCGCCTGCGAGCTGCGCGGCAGACCGCGCCCGCCTGTCTGGCGTTGGTACTCTTCGACGATCTCGGTAAAGACGGAGACAAGCGGCGCCGGGCGGAACTGGTCGGCCACCCCCGCGATCTCACTCAGCCGCGCGGACCGGCGAAATGCCTTTAGAAAGCGTCCGTTCTGCGCGCGTGCCAGCCGAAAGCTGGTGAACTTCTGGATCATGATCATCCACGAAAAGACAGACAGCAGCAGCAGCAAGACAAGTACTGCCAGCGCCGTGGGACCGCTGTTGTGGACCATCTCGCCCAGCGCGGATCCGCTGTGCTGGGGCAGTGCCGCAACGGCGGGCGTTCCAGGGTCGTCCTGCAGTAGTACCGCGAACGCGAGTGCACTCAAAGAGAAGGCCATAGCTCTAGGGCAGTGTAGAACGGCACGGAAATTCCCGGTAGCGCACCGCCCGGGAGGCGCGAAAATGGCCGTGATGGCTCAACTGTGTCAACACTTTCGCATGACGAGGCATGCTATGCTCAGCGCGAAGAGAAGGCAAAAACGCACCGGCTTTGTCCTGCGTCTCTCGCGGGCAGAGAAGAAGGGAACGGCCCCATGCTGCTTGAGCTTCGCGCTGAAAACTACGCCGTCATCGACCATGCCGTGGCCTCGTTCGGGCCCGGCCTGAACCTGCTTACCGGCGAGACGGGTGCGGGTAAGTCCATTCTGGTGGACGCGCTGGCCCTTCTACTTGGGGAGCGCGCCGCGTCTGATGTGGTGCGTCACGGTGCAGAGAAGGCAGTCGTCTCGTGCGTCTTCGAGACGACACCGGGTGCCGAGTCGATCCTCGAAACAAACGGCATCGATGTGGAAGGGGCGGAGATCCTGCTCCGCCGCGAGGTCTCATCCGCGGGCAAGGGGCGTGTCTTCATCAACAACCAGCCGGCGACGGTGGGCGTGCTGCGCCAGTTGGCGCCGGAGCTAGCCCTCGTCCACACCCAGTCTGAGACGATGGGTGCCTTCGACCAGGCGCAGCAGCGCGGCCTGCTTGACCGCTTTGCCGGTATCGGCACGCAGCTTGCGCCCAGCCGCGAGGCTACGGAACGCATCCGCGAACGACTGCTCGCCAAGAAGGATTTGGAGAAAGAGTCGGCAGGCGAGGCGATCCATACAGCTTTCCTGCTGTGGCGCGAGGCACGCGAGGAGCTTGACCGGCTCTCCACTGACGAGCAGGAGCGGCTGCGCATGGTGGACCTCTGGAGCTTTCAGCGAGGCGAGATCCAGGACGCAGCGATCGTATCGGACGCAGAGGATGAGGAACTCGAGGCGGAGAAGCGCGTGCTCGCCAACGCCGAGAAGCTCTACACCGCTGCCATGAACGCGAGCGACCTGCTCTATGAGGGTGAGGGTGCAGCGGCGACCGCGCTGACCGCGGCACAACGACACCTGGACGAACTTGCCAAGTTCGACAGCAAGTTTGTCGAGCCCGCATCACAGATTGCGAACGCGCGCGCCGCCGTGGAAGACGTGAGCGCGACTGCGCGCGACTACGCCGAGAACATCAATGCCTCGCCCGAGCGGTTGGAGCAAATCGAGGACCGCCTTGCTCTGCTGGACCGGCTGAAGCGGAAGTACGGCCGGACACTCTTTAAAGTCATCGCTTACGGCGAAGAGGTCAGCGGCAAACTCGCCGAGATTGAGAATCGTGACGCGATGATCGCCGCGGCAAAGCAGCGCGTCGCCGAGGTGGAGCACATTTACACCTGCGTCGCGCAGGACCTGACGGAGACTCGCATCTCAAACGCGCGCCGGCTTGAGAAGCTGGCCGAGCAGCAGATCAACGACTTGGCGATGACGGTGCGCTTTCGCGTGGAGATCGCTCCGCAGAAGGAGCAGCAGTTCTGGACCGTCTACGGCTGGGATCACGTGGAATGCTTGATCGCGACAAACGCGGGCGAGCCGATGAAGCCGCTGGAGGAGATCGCCAGCGGTGGCGAGATGAGCCGCGTGATGCTTGCGCTGAAAGTGTCGGTCGAGGAAGGCGGCGCTGGAAAGACGAAGCGGCGCATCCCCCTGCCGCGCACGCTCGTCTTTGACGAAATCGATATCGGCATCGGCGGCCGCGCAGCCGAAGCAGTCGGTGCCAAGCTCAAGGCGCTAGCCTCGCACCAGCAGGTGCTCTGCGTGACGCACCTGCCGCAGATCGCCGCCTTCGGGACGCAGCACTTCCTGATCAGCAAATCCGAGAAGGGCGGCCGCACCCGCACGGATGTCCGCCAACTCAAGGACGAGGACCGCACGACAGAGATCGCGCGCATGCTCTCCGGAGCGACCGTCACCGAGACCAGCTTGAAACATGCGGAGCAGATGCTGAAAGCTAGCCGGTAAGCCGCTTATCGTAACCACGATATGATTGAGTTCGACGAAGAGAAGAATGCGGTCAACCTCCACAAGCACGGCATTTCTTTGCAGCGTGCAGACGCACTGGATTTCGCCTCAGCGCTCCTTCGTTACGACGATCGGAATGATTACGGGGAGGAGCGGTTTCAGGCGATCGCCTTCTAGGGCTTGAACTGTATACGCTCGCGTTCACAATGCGTGGTCAGACCCTTCGTGCAATCAGCTTTCGAAAAGCAACGAAGCAGGAGATGAAGCAATATGCCGAAGAGTTCTGAATACGGTACTCCGGATGAGGAAAATCCGGAGTGGATGCCGGGCACGATGGCCAAGGCCATGCGGCTGCATGACCTGCCACCGGAGATGCAAGCGATCCTCGCACCGAAGCAAGGGCGCGGCCCGCAGAAATCCCCCACAAAGCAGCCCGTCAACATTCGCCTTTCGCGCGATGTCCTCTCCGCCCTGCGGGCCAAAGGACGGGGTTGGCAAGCCATCGTGGACGACACGTTGCGGGAGAAGTTCATTAAGCGGGTGTAAGCACCTGCACCACTACCGGTTCAACTTTGCATCGCGAAGACCACACGAGGCGGTATACTTCGACAGTGAGCATTTTGACGCTTGATGCCGTGCAGACCGAGGCAAACACCACCACGAAACAGGTCCTGCTGCTGAAGCCCCGAGGATTTTGCGCCGGTGTTGTACGCGCCGTCGACATCGTAAAAATTGCGCTGGATACGTTCGGTGCGCCAATTTATGTGCGCAAAGAAATCGTGCACAACAGCTATGTTGTCGATGACCTGCGCCAGAAGGGCGCGATTTTCGTCAACGAACTGGACGAGGTGCCCGAGGGCAAGCGCGTGATCTACTCCGCGCACGGTGTCTCGCCGGCGGTGCGCGAGCGCGCCAAGGAACGCGGCCTCAAGGTCGTTGACGCAACCTGCCCGCTCGTCACCAAGGTGCACGTCGAGGCGATCAAGTTCGCGAAGCAGGGTTATTCGCTGGTGCTTGTGGGTCATCGTGACCACGAAGAGGTTGAGGGAACGCAGGGCGAGGCACCGGATGTGACGCAGGTCGTCTCCACTGTAGAGGAAGTCGATCGTTTGGTCGTTCCTGATCCGAACAAGGTCGCCTATCTGACGCAGACGACGCTCTCGCTCGACGAGGCGAAGTACATGATTGACGCGCTCAAGCGCAAGTTTCCCAACATCATCGGACCGCATGCGCAGGACATCTGCTACGCCACGGAGAACCGTCAGACCGCAGTAAAGAACGTCGCTCACAATGCGGACGTGGTGCTGGTGGTTGGTTCACGCAACAGCTCGAACTCAAACCGGCTGGTCGAAGTCTCGATGAACCTCGGCACGAAGTCTTACCTCATTGACAAGGCCGAAGATATCCGGCCTGAGTGGATTGAGGACACATCCAGTGTCGCTGTTACTGCTGGAGCCTCTGCCCCTGAAGTGCTTGTGCAGGAAGTAGTAGCGTATCTGCAGGCAAGGGGATACGGTTCGGTAAATGAGGTCGAGGTGATGCCGGAAAATGTTCGCTTTGGTCTGCCACCCGAAATTGTGCAGGCCATCGCCTCGGCGCCCGGCGCGCAGACACGCGCTTCGGTCTAGGTCTTACAGCAGGGTCTCGCGACGCGTACGCTGCATCGCCGCCCTTTGAGGAACATCGAATCGGCATGCAGCAACCGCAGCAAACATCCGGACCGGCCAGAACTGTGGTGCAACCACGCTTCGGCCGTATTGACATCGGTCTGGACAGGGTCCGCGACGGTATTCAGCGCTCTGTTGATTGGCTATTCGGCCAGCAGCATGCCGAGGGCTACTGGTTTGGCGAGCTGGAAGCAGATGTCATGCTCGAGGCGGATTACATCTACCTGCACAAGCTGCTGGGTACGGGCGATCCGGGCAAGATGGAGCGCTGCATCAATGAGATCCTTCGTCATCAGAACGAAGATGGCGGCTGGAGTCTCTATCCCGGTGGTCCCTCCAACATTAACTACGGCGTAAAAAGCTATTTCGCGCTGAAGCTGATGGGTTGGAGCGTTGACGACCCGGTGCTTGTGCGCGCACGCAACTGGATCCTGGCGAACGGCGGCGTGGTGGAGTGCAACACCTTCACCAAGATTTATCTCTGCGCATTCGGTCAGTACGACTACGACGCCGTCCCCGCAATCCCGCCGGAGATCATCCTCTTTCCGAACTGGTTTTACTTCAACATCTACGAAATAAGTTCCTGGTCGCGCGGCATCCTTGTCCCGCTCTCGATCACTTATGCAAAGAAGCCCTTCAAGAAGCTGGCAGAGGGTGAGGGTATTGAGGAGTTGTTCGTAGGCGGTCGCGAGAATGCCGATCTGCACCTTCGCTGGGATCGCAAGAAGCTTGTCTCATGGCGTAACTTCTTCCTCTTCTGGGATCGCCTGGCGCACTGGGCCGAGCGAATCCACATCCGGCCGCTGCGCAGAAAAGCCTTAAAGCGAGCCGAGGAGTGGATGCTGGCGCGGTTCGAAAAATCCGACGGCCTGGGAGCAATCTACCCGGCGATGCTGAACTCCATCGTCGCGCTACGGCATCTTGGCTACTCGATGGACGACCCACAGATGATCCGGGCGATGGACGAGTTTGAAAAGCTTGGCATCGACAACCCGGAAGGCGAGCCGGAATACCCAACGCCGACCTTCCGCATGCAGCCGTGCTACTCGCCCGTGTGGGACACGGCTCAGGTGCTCTCAACGCTTGGCGACGTGGGTGTTTCGCGGACTGATCCGCGCATGATCCTTGCCACAGACTGGCTCTTATCGAAAGAAGTGCGCCAGAAGGGTGACTGGGCTGAGAAAGTCCGAAACGTCGAACCGGGTGGGTGGTACTTCGAGTTCAACAATGAGTTCTACCCGGATGTCGATGATACGGGAGAGGTTCTGCTCGCATTAAAGGCCGTCGATCATCCACGGGAGCGCCAGCAGCACGATGCAACCGAGCGGGCTATCAAGTGGATCTTCGCCATGCAGTGCCGCAACGGCGGCTGGGCGGCGTTCGACAAGGACAATACCAAGAGCATCTTTCAGTACATTCCCTTCGCCGATCACAATGCGATGCTCGATCCGCCAACGGTCGATATCACCGGGCGCATCCTGGAGATGCTGGCAGCTTACGGCTACACACGTCGCGACCCGCGTGTCGAACGCGCAGTACAGTTCGTGCTCAAGGAGCAGGAGTCTGACGGCAGTTGGTTCGGCCGCTGGGGTGTGAACTATCTTTATGGCACCTTCCTGGTGCTGCGTGGGCTGGAAGCCATGGGTTACTGGAACCACGAACCAGCCGTCCAGCAGGCCGTGGAATGGGTGCGCACCGTGCAGAACAGTGACGGCGGCTGGGGCGAGACCTGCGGAACCTATGACGACCCGATGCAGCGCGGCGTGGGGCCAAGCACACCGTCGCAAACGGCATGGGCTGTGCTTGCTTTGCTGGCCGGTGGCGACAACCGCTCCGACTCGGTCGCGAAGGGAATCCGCTGGCTGATCGACCGCCAGCATGAGGACGGCTCCTGGGATGAACTCGTACCCGGGCGCAATGGCGAGAGCTACTACACCGGCACGGGCTTTCCACGGGTGTTCTATCTCGGCTACCACCTTTACAAGCAGTATTTCCCGTTGCTTGCGCTGAGCACGTATCAGCGCAGCATGGAGCGCGAAGCAGCCGAAGCGGCTTAGCCGCAGCTGTTCGTCCAAGGCACCACTCCTTCGTTCCTGCTGGCGTTCCTCGCCGGGCTGGGCGAAACTAGAGCAAAGGAGCTCCCAAGCATGGCCGTACCTGTATCCCAAGCGTGGACGGTGGCAACCTACGTCCTCAAGCAGAAGATGAAGGGCCGCAAGAAGTACCCGCTTGTGCTCATGCTTGAGCCGCTCTTTCGCTGCAACTTGGCCTGCGCCGGCTGCGGCAAGATTCAGTATCCCGCGCACATCTTGAAGGCGGAGCTCACGCCCGACGAATGCTTCAAGGCAGCCGAGGAGTGTGGCACGCCCATGGTCGCCATCCCCGGCGGCGAACCTCTGCTGCATCCGCAGATGCCGGAGATTGTCGCAGGCCTGGTCGCGCGCAAGAAGTACGTCTACATGTGCACCAATGCGCTCCTGCTCAAGGAGAAGCTGCACCTCTTCACGCCGTCAAAGTACCTCAGCTTCTCCGTGCACGTGGATGGCGAGCGCGAGCACCACGACTTCGGCGTCTGCCGCGAGGGTGGGTACGACATCGCGATGGAAGGTGTGCACGCGGCAGTAAAGGCCGGCTTCCGCGTGACGACGAACACGACACTCTTCGACGGCGCCGACCCTAACTCCGTCCGCCGCCACTTCGACCAGCTGATGGACGCCGGTGTCGAGAGCATGATGGTTTCGCCCGGCTACACCTACGACAAGGCGCCCGATCAGAAGCACTTTCTCGGCCGCGCACGCTCGCGCAAGCTCTTCCGGTCCATCCTGTCGAACCGCAAGAAGACGTGGCGCTTTAACGCCTCACCCATGTTCATGGAGTTCTTGATGGGGCATCGGGAGCTCACCTGCACGCCTTGGGGTATGCCCACCTATTCCATCTTCGGCTGGCAGAAGCCCTGCTACCTGCTGCAGGATGGCTACGCCGACACCTTCGCCGAGCTGATGGAGTCGGTCGAGTGGTCG
>CAXTJS010000060.1:13689-14041 GCA_964244605.1 uncultured Terriglobus sp. | reverse complement strand
CTTCGCCGTCTCGACCTACGCAACGATCTCGGTGGTCTTCTGGTACATCGGCATGGTGCCCGACTTCGGCACGTTGCGCGACAAGGCGACATTCCCGTTCGCTAAGTGGTTCTACGGCATCCTGTCGCTCGGCTGGCGCGGTTCCACCCGCCACTGGATGCGGTATGAGACGGCTTCGCTCCTGCTTGCCGGTCTGTCCACGCCTCTGGTGCTCTCGGTGCACACCGTCATTAGCTTCGACTTCGCGGTCGCGGCGCTGCCGGGCTGGCACACCACGGTCTTCCCGCCCTACTTTGTTGCGGGCGCCATCTACTCCGGCTTCGCCATGGTGCTGACACTGGCCATTCCGATC
>CAXTJS010000060.1:0-13679 GCA_964244605.1 uncultured Terriglobus sp. | reverse complement strand
AAGTTTTACCACATGGAAGACCTGATCACTCTGCGCCACCTGGACAACATGGCGAAGGTCATGCTCGGCACCGGCCTGATCGTGGCATACGGCTACGCACTCGAGGTCTTCATGGCTTGGTACTCCGCATCGCACTGGGAGTGGTTCATGATGTGGAACCGCATGTTTGGGCCGATGGGCTGGGGCTACTGGCTGCTCATCCTGTTCAACATCGCCGCTCCTCTCGGCACGCTGTGGTGGCGCAGGCTGCGGACGAACGTCGGCTACCTGTTCGCGATCTCCATCGTGATTAACATCGGCATGTGGTTTGAGCGCTTTGTGATCGTTGTGACCTCCCTGTACCGCGACTTCCTGCCGTCCAGCTGGGGCACCTATCGCGCGACCAAGTGGGACTACATGCTCTACATCGGAACGATGGGCCTGTTCACGACGCTGTTCCTCCTGTTCGTGCGCTTCGCTCCCATGATCCCGATGAACGAGATCAAGATGATGCTGCCGCAGACCAAGCTCGCCGGTGGCCTGGAAGCCGAAGAGACGGTAGAGGAGACTGCCTGATGCCAGTCGAAGAGGGAGTCTACGGCTACCTGGCCGAGTTCAACACCCCCGCAGCCCTGGTCTTTGCGACCGAGCAGGCTCGAGTCGCGGGCTATCGGCGCATGGAGTGCTACACGCCTTACCCGGTGGAAGAAGCCGCGACGGCGCTGGACGTGCATCACAACCGCGTGCCGCTCATGACGCTGCTGGGCGGTGTAATGGGCGTGACCACCGCGTTCCTGATGGAAACGTGGATGTCCGCCATCTCATACCCGATCAACGTGGCGGGACGTCCGCTGTTCTCATGGCCTGCGTTCATTATCCCGGCGTACGAGATGACGATTCTGTTCGCCGGTCTTTCCGCTGCCTTCAGCATGCTTGCGCTGAACGGATTGCCGCAGGTGTACCATCCGCTGTTCAACGCGCCGAACTTCCGCTCCGGCGCAACGGATGACAAATTCTTTCTCTGCCTGGAGGCGACCGATCCCCGGTTCGACCTCCTGGAGACGCGTACGTTTCTGGAACGGTTCCACGCCGTGAGTGTGGTTGAGGTAGACCTGTAATGCGTCGTATGTCAACACAAAGCATGGGTCGCCTGCTCTTGACCGGTGCTGCCGCGCTGAGCGTGCTCACGCTTGCCGGCTGCCGGCAGGACATGCACAACCAGCCCAAGTTCTACCCGCAGCGCGGCACGTCGCTTTACGCGGATGGCCGCTCTGTGCGCCCGCAGGTGCAGAATTCCGTAGCGCGTGGCCAGCAGGACGAAAGCTCGTACCTGATGACCGGCTTCTCCGGCGGCAAAGAGGGCGACGGCATGCCCGTGCCGGTAAACGAGGCGCTCCTGCTGCGTGGACAGCAGAGCTACAACGTCTACTGCACTGCCTGCCACTCGCGCGTCGGCAACGGTGGCGGCATCGTCGTGCAGCGTGGCTATCGCCCCGCAGGCAACTTCCACACCGACCGTCTGCGCGCTGCGCCACTTGGCCACTTCTATAACGTCATCGCAAACGGGTATGGCTCCATGCCGGAGTACGCGTCGATGCTCTCGGTCGAGGACCGCTGGGCCGTGGTCGCCTATATCCGCGCACTGCAGCTAAGCCAGAATGCGACGGTGGCCGACGCAAGTGGCGCGCATGTGGAACATATCGGCGATGTTGCCGAACGTGAGGGTATGCCGCGCAACACCGTGTCCGAGTGGGTCTTGCCGGCAACTGCCGTGTGGGGAACGCCGCACAACGAGGACAAGGGGATCCCTGGCGATGACGGCACCAACAACGGCGCCGGCGTAAGCCGGAACAGCGGCGGCAGCACCACGCAGAACAGCGACGCTCTGCCGAAGGGCGCGCAGTCCATGTCGCCCATCCAGCCAAACCCGGAGTCATCGGCATCCCCGGCAACATTGAACGGCCCGCGGTAGCAGCAGCAAGGCAGTACAGGCAACAAGTTCGAAGCATCAGGATAGAGAGAGCGAATGGCACACGGACAAGAACTTCACGCACACAGCATCGGTGACGCGCATGCGCTGCATGCCGACCATGGCCCGCGTGTGCTGCCGAAAGACCTGAGTGCACCGCCCATGGTCGCCGCTTGGCGCAGCCAGCTGCTCATCGGTGGCGCTGTGGCTCTGGTCGTCTCTGTCCTCTTCCTGTTTACGCAGGAAGGCCGCATGCACTTTCTGCGGGCCTATCTTCTGAGCTGGTTTCTGATGTTCTCGCTCTGCGGCGGCGGCCTGTGCATGCTGATGCTGCAATACGTCTCCGGCGGCAAGTGGGGCTTGGTCCTGCGCCGCCCGTTTGAGGCGATGACCAACACGCTGCCCATGTTGGCAGTGACGTTCATCCCAATCATGCTCTTCGGCAAGAGCCTGTATGCCTGGATGGCGTACCCAACACACGAAGCCGTACGCAACGCGCTTGAGAGCCATCTGCTTACCGAGGCTGAGGCGCACGCGCTGGATTGGAAGCGTGTCATGCTTTCGCCGCTGAGCGTTACGATCCAGATCAGCCTCGTCTTTGCCTTTCTGTGGATCTGGAAAAGCCTGCTGAACCGCTGGTCGCTCGAGCGTGATGCTGACTCGAACGCAGGCACACAGGCCAGCTTCGAGTTCTGGCGCATCCGGTCTGAGAATCTGTCCGGCATCGGCATCCTGATCTACGTGACGCTGCTCACAATCGTGGCGATCGACTTCATGATGTCGCTCGACATCACGTGGTACTCCACCATGTGGGGTCTGCAGTTCCTAGTCGGCCAGGGCTATCTGGTGCTGGCCGTCGGCATTCTGACGATCATCCGGCTCTCGCGCGCACAGCCGTTCGCTACCGCGCTCCGCGTGACGGAGCAGCACGATCTCGGCAAGTTCCTGTTCGGCTTCGTCATGCTGAACATCTACTTGACCTTTGCGCAGTTCCTCATCATCTGGTCGGCAAACCAGCCGGAAGAGATTGGTTTCTACCTCCATCGCATCCGCGGCGGCTGGTGGGCGATCTGTTCGCTCGACTTTATCTTCCACTGGGTGGTGCCGTTCTGCCTCCTGCTGAGCCGCGACCTCAAGCGCAATCGCGGCAAGATGGTCACGCTGACCAGCTTCATGATCTTTGCGCGCGCCTTTGATCTGTTCTGGCTCATTGAGCCGAACTTCAAAGAGTCCATGAACCACTTTGGCCACGCGGGCTTCACGATGCTCGCGTACGTGACGGTGCCGCTTGGCATCATGGGCCTTTGGGGCTGGTACTACCTGACGAACCTGGCATCGCGGCCACTCATCGTCCTGAACGACCCACACACCGCGGAGATCCTGGAGCCGGAACATGGCCATTAATTTTGGACAGCACAACACTGAGAGCAACGAAGAGCACGGTATTGAGAAGCCACAGCCACACCCCGCGCCCAAGATCGACGCGGAGCGCCCCGGCTATGAGGTCAGCGACGTCAATGCGAAAGGCGTGGTAGTCTTTCTCGCCGGTCTGGTCGGCTTTCTCGTCGTCTTCTTCGTCTTCTGCTACGCGGCGGGTAAAGCCATCAACTTCGGTCTGCTCAAGCAGGACGGCGACGCAGCGTCAACCAACCCGCAGGCCGCCGCTGCCGGTCAGCCTGCGCCCGGCCTCCATCGCGGCGAGAGCATGAGCACCAGCACAGAGATGGAGCAGCGCGAGTCGTCACTGATCACGCAGAGTTTCCCCACGCCACGGCTCGATGCGGATGACTCCAACCAGTCCACGGCGGACCTGCACGCGCGCGAAGACCTCCTGCTGGACCACTACACGCTGATCGAGCCGGGCCAGGGTTCGGCGGGGAACTCCGGACCGGTCGGCAACGTTCGGATACCGATTGAAGTCGCCATGCAACTGCTTGTAAAACGTGGGCTTCCGGCGTCCAATGGAACTACGGGCACGCCGAACCTGCTTCAGGCAAAGATGTCCGGCGATGTGGACCACCTTGCCACCGTACCTCTGACAAACGGCTTCGCCCGCACCGCGTGGGAACTGGAGCAGATGGAATCAAGAGGCCAGCAAATCAAGCTGGAACACGAAGGCGAAAAGCAAAGTTCAGAACAGCACGCCAAGCTGGAGAAGAAGTAATCAGAGCCACCATGCACATGCGCACCTCCATCTCGACCACAAAGCACGCACTGCTCGCAGCAGTTGTTTTGCTCGGCTGTGGGTGGATGAGCGCTGCGCACGCCCAGGTCTCCGCGCCGGGGGATAAGCAGACGGGTGACCAGTACGGCAACGAGTTACCGACCGTACTGAAGGGTGCAAGTGTTGAGCAGCATCTGAATACGCAGCTGCCGCTGAGTGCCGCCTTTACTGACGAGACTGGCAAGGCCGTGCATCTTGGTGATTACTTTCAAACCGGCAAGCCTGCAGTGCTGGCATTGGTCTACTACCAGTGTCCAATGCTTTGCTCCGAAGAACTGGACGGCCTCACGCAGGCTCTGGCCATGGTTCACCTGAACCCGGGCAAGGACTTCCAGGTGGTGATCGCCTCCATCGACCCGAGTGACACGCCGGCGATGGCGCTTAAGAAGAAGGCGCTCTACACGAAGCGTTATGCGAGACCCGGTACGGAAAACGGCTGGCACTTCCTCGTCGGGCCGCAGCCTTCCATTGACGCGCTCGCCAAGGCCGTGGGCTTCGGCTACGTCAAGGTACCCGGTCCGGACGGCCTGCTGACGCAGTATGCGCATGCGAGTGCGATCCAGATTGTGACGCCCGAGGGTAAGGTCGCACAGTACTATCTCGGCGTAGAGTACTCGCCCAAGGATGTCTTGCTCGGCCTGGTGGAGGCGTCCGGAAATAAGATCGGCTCACCCGTAGCGAACATTCTGACTTACTGCTACCACTACGATCCGCATCGCAACAGCCATAGCCTGAGGGTAGTGCGCGTTGTGCAGCTTGGCGGCATGGTGACGCTTGCCGGCCTCGGCGGGTTTATGTTCCTCATGTTTCGCCGCGACCATAAGCTGGCGCAGGCTTCTCTGACCCGCGAAGACGACGACCTTCGCCGCAACGTATAGCAGAGCACTGCAGCAACAGATAAGACCGCAAGACGCAGGAACCAGACAAGAACGGTTTGCATGGGCAGCAAAAGACAGCTCCCGAAGAGATTTTAGGAAGAGATAAAGGCCACGATGTCGCATATCAGCCCAGTGCTTTGGCAGTTCCTCACCAAGTGGATGACCACGTTCGCCATCTGGCCGCAGGAAGCGTCCACGATCGCGCCGTGGGCAGATGCACTGTACCTGTTCTTGTGGGGCATGACGCTGTTCGGCATCATCCTGGTCGGCGCGCTGCTGTTCACGTTCTCCGTCAAGTACCGTGCGGAAAAGCATCCGCAGGCTGTGCAGATTGAAGGCTCCACGCTGCTCGAAGCCACGTGGACAATTATCCCGCTCGGCATCTTCCTCTTTATCTTCGTCTGGGGAGCGGTGCTGTACTTCCGCATCTACAACCCGCCCGCAAATGCGATGCAGATCTACATCGTTGGCAAGCAGTGGATGTGGAAGGCCGAGCATCCCGGCGGTCAGCACGAAATCAACGCTCTGCACGTGCCCACAGGCCGTCCGGTGCAACTGACGATGATTTCGCAGGACGTCTTCCACTCCTACTCGATCCCAGCCTTTCGCATCAAGCGTGAGGTCATACCCGGCCGTTACAGCACGGTGTGGTTCAACGCGACCAAGGCCGGCACGTACCATCTGTTCTGCACGCAATACTGCGGCACGCTGCATAGCGGCATGATTGGTGAGATCGTGGCGATGGAGCCGGATGACTACCAGAAGTGGACAGAGCAGTCGACCAGCGGCATGAGCCTGGCGCAGAATGGTGAGCGCGTCTACAACTCGCTTGGCTGCAACAGTTGCCACAACGGCACCGCAGCCGCGCGCGGACCGAGCCTTGCCGGCGTGTATGGCGCCAAAATCCAGATGGACGACGGGTCCACGCAGATCGCCACCGATGGCTGGTTGCGCGACACCATCTTGAATCCCTCGCAGCACGTCCCGGCGGGCTACAAGCCCATCATGCCGACCTATCAGGGCCAGGTAAGCGAAGAAGGCCTGATCGACCTCGTTGAGTACATTAAGACGCTCAAGAGCAACTACCGTAACCAGCAGACGCTGGTTACCTCCACGTCGAACGATGCCGCGCCAACCACGCCGGATATGGTGAAGCCATGAGCACTATCGTCTCCCTGCCAGACCAGGCAACTGCAACTCTGCCGAAGGTCAGCTACCTGAACAAAGAGCACGGCCTGCTCTCGTGGCTGCTTACGGGCGACCATAAGCGCATCGCGATGCTTTACCTGGTCTCTATCACCTTCTTCTTCTTTCTAGGTGGCTTCTTCGCCGGCATGATCCGGCTTGAACTCCTGACGCCTGCGGGCGACCTCATGGCGGCCGACACCTACAACAAGATGTTCACGATGCACGGCGTCGTGATGATCTTCCTGTTTCTGGTGCCATCGGTTCCCGCAACGCTTGGCAACTTCCTGATTCCGATCATGATCGGTGCCAAGGACCTTGCCTTTCCGAAGATCAACCTGCTGAGCTGGTATCTGTACATGGCGGGCGGCACCTTTGTGCTGGCAGCGCTGGTGCTGGGCGGCGTCGATACGGGCTGGACGTTCACCACGCCACTCTCGACGCACTACCTGAACACGCACGTGATCACGACGGCAACGGCCATCTTTATCGCCGGCTTCTCGTCCATCTTCACGGGCCTGAACTTCATCGTGACGATCCACCGCATGCGCGCACCAGGCATGACCTGGTTCCGCCTGCCACTGTTTGTTTGGTCTAACTATGCGGCCAGCATTATGATGGTGCTCGGCACCCCGGTGCTTGCGATTGCAATCACGCTGGTCGCGCTTGAGCGTACCATCGGCATCGGCGTCTTCGACCCGGCCAAGGGCGGCGATCCGCTGCTCTTCCAGCACCTTTTCTGGTTCTACTCGCACCCGGCCGTGTACATCATGATCCTGCCGGGCTTCGGCGTGATCTCTGAAGTGATCTCCACCTTCAGCCGGAAGCGCGTCTTTGGCTATACGGCGGTGGCGTTCTCCTCGGTGGCCATCGCGCTCTTCGGCTTCTTTGTATGGGCGCACCACATGTTCATCATGGGTGTGTCGAACTACTCGGTGCTGGTTTTCTCGCTGCTCACGATGCTCGTCGCCGTGCCGTCCGCGATCAAGATCTTTAACTGGACGTTCACGCTGCAGAAAGGCTCCGTCACTTTTGAGACGCCGATGCTCTACGCCTTCGGCTTCATCGGCCTGTTCACCATTGGCGGCTTGACCGGCGTCTTCCTCGGTTCGCTCGGCATGGACATTCACCTGACCGAGACCTACTTCATCGTGGCGCACTTTCACTTCGTGATGGTGGGCGGCATGTTGATGGCGTTCCTCGCGGGCATCCACTTCTGGTGGCCCAAGATGACCGGCCGCATGTACCCCGAGTCCGTATCGAAGCTGGCCGCGATCACCACTTTCATCGGTTTTATCCTGACCTTCTTCCCGCAGTTCGTGGTCGGCTATCTGGGCATGCCACGCCGCTACCACGCATACCCGGCGGAGTTCCAGGTGCTGAACGTACTCTCGACCGCTGGCGCCACGGTACTCGGCGTCGGCTATGTGCTGCCGCTGCTCTACCTGGGCTGGTCGTTGAAGTACGGTGCCATCGCCGGCAATAACCCGTGGCAGGCGACAGGCCTTGAGTGGCAGATTCAGTCACCTCCGCTGACCGAAAACTTCCTGGTCACGCCGATCGTCGAGCAGGAAGCCTACGACTACGAGTGGCTCGCCCACAAGACAGAGCGTGAGCTGAAGCACGTATAACAATGAAGAGACGTTTTCGCGTCGAAGCAGCAAAGCCGGTTGCGCCAAAGCGCAGCCGGTTGCAGCAAGGGCCAGGCAATTGCGCCGGCCCGATTATGAGAGGAACACAGAACGATGTCGGTGAGCTCGACGATCTCAGAACTGACCCACCCGCCGGCACCGGCGATTGAGCCGTCGCACGACGTGCACGATCATCCGTTCTACCAGAAGCACCACTTCGAAACGGCCGAGCAGCAGCGTGAGGCCGCCGGCTTCGGCATGTGGCTCTTTCTCCTGACGGAGATCATGTTCTTCGGCGGCCTGTTCATGGCCTACCTGCTCTATCGCAATTGGTATTACGACGCTTTCGTCTCGGCTTCCAACTCCATTTCCGTGCCGATGGGTTTAACGAACACGATCGTGCTCATTACCTCCTCCCTCACCATGGCAATGGCCGTGTGGTCGGCAGAGGTAAAGAACAAAAAGTCGCTGCAGGTTTATCTGCTGGCGACTGTCGTGCTGGGCTTCGCCTTCCTTGGCATCAAGACAGGCGAGTACTACGACAAGTTCACAGAGCACCATGTTCCCGGCGCGTCGTTCGACATCTCGGACTTCGTTCACCCCGCCGCAGGCAGCCACGAAAAGGCTCTGCCCGTAGACATGGCGAACAAGACGCAGATGTACTTCTCGCTCTACTTCGCCATGACGGGCGTACACGCGCTGCACATGATTATCGGCATCGCCATCCTGATCTTTCTGCTGTGGAAGTCGAACTCGGGCGTCTACACAGAAGGGTATGTGCAGCCGATTGAAAACTTCGGCTTGTACTGGCACTTCGTCGACATCGTGTGGATCTTTCTCTTCCCCTTCTTGTACCTGATCAATCGCCATTGATTGCGGGACAAGCATCGAGAACAGCTACAACAAGGCGAAGGAGCGAAGTACGATGAGCGAATATAAGACATCCGGAAACGGCGATCAGGTAGTTGCCGGCTCAGCACATCGCGTCGATGGAGAGGGAGCGAACCTCGACGTTCATGATTCTCCGAACGTCAACAATCCCGAACACATCGCCCATCACATCGTCAGCCCCATGATGTATCTGGCGATCTTTGGTGTGCTAATGGTGGGCACATTACTGACGGTTGGCGCCTCGATGGTGCACCTCGGACCGTTTAACGCTGCTGTCGCCATCGGCATCGCGTGCACCAAGGCTGTCTTCGTTGTGCTCTTCTTCATGCATGTGAAGTACAGCTCGCGTCTGGTCAAGCTTACGGTTGCATCTGGCTTCTTCACCTTCCTGATTCTCGTCTTCATGAGCCTTAGCGATTACGTCTCGCGTGCCTGGGGTCAGTGGTAGCACCGGGCAATCTAGAGCACAAGAGAGGGATGCGCCAAGCGCATTCCTCTCTTCTTTTGCGACTCCGCGCATCCCGGACCTCCGCGTCCTTCGAGGCTTTTGAGTCAGCCCTCTGCTCTGCGCTGCGGGTAGGCAAACATCCAAGCAATGCCTAACCGCTGACGCCGGCTATAGAGCCATGCCGGCATGATCACGGCGCACACAGTCGGCAAGATCGTCTGTACGTAAGGCTCAGTGATGTGCGCCAGCAATAACAACTCACGCGCGGCTCCTTGCGCAAACTGCGAGAGCAGAAAGATACCAAACGACGCTTCACCGACCCAGACGGTCACGCGCACTAGCGCCGATCGACCTAACGCCTGCGCGTAGAGCAGCAGCATCGCCGTGCCGAGAGCGCCCAGTGGCAAAAACGTCCACAGCGTGTCGTATTGCGGAGTAGATGTGATCCACAACATCGCACCCATCAGCGATAGGCCGGCGAGTGTCGCGATCCAGCGAGGAATGGCCTCCACCCTTTCATAGCCGCTGCTCAC
Organism: uncultured Terriglobus sp.; assembly: GCA_964244605.1. Lineage (GTDB taxonomy): Bacteria > Acidobacteriota > Terriglobia > Terriglobales > Acidobacteriaceae > Terriglobus. Next base: position 3,941 of record CAXTJS010000060.1, on the reverse strand, counting down.
CCACATGCCGAGCACGACAAAAGGCAAGAACTTGATGCCGCGTGTGACGAAGACGATGTGCGTTTCCGGGTACCACGTCGAGAATGCGGCAGTGATGCCAAGTGCCAGTGGCGTCGGAATATCGCGCAGCAGCATACCCATGACGACGCAGAAAAAGATGGTCGGCAGGAACCAACTGGACGCGCCGCTTAGCAGTGCCAGCAGAAACTCGCCTGGCGGCAGAACCTGTTGAACTGTGAAGCGCGTAGTGAAGTGCAGCACGGCGAACGTCAGCAGCGAGAAGACAAGATAAGGCCACATCATCGTGCGCAGCTTGCCGAGCACGAAGCGCGCTGGCCCGCGTTTAGCAATACTCGCGCGCAAAAAAATTCCTGACACGAAGAAGAAGGCCGGCATGTGGAAGGTGTAGATCAAGCCGTCCAGGCGGGCGCCCACCGGCGATGTGCCCCACCAGCCGCGATGCAGCACGCCCTGGTTGGTGTGGCCGAGCGCGACGAGCATAATCGCCAGACCGCGGACGATGTCAATCAACATGGAGCGCGCTGGCGCAGAGACCGGCGGCTGCTGTGGCGCGTCCACTTCCCGCATGCTTAAACGCTGCGACCCATCACGGCATCGTGGTGTGTGGTCTTGCCTACAGTGAAGTAGCGTTCGCCGATCTGCGTAAAGCCGGCCTTTTCATAAAAGCGGATCGCCGCGAAGTTCTGTCCGTATACACCCAGCAGTAGCCGCTTGTAGCCAAGCTCGGCCGCGGTGGCGATTGCCTGCAAGATGAGCGCGCGGCCGATGCCGGTGCCCTGAAAGCGCGAGAGCAGGTAGATGCGGCGCAACTCGTAGTCGCCGGGGCCGATGTCGGGCAGGGGCAGGTCGGGCAGGGTGCAGAGCGTGTAGCCGACAGGGCTTAGCCCGGGTGCAATCGTTGCAACGACTGCTCGGTTCCCAGGCACGGCAAGGTAGTGCGTGTACGCCTCAACGGAGTGGTTCTTCTGCACGTGCGCAACGATGTCCGCGCCGTCGAGTCGGTCGGCGTAGCTGTCTAAAAACGTGGCTCCGCCCACCAGCGAAAGCATGGCTTCGTCACCAGGCCGGCACGGTTGCAGGGTGAAGTCGGGCATGCGTTCAGGATAGCGGAGACGTGACGGTCATGAGTTACGCCTTGCGGAACATCGCACGGTTGATGTGGCGCACAGAATTTGCTTGCCCCTTTCAGCGGTAGAGCTCCTCTGTAAGCGGATGCAGCCCAAGCCGCATCCCACGGTGCATGGCTGCGAGTACGACAACAGGCAAGGTAGATAAGAAACCGAGAACGACGCAAGCCGCTCCACCGGAGGAACCGGCACTTGACGCGGCCGCACCGGGGATGAGTGAGCCGGACGCGAAGCGCATCCCGCATCCTGCGCGAGAGAAGGCGATTCAGGCGGCAAGTAAGGCTGCGAAGCAGCAAGCCGCGACAGACAAGGAGCCGAGTAAGCCAGCTAAGAAGCCTGCGAAGAAGAAGGCGACGACGGAGAGTCGCGAGCAGCGGGAGCAGGCTGCCGCGGCGCAGCTGTCCGCCGATCTGTCCGCGGCGCTACGCGTGCTTGCCGGTGACGACCGCGTCACGGTGCGGCGTGATGGCGCACCCGATCCCAAGGGTAAGACGGTCGTCTACTGGATGCAGCGTGCAGAACGCGGCGTTGACAACCACGCTCTTGATTGCGCGATCCACACCGGCAACGCGCTTGGCCTGCCGGTAGTGGTGTACTTCGCGGGTGTATCGAATTTTCCAAATGCGAATCTGCGTCACTATGTGTTTCTCAACGAGGGTCTGCGGGATGTAGAAGCCGACCTTGCCAAGCGCAACGTCAGCTTTGTGCTGCGCAACGCGCCGCGTGAAGACCATCTGCAGTTCTTCGCAGACGCAGAGGCAGCCATGGTCATCGGCGATGAAAACCCGATGCGTGTGCCCGAAGGCTGGCGTCGATATGTGGCCGAGCACATCCGCGTGCCGTTCTGGACGGTGGACGCCGATGTGATCGTGCCGATGAAGCGGTTTGAAAAGGCGCAGTATGCGGCGTATACCATCCGCACGCGGCTCTGGAAGATGGTGCCCGAGTACCTGCAGGCCTACGACGAGCCTGCCGCGAAGCACGCGTGGAAGCGGCCGAGAGGCTTTGTCGCCGACGATCCCGCGAAAGACATGACCGAGGGCTGGCAGCACCTCGACCGCAGCGTCGGCAAAGTGCCTGAACTCACCGGCGGCGCACACGCGGCACAGGCGCGGCTACAGCTTTTTGTCGACAAGATGCTGCCAGGCTACGCGCACCTGCGCAATCATCCTGAGACGGACGGCACCAGCGTCCTCTCGCCTTACCTGCACTACGGGCACCTCAGCCCGTTGCGTATCTATATGGCAATTGAAGCCGCCGTCGAGAAGGACAAGAACCTGCGCGAGAGCGCCGACAGCTTTTTGGATGAGATGGTCACGTGGCGCGAACTGTGCGTGAACTGGGTGAAGTATGACCCCAACTACGACAACCCCGGCTGCGCGGAGCCATGGGCGCAGAAGACGATCGCACAGCATGAGAAGGACAAGCGCGATCCCGAGTACACCGTCGCGCAGATGGAGCGCGCGGAGACCTATGACGAGCTCTGGAACGCGGCGCAGCGGCAGATGGTGCGCCGCGGCTGGATGCACAACTTCATGCGCATGTACTGGGCGAAGAAGGTGCTGGAGTGGTCGCCCAGCAACGAGGAAGCGCAGAAGACGCTGATCTACCTGAACGACAAGTACTTCATCGACGGTCGCGATCCGGGCGGCTACGCGGGTATCGCGTGGGCGATTTACGGCAAGTTTGACAGGCCATGGGGAGAGCGCAAGGTCTTCGGCAAAATCCGCTACATGAGCGGTGCAAGCACCGGCCGCAAATTCAACGCAAAGCAGTACATGGCGCAGAATGCACCGGAAGCAGATTCGTCCGATGCAGCACCGGCCAAGCAAATGGAGCGGCCGCGAGCACATCGTCAGAAAGGGCAGTACGGCGGGTAAGCACATACGCCTAGACAGGTGTGCACGGTAGAGAACGTAGTTGTACCAGACCTGCGGAGCTTTGCAGTCAATTGACAGGAGCCGCGCTACCCGCATCACCTGTGGGCTGCGATACTGTTTGACGTGAGCAAGGTATTGGTAACGGGTGCGGCCGGCTTCATTGGATCGCACCTTGTGGATGCACTGGTGCAGCGTGGCGACGCGGTGCGCGGTCTGGACAACTTCGCGACTGGCAAGCGTGAGAACCTTGCCCCCTCTATGCAGCGCATCGACTTCATCACTGGCTCGCTGCTGGAAGAGGACAAGCTGCAGCGCGCCTGCGACGGTGTTGAGATCATCTTCCATCAGGCTGCGCTGCCAAGTGTGCCGCGTAGTGTGAAGGACCCGCGCACCTCGCACATCGCCAACATTGACGGCACCTTCAACCTGCTTGAAGCCGCGCGTGCCGCCGGTGTGCGCCGCGTTATTTATGCCGCGTCAAGCTCGGCTTACGGCAACCAGCCCGGCCTGCCCCGTGTAGAAACGATGCTGCCGCAGCCCATTGCGCCCTACCCCGTACAGAAGCTTACGGGCGAGTACTACATGCGCAGCTGGCACCAGGTTTACGGCATGGAGACGGTGTCGCTGCGGTACTTCAACATCTTCGGGCCGCGCCAGGTGCCTGACTCGCCCTACAGCGGCGTGATGGCCAAGTGGATTCTGCAGCGCATGCGCGGCGAGCGGCCGGTCATCTTCGGCGATGGCGAGCAGGGCCGCGACTTCACCTACATCGACAACGCCGTGAGCGCGAACCTGCTTGCGAGCGAGGCACCGGCAGACCGTGTGGCGGGCCGCGTCTTCAACGTGGCATGCGGTGGCCGACACACGCTGAGGGCCGTGGACGACGTGATCCGCACGCTGATGGGCGGCAGCA
>CAXTJS010000059.1:0-14145 GCA_964244605.1 uncultured Terriglobus sp. | reverse complement strand
CTCGGCCTGTTCGTCGCCGTCACCGGCATCCTGCCGAGCGCGTTCGGCCTGCTGGTCGAGACCAGCACCTGGCCGGTTGATGTCACATCGCCTGAGACGTCCTGCGTGGCGCGATTCAACTGAAATTCGTTAATCGCCCCTTCAGAAACGTTGATAATTGTGGTGCCCACGAATTCATCGGTAATATCTTGGCCATCCAAAAGAATGCGAGTCGTGCGCCCCGAGACGCCATTGACCGAGATACCGGTGTAACCGGACTTTGTCGGGTCAAAGGAGTTTCCGTTCTGCAACTGCACACCGGGTTCGATCTGCGCTAAATCCAGAAAGTTACGGCCGTTCACCGGCAGGGTCTCGATCTGCTCACGCGTGATCACGTCGGAGACGCCAACTTGATCTGTGTTTACCTGAATGTCTCCCGTATTAACTTCCACGGTTTCGGTCGAGCGGCCCACGGTCAACTTGAAACTGCCCGGGGTCGCCGTACCCGTCAGGATGCGCGTTTTCACCTCGAGGCGCTCAAAGCCGGCAGCGGTGATAGTGACGGTGTATTCGCCCGGCAGCAACGGTCCAATGGAGTAGAAGCCGGATGCGTCTGTCGTCAGTTTACGTGTACTTCCCTGATCGACACTTGCAATGACCAGTTCAGCGTGCGGAACGATAGCGCCGGCAGGATCGGTAATTGTGCCCTGAATAGAGCCGCCGTTCACCGAAACCGCCTGGCCGTACAGGGATGGAACGGTGACCGCTGCGGTGCTCAGCAGGACTCCCGCGAGAACGAGCTTCTTCATTGTTTACTGCCTCCTGAAACAAAGACAACCAAGATCGTTGAGCGAAACGGATACAGAGAAGCCCGTCGTCGTGGACACGTGTAGATACACGTGTCCACGACGACAGAACACTGCTGAATTGAAAGCTTTCGCTTAGGTTGCAAGAGAAGGTGCGGAATGTCAAATGTCTGTGAACCTTTTCCTGCAACTTTCCAGCGGGTAAACACGTCGTGAAGCGCGCAAGAAGCGAGGTGGTGACGCATCGCGCCTTTACGGGGCAGAAAGGTACTTGCAAGTCCAGTACCGGCCTTCATGCGCCTACCTGCGCGAATCGCTCATCCGCTTCAGTTGTTCTATTGGCGACGGGCTTTCAAGCCACCGCGCACCACAGCCACCGCCGCGTGCAAGTCTCCGCGGAGTGCACGCTTGCCCGAGCGCAGTGCGAGAAAGCAGGCTGCTCCCAAGAGGCCGAATCGTCCGTACTCGCGACTCAGCCGCACGCCTGACTCGGCAACGGCCTCCTCCAGCCGCAGCGACCGTCCTCTGCCGCGGCTGCCGCCTTCCTTATGCAGCACTGCCGTTGCAAACGCGACGGCCATGCCCCACCCGGCGCGTTGCGCACGCAGGCAGAACTCCGCGTCTTCGTAGTACATGAAGTAGCGGTCGTCCAGCAGTCCGATCTCCTGCAGCAGGGTTACCCGCAGCAGCACGCTGGCAAAGGTCATGTAGTCGTTCGCGCGCAGAATGTGTGGCGCGGTGTAATGCGTGGCGTACGCGATGGAGGGCAGGATGTGGCCGCCACCCCAGGCCTGCACCGTCTCCGGCGCATGCGCGTAGTAGAGCACCGAGCCGATTACGCCCGCCTCGGGCGTTGCTTCCGCCGCACGCAGCAGCAGGTCAAGCGTCATGGGGGGCGCGACCGTGTCGTTATTCAGCAGCCAAACGAACTCGGGCTCCAACTCTGCCGCCGCGCGGATGCCGGCGTTGTTGCCGCCGGCAAAGCCAAGGTTCGCACCAGCCTCGATCAGGCGCATCCGTACCGGCGCGTCCGCGGGCCGCGAGGCAAGGTACGCACCGATGCGGTCACGCGAGTCGTCGGTCGATCCGTTGTCGACGACGAACACAGCCAAGTCCTGCGGCAACGTCTGCGCCTCCAGCGCGGCAAGGCAGGCAAGCGTGTCGTCCGCGCCGTTCCAGTTCACGACGATGCAAGCCACACGCACGCGCGACGCGCCGGCCGGCAAGGGTGTCGTATCTGGATAGCGTGGCAGCACAGACCACAGCTTAAGTCCTGCGCTGCACCGGGCAGTGTGCAATGCGTGCAACTCACTCGCAAAGCGAAGATGCAGCGAATAAAATCAGAACCGGAGTGACCAGAAGCCGAAGCCATGTTCACAGCGCGCCCTGACGATTTCTTCGGCTTCCTGCACGTCGACCTGAACAGCTTCTTCGCGTCCGTCGAGCAGCAGTTACACCCCGAGTACCGCGGCAAGCCGCTGGCCGTCGTGCCCACCTTTGCGGACACCACCGTGGCCATCGCCGCCAGCTATGAGGCCAAGGCGCTCGGCATCAAGACCGGCACGCGCGTCGGCGACATGAAGCAGATCTGCCCCGACATCATCCTGGTCGCAGGCAGCCACACCACCTACGCCGAATACAGCCACAGGATCGCCGCCGCGGTGGAGCGCTGCTGCCCCGTCGCGCACACGCCGTCGATCGACGAGATGGTCTGCCAGCTGATCGGCCGCGAGCAGCAGCCGCCCAACGCGCGCCGCATCGCGCTCGACATTAAGGAATCCATACGCACGGAGGTCGGCGAGACGCTGCGCTGCTCCATCGGCATGGCGCCCAACCGCTACCTCGCCAAGATCGCCAGCGACATGCAAAAGCCGAACGGCCTGATCGGCCTGCTACCGTCGCAACTGCCACGCAGCATCGCGCACCTTGAGTTGCGCGACCTGCCCGGCGTGGGCGCGCGCACCGAGGCCATGCTCAACGGCAAGGGCATCACCACCATGCCGCAGTTGCTCGCGCTCGACCGCGAGGGCATGCACAAACTTTGGAACTCCGTGTGGGGCGACCGGCTTTACCACTGGCTGCGCGGCTACGACACCGGTGACGACGGCGCGCCGCTGCCGCGCGAGATGCAGAAGTCTCTCGGCCACAGCCACGTGCTGGGCCCGGCACACCGCTCGCCTGAGGGTGCATGGGCCGTGGCGCACAAGCTACTGCATAAGGCCGCCATGCGCCTGCGCATGGAGAAGTTCTGCGCCGGCTCACTCGCCCTCACGGTCCGGTACCAGCTCTCACGCGACGAGGCCGACGACTTCGCGGAACTGGCAGCGACCGGCCCGGATGCTGATGATGCTGCGCGCAGAACAACGAGAACGGGAAGGAGCAGCGGGCTTCAGCCCGCGGATGCGAACGCCAGGAAGAAAGAGGCTTTAGCCCCGGTGAAACCTACCCCGGCAAACCCCTACGCGCAATCCCCCAAGCACGAGGCCACCGCGCCCGCGCCCACCCACTACACGCACATGAACCGCCCGCGCAAGCAGGGCAAAGTGCGCCAACACACCAGCGGCATCCGCCACGACGGCTGGGCGATGGAGGCCCGCTTTCCAACCTGCCAGGACACCCTCACCCTGCTCGAAACGCTGCAGAAACTCTGGCAGCAGCAGCCCACCGGCCCCGGCTACCAGCGGCCGTTCTTCGTGGGCATCACACTCAGCCGTCTGCTGCCTGAGAACGAGCAGCAGCCCACCCTCTTTGGCGACCCTGACAACCGCAACGAGCTCTCACGCACGCTGGACAAGCTGAACCTCAAGTACGGCCACACCACCCTGCACTTCGCCGGCATGCTGCCCGCACGTGACAGCGCGCCCACGCGGATCGCCTTCACGCAAATCCCCGTGCAGTACGGCGTCGATTACATGTGAGCGCAGTAGCGCAAAGGCCTCATCTCAGCCAACGCATTTGAGCGAGGTGATGGAATCGTTGTCGATGCCATACAGGTTCAGATTGCTGTAGATGCCCCGTGTCAGCACAGGTCCTCTGGGAGCGTAGTAACCGTTCTCCCGAAAGCACTGCCACTGGCCGGCGAGCACCACGATGGAAGAGACTCGGTAATCCCAGCCTAGCGTGTGCAGAGTGAACACATCATCAAAAAATTGCGTGCTCTCACCACCGCAATGGCTGTCTGCATAGACCACGATGTGGCCTTTGTAGGGCAATGGCGCTCCGAAGTTAGAGGGCATGCGTAGAACCTCCTGTCACGCTGGATAAAACCGGCCAGAATGCAGCAACGGGCATATCAGCTCACGCACATGATGGAGCTGATGGAGTCGTTATCGATGCCGTACTGCGACAGATTGCGATAGACGCCGGGCGTCAGCACGGGCCCCATCAGGAACTGGAAACCGGCGTTCTTGCAGCACTGCCACTTGCCCGAGACCACCGCGATGGACGAGATCTTGTCGTTCCAGGAGAGTGGCCCAAGATCGGGAACGTTGTCGAAAAACTGTGAGCTGGCACCGCCGCAATCGGCGTCGGCGTACACCACGATCTGGCCCCGAATCGGCGCGGGTGCTGGGTAACTACCGGGCATACGTACGTCCTCCCAAAGGAACCGCGCCAGCGTAGCCGACAACAGGGGTTGAGGCAAGACATTTCAGGACGGCTACCACCATGCATCCCGCTGGCTTGCCGCCACCACGCGATAGCCTCTGCTGACGCCGAATTTCCTTTTGCATCCGGCAGGCAAACCGGTATGCTCGGCGCGTCGCAACATTTCTCCGCACGAGGTCCGCCAACTCCCATGAAGATCGCTCTCTGGCTCGCCACCGTCGCCTGTGCCGCTATACTCTCCGCCAGCGCCAACGCGCAGACCCCCGCAGGCGCACCCGCCGGCAGCAACGGCCTCTGCAAGGACGGCACCTACTCCACCGCAGCCAGCAAAGCCGGTGCCTGCCGCGGCCACGGGGGCGTGCAGACCTGGTTTGGACCTACGACGGAGAAGGCCAAGCCCGCGTCCGCCGCGAAAACCCCAGCACCTGCCGCCTCGACACCGACCGCCGCCGCGCCGGGCAACGGACCTGCTACCGGAACAAAGCCCACGTCCGCTTCCGCACAGGCAGCCAAGCCAACACCGGCCCCGGTACCGGCGACAAAGCCAGCACCCGCAGTCGCTGCTAAACCCGCCAGCACACCTGCACCGGTGCCCGCGCCAGCCACCCGTCCCGCCCCGCAGGCACAGGCCGCACCCACTCAGCCGGCACCTGCGGCAAAGACGGCCCGCACGCCCACCTCGCAGATGCAAGCCGCCCCCGGCGGTGGCGCAGGCACCGTCTGGGTCAACACCGAAAGCAAGGTCTACCACTGCGCCGGCTCGCGCTACTACGGCAAAACCAAAGCCGGCAAATACCTCTCAGAAGAAGCCGCCAAAGCCGAAGGCGACCGCCCCAACGACAACCGGCCGTGTTCGAAATAGCGCAACAGCTTCCACCATGTTCAGCAGCAGCAGAAAGCCGACAAGAGGTCCTCTTTTGCTGGACGTGATCACGCGTATTCCGCAATGTTGCTTCCCAGAAAGTGCGGGCGTAGGGTTAAGCCCATGAGCGCTCAGATCAGGGAAGAGGAAGCACGCATCACCCTGACCTTTCGAGGCGGGTTGGCGGATCGAAACCGCCTGCCCTTCGATCAGGTTGTTCAAACCCTGACGGAGTTCCGTGAGCTTGTTCGGGAAGTGGGCAAACGCACGCAATCTGAGACCGGACAACAAGCACTAGATGGAGATTTTGGTCTTGAGCTTGTTGCAGATCAGGAGGGCAGCGCATTTCGCAAAGGTAGCGTCCGCGCTGAATTCGTTGCGACGAAAAATGTTGAAATTGCGAGGATCGCCTTTGCGAGCATCATGGCTGGTGTCAGCGATGCAGAGAAGGGTAAAAGTCGCCAATCTAGTCCGTCAGAGCAGGCGTTTGTGCGCCACATGCATCGCATCGCAGCGTATCAGCAACCAGCAAAAACTTCGGTCGTGTTCCAGGTCCGGCATCTTGGAAGTAAGAGCACTTCAGTTCAATTGACTTCCCGTGGCTACGAACACCTTGAGCAGGCACAGCTACCGCGCATCAAGGTGGATCAACAAGTCGCCTATGGTAGGCTTCTGGCCCTTCGAGACAGAAAGAAGTATGACGATGGCGAGAGCCACTTCTGGGGCGACTTACTCGCGGAAAATGGGATAACATGGCGGCTGCGTATCCCAGCGTCCATGCTTGACATTTCGCTGAAGCTCTTCCGTCATCAGGTAAGGGTTGAAGGCATGGCCATTCACTATGAAGCCGGCTCTTCCCGCATCAATGTAAGTCACATGGAACTTGACCGTGAGCGAGATTACGTCAAGGCCTTCCAGGACCTTGCAGACGAGCGACTCTTTGGCAGTGCCAGCCGCGAGGAACTGATGAAGGAGCTTTACGCCTGAGACCACCCATCAGTCTCGTCTACTTCGATTCAGCAGTCTTCATCGACTTGCTGTCGCCCGGTAGTTCGAAGCGGCAAGAACTTGGCCTTCTTCTCACTGAATTGCGTAAAGAAAGAGTTCGTATCTACACCTCGGTATTAGCTGTCCAGGAGACGAACGTACTCTCTTTTCGGAAAGGGCGATCGGGACTCGACACAACCACGCAGATTGACAGCTTTGCTCGTATTGTCACGATCGACCGCGACATAGCACTTCTCGCGGCAAAGCTTGAGGCGGTTCTCCTCGATACGTCGTCAGCAGATCCAGACGATCAGTTGAAGACACGTAGAAAGTGGGATTGCTTTCACCTGGCGACGGCTATGTCCTTGAAGTGTTCCGTCCTGTATACCCCGGACGAACGCTTCCGCAAGCTGGCGCCACGCTTGCCCCTCGAAGGCTTGAAGCTTATCGAACCCAGGCCATCCAACGCGACACTTGCGTTCCCACCTGCCAACATCATTGAAATGCCTCGCTGACCTGTGCCATCAACTATGCCCGAAAAGAACAAGCTCTACTACGGCGACAATCTGCAGGTGTTGCGCGAATACGTAGCAGACCAGTCTGTCGATCTGATCTACCTTGACCCGCCCTTCAACTCTCGGCAGGACTATAACGTGCTCTTCGCGGAGAAGGATGGCAGCCGTTCCGCGTCCCAGATTACCGCTTTCAAAGACACCTGGGAGTGGAACTCAGAGGCTTCACGGGCCTACGTAGAGGTCGTGGAGCAGGGCGGTGGTGTGGCCGAGGCGATGCGGGCGTTTCGGACTCTGCTCGGCTGCTCCGAATGCTTGCCTACCTCAGCATGATGACGCCTCGTCTTGTTGAACTACGGCGCGTTCTAAAGCAGACTGGCTCTATTTACCTCCATTGCGACCCAACGGCCAGCCATTATCTCAAGCTGCTCATGGATAGTATCTTTGGAGCCGAATTCTTCAAGAATGAGATTGTCTGGAAGCGGTCGGACGCACACAGCGATGGCAAGCAGGGAGCGAGACATTTCGGACGAGTTCACGACATAATACTTTGCTACGACAAGAGTTCAGCAAGCCACTTTAAGACTCAGTACACAGCACTTCCTCAAAGCACTCAAGAGCGCTGGTACAGACACGTGGAAGCGGGGACCGGCCGACGATATAACAAAGCAGATGTAACAGGTCCGGGTGGTGCGGCCAAAGGAAACGCTCATTACGAATGGAAGGGAGTTACCCGGTACTGGCGGTACAAGCTTTCGAAGATGGAAGAATTAGAAGCGCAAGGTAAGCTCGTCTATTCGAAGTCGGGTATGGTTTACCAAAAGCGATACTTGGATGAAAGTCTCGGAGTAGCAGTGCAAGATTTTTGGGATGACATTCCAATGCTTCGTGGCATACACCAGAAGAGCGAGCGCCTAGGATACCCAACACAGAAGCCCGAAGCGCTTCTCGAACGGATTCTCAAAGCTTCATCGAACGAGGGCGACGTTGTACTTGATCCGTTCTGCGGCTGTGGCACGACCGTGCAGGTTGCGCAGAAGCTGAACCGCCGTTGGATCGGCATCGACATCACTCACCTCGCCATCGGCCTGATCAAGACACGGCTGGACGACACCTTCGGGCACGACGTGCGCAAGACCTACGAGGTCATTGGCGAGCCGACCGACGTAGCGGGCGCGGAGCAGCTTGCGCTTGAGAACAAGTGGCAGTTTCAGTATTGGGCTTTGGGTCTCTGCGGCGCACGGCCTACGGAAGGCATCAAGAAGGGCGCGGATCGTGGCATTGATGGCCGCCTCTACTTTCACGATGACAACTCCGGCAAGTCGAAGCAGATCATCTTTTCCGTCAAGGGCGGCCGCAACATTGGCGTCGCCGAGGTACGCGACCTGGTCGGCGTGCTGGACCGCGAGAAGGCTGAGCTCGGCGTCTATGTCTCCTTCGAGGAGCCCACCAAGCCGATGCAGCGTGAGGCTGCTGAGGCGGGCTTTTACACCTCGTCCGATGGAACTCGCTACCCGCGCGTACAACTACTCACCATCAAGGACCTGCTCGAAGGCAACAAGCGTGTGGAGCGTCCTCTGCACGTGCGCGACGTAACCTTCAAGCAGGCACCGCGCAGCCGGGGCCAGAAGGCGAGCAACCTGTCTCTCGACCTCTCGGGTGAGGCGTAGAGCATGGCACGCAGCATCTTCGCCACGCGCCCACGCCGAAGTTCTCTCCTAACTCGCTACTTCAGTGAGCCGGTGAACTACGGCGGCAAAATCTGCACACGTGCGGAGGTCATTGACGACCTCCGCAGCCAAGGAGTTCACTCGGGCTGTATCGACCGATACCTGCAAGGCGCAGAGTTGCGCAACATGCTTGAAGCCGGGCAAGTCATGAAGCCGCTGACTACGACACTGCAGTAGAGCGGGCGAACTCGAAGAAAGCTGTCAAGCCCTGCGGAGTCCAAGCCTAGTCTCAGCAACAACTTAGCGTTGGCACTCTATTTCTCCTGGTCCGCTAAACTGGAGATACACATAAATCCATGCAGAAAGGCCAGCCGACGACGGCTGGCCTTTTCTGTTTTCCGGGCTGACCCGCTGGCCGGCTGACTTGCTGCTTTCTTCAGGAGAACCCATTCCCATGCCCTACCGTCTTTGCCGCCACATCAAGACCAACGGCCTGCAGTGCCAGTCGCCCGCCTTGAGCCGGCAGGCGTTCTGCTACCACCATGACAGCTTTCGCCGCCGCGCCCGTGCCGTGCGGACGCCCTTGCGTGCCGTCTTGCCAGCGGACACGCTTGCGCCCACCTATGACCGCAACGGCAACTTCAGCATGGAGCCGCTACCCGAGGGAGCGGCCCCGGCGAACGCGCCCGTCGACCTTGGCCTGCTTGAGGACGCCGAGGCGGTGCAGGTGGCCATCTCCGCCGTGGTGAGCGCGCTGGCGGGCAACCGCATGGAGCCGCGGCGCGCCACGTCACTGCTCTACGGCCTGCAACTGGCCGCGCTCAACTGCCGCAACCTGCCCGACCCCGACCTGGAGGACAAGTCGAAGATGCTGCGTGAGACCACGGAGCGCGACGGTGAGCGCATCGCCCAGCGCGGCCTTTTGGAGGACCAGCACTGGACCTATGGCGAGGACGAAGAGGATGCAGAACCGGACGAGGCGGCTGGGGAGCTCACAATCCATGCGGAAGACCTTTCGTTTGAGGATCTTGCATGCAAGCCGAATAGAATGAAAATCTTAGCGACCATTGTGGACGCAAGTGCAATGTTTTGAGGATCTTGCAGGAGACACCAGGGGGAGGGTCGGCCCAGGCTGCCGCGGCAGGAAGATGGCCGCTTCGTGCGCTCACCTGCCTACGCTGCAAGGCGCGAACGTCCGTACACGTCAGGCGAAAAGGCCGCCCTGTGGCGGCTCCGGCGGAGGCTGTACTGTGGCCTGCGGCAGAGGCGCGGTGCTGCGTGCGGCTTTGCGGATGCCGGCGGGCGTGGCGACCGCGTCCAGCAACTCGCCGTGCTCGTCGCATGCGGCACCGCCGCGCAGCCACACGCGCTTGCCGGCGATGGCTGCGGTGCGTTCGCCGGGAACCACGATGCCGATGAGGTTTACGGGATCGCTGGCAGCCAGCGCGACCACGTCGTCATGCTTCAGGTCGCGCGTGGCACGCAGGCTCTCAACGGCTTCGGGCAGCGCGTACTGCTCGCCGGTAAAGCCGTTGACGAAGCGGCCGCCGCGCACGTCTCCACGCGCCTCAAGCCGCCGGAGCATGCGTAGCAGATCGCGCCACTTTGGCGCGTTCGCCTCGCGCTGTAAGAGGTCGCGGAAGATTACGCCGTAGCGCTGCAACAGCATGCGCGTTGCTGCTTCGAGCGACGCCTCTTCCATGCGGGCGCGCTCCGGCGCGGAGAGCACAGGCTGGTCTGCTTCGAGGAAGAGCGACCAGCGGCCCGCCGTGGAACGTGTGCCGCGCTTCGCGCCATTTGCGACCGGTTCGGCGAGCAGCGACTTGCGCTTCGGGTCCATCATGCAGCGCAGCTGATCGAAGCCGTCGGCGCTGGCTAAGCCGGCGGTGGCAAGCTCCCACAGCGCGGTCTGCGTCTGCTGCTTGCTGAGGACGCATAGCCGCTGGATGTCGCTGGCAAAGCACGCACCGCGTTGCCGCAGCAGCTCACGCACAGCCAGCGCTTCGGGTGAGAGCGCGAGGCGCAGCTTCTCCTCTTCCACCTGCTTGTTGGCGAGCGCGCTGATGAGCCACTCCGCACTCTCGCGGACGTAGAACGTGATTGGAGCCATATTGGTGGGGATCACGCGGCGCGGCGCGGCACCGTCGCCTGCGGCCCACGCAGGATGCGGCGAGATGCGGCCCCAGCCGATGGCGCCGCTGAGGCACAGCGCGTCGAGCCACTTGCCGTCGTAGTCCTTCACGCGCTGCGGCAAGAGCGTGCGCTCCCACTCGGCCGCGGGAGCTTCGAAGCCCTCAAGCTGCAACAGCGCTTCCAGCACGCCCTCCTCACCACTGACCTGCGTCTGCGGCGCGAGGTGCTGCCACCGCAGGAGCCAGCGCAGGTAGACCGCGGGTGAGACCGCCTCCACCTGCTTGCGCAGGCTGCCGAGCGTGAGCCGGTGGATGCGCTGCAGGATGCGCCGCTCGCACCACTCGATCGAGACGTCTTCGGTCGCCGCGCCAGCACCTTCGAAGACGCCGCGCAGCGCAAGGCCCTGCATCTCAATGGCGACAAGTTGCTGGAAGATGGCCTGCGATGCGAGACCTGCGAACGCCGCTATATGCGTGGACGTTGTTGGTCCCAGCACCTGCAGGAAGCCTTGCGTGAGCAGGCGAAGCGCTTCCTGCTGCAAGGCAGGGCCGGCGTCTGCCTGACGTTCGGAGGACAAACTCAGAAGCGCTTCAGCATGCGGCAGGCGCTCGGTGGCGACCCAGCATGCTGCCTCGCCAAAGCTCATGACAACCGCTCGCCCGCGTGCCTGCAGACGCTCAAAGAAGAGCGGCCAGTGACGGCTTGCCTGCGCACGGAATGCGGTGACCTCGTCCAACGCTTCGATACTTGTCGAAACATCGAAGAGTGCGACTGGCAGCGCGATGCAGCTGAAGAGCAGGTCGTGCAGCTCATGCTCGTCACGCAGGTCGGGCCACACCTCGCAACGCGCCTGCCGGATGGCTGCGGCGTCCAGCCGGCCGGCTTCGCCGAGCACAGAGTCGGGAATCGTGCGGCGTAGTGAGACGGCGCGGGCACGGCGCTCCTCCAGGTCGGCATCGTCGAGGAATGCGTTCTGGTTTGCGTTCAGCAGCTCGTGCGAAAACTGCGACGGCACCGGCGTGTCTACGGCGATGCACTCGATCGCGCCGGACTCCATGTCGCGCAAGACTTGTTGCAGGCCGGCAAGATCCATGGCCTCCTGCAGCACGTCCTGCATCACCTCGCGGACGAGAGGATGATCGGGGATCTCGATGTCGCCCTCGATCGTCTCGAAGCAAGCCGCAGCCTGTGGGAAGACGGAGGCGAGCAGGTCTTCACCGCGCGTGCGCTGCACCTGCGGCGGCACCTTCTTGCCCTTCTGAAAGCGCAGCAACTGTAACGACCGGTTCGCCGCCCAGCGCCAGCGCGTCTTGAAGATGGGCGAGGCAAGCGCGGCCTGCTCCAGCAACTCTTTCGCGGTGCCGTCGGTGAGGTAGTGGAAGACGTCGCTTAGCGGAAAGCTGTGCTGCTCCGCGAGGCAAATGTTGATGCCATTGTCCGTCGCGGCGGCCTGCAGCTCATAGTTGAAGCCGCGGCAGAAGCGCTTGCGCAGCGCAAGCCCCCAGGCGCGGTTCACGCGGCCGCCGAACGGCGCATGCAGGATCAGCTGCATGCCGCCGCCCTCATCGAAGAAGCGCTCTGCAATAATGCGCGTCTTGGTCGGCACTGCACCGAGCACAGCGCAGCCGCTTACGACATACTGCAGCAGTTGCCGCGCGCCCGACTCGCAGACCTGGCACTCGTCCATGAGCCACGCCGAGGCGTCGGCGATGCGCGGGTCGTCCATGTTGACGCGCTCGTGATGCACGCCGTTGGTGCGCCGGCAGATCTCCTCACGCAGGGCACCGACGAAGTCGCTCAGCACGTCAGTACGCTGTGGCGCTTCGCCCGCCCAGAACGGCACGTTCGGCGGAGCGCCATGCGCGTCTTCCACTAGCACGCGGCCTTCCTTCTCGACGACCAGCACGCGCCAGCTTGCATTGCCCAGCTGCACCACGTCGCCCGGTCCGCTGTCCACCGCGTAGTGCTCGTCGAGCGTGGCGATCTGCACGCCTTCCGGCTGCAGAATGACGGAGTAGTTCGCGTTGTCCGGAATCGCGCCGCCATTGCCGATAGCGGTCATGCGCGCGCCGCGTCGCGGATGCAGTTGGCCCGCGATGCCATCGCGCAACAGGTACGCGCCATAACGTCCGCGCGAGTTCTCAATGCCCTGGTGCAAGAGCGTGACGAGCTCATCGAATTCGCCGCGCTGCAGATCGCGGTAGGGGTACGCGCGCGTGACCATGCGGTAGAGCGCGTCTTCCTCCCAAGGCTCGGCGGCGCAGGTGGCAACCATCTGCTGCATGAGGATGTCGAGCGGCTTGGGCGGGATCTCAAGCCGGTCCAGCGAGCCGGAGCACATGGCCTGCACCAATGCGCCCATCTCAAGCAGATCGTCACGCGTGGTCGCAAAAAAGCGGCCCTTCGGTATGGCACCGCGCCAGTGGCCCGCGCGGCCCACGCGCTGCATCGCCGTGGCCACCGCGCGCGTGCTGTTGAGCTGCACCACAAGGTCGACCGCGCCGATATCGATGCCAAGCTCCAGCGACGCTGTCGCGACAAGGCACTGGATCTCACCAGCCTTCAGGCGCTGCTCCGCATCCAGCCGCAGCGCGCGTGAGAGCGAGCCGTGGTGCGCGGCGACGTTCTCCGGCCCAAGGCGCTCGGCCAGCGCGCCGCACAGGCGCTCCACCATGCGGCGCGTGTTCACGAAGACCAGCGTGGAGCGATGCTCGCGGCACAGGTCGGCGATGCGGTCGAAGATCTCAACCCACATCTTTGAGTCGCACACGGAGCTCAGCTCGCTGCTCGGGATTTCGATAGCAAGATCGAGCTTGCGGCGCTGGCCCACTTGCACGATGGTGGCGCGAGGTAGGAAACAGGGAACAGGGCGCAGGGAACAGGATCCGGGGCTGACGCCTTGCAACCTTGATCCTTCCACAGAGGCTAGCGCTGCACCCACCTGCTGTTCTCTGTTGCCTGTTCCCGTCAGAAAGTCCGCCACTAGCTCAATTGGGTTCTGCGTTGCCGACAGGCCGATGCGCTGCGGTGGGCGACTCATGCCGGTGAGCATGGCGCCGGGTGAGAGGCGGTTCTCTCCGGTCACAAGTGCGTCAAGCCGCTCGAGCGTAAGGGCAAGGTGCGCGCCGCGCTTGTCGTCGGCCATCGCGTGTATCTCGTCGACGATGACGGTGTGTACGCAGCGAAGGTTCTCGCGCGCCTTTGCACTCGTGAGCAGCAGGTAGAGCGACTCCGGCGTGGTGACCAGGATGTGCGGCGGCACCTTAAGCATCTGCACGCGCTCTTTGGGCAGGGTGTCGCCCGTACGCACGCCGGTGCGGATCTGCGGCAAGAGGTAACCCTCTTCCAGCGCGAGTGCGAGGATCTCGCGCAGCGGCTCGTCAAGGTTCTTCTGAACGTCGTTGCTGAGCGCCTTCAGCGGCGACACGTACACGACCTGCGTGTGGGGCGAGAGCCTGCCTTCGATCGCTTCCACAACGAGCCGGTTGATCGCCACCAGAAACGCTGTAAGCGTTTTGCCCGAGCCGGTGGGCGCGCTGATCAGCGTAGCCTCACCGCGCAGAATCGCCGGCCAGCCCTCGATCTGCGGC
>CAXTJS010000058.1:0-14348 GCA_964244605.1 uncultured Terriglobus sp. | reverse complement strand
CTGCATCGACAAGCTCTACCCGCCGGAAGCCCAGGGCCTGCGCGCCGGTCTGCTTGAGCTGCGCGCGTTTGAGATGGCACCAAACTTCCGCATGGGCCTGCTACAAATGCTGCTCATCCGCGCGCTGGTCGCGGTCTTCTGGCGCGAGCCGTTCCCGGCCAAGCTCACGCGCTGGGGCACGGCGCTGCACGACCGATTCATGCTGCCGCACTTCGTCGAACAAGACTTTGCAGAGGTGCTCGCGCATCTCAGCCGCGCCGGTTACGACTTTGATCCGCGATGGTTCGCCGCGCAGCGCGACTTCCGCTTTCCCATGATCGGCAGCATCTCCGCCGACGGCGTCACGCTGGAGCTACGCGAGGCGCTGGAGCCCTGGAACGTGCTCGCCGAAGAGACCACGGCGGGTGGCACAGGCCGTAGCGTCGACTCGTCGCTGGAACGCATTCAGGTGAAGGTCAACGGACTCAGCGGCGACCGCTACATCGTCACCTGCAACGGCCGCAGAGTACCGTTGCACCCCACCGACGACGCAGGCGAGGCGATCGCCGGTATCCGCTACCGCGCACGCAAGCTGAACGCGACACTGCACCCGACCATTCCTGTACACACGCCACTCACCTTCGAACTGATCGACACGGCGCAGCGCAAGACCACCGCAAAGTGCACCTACTTTGCTGGACGTCCCGATGGCGCGCTCTACCCCGGCCGCCCCGCGAGCGCCGAGGACGCAGCCGAACGCAGAAGCGAGCGCTTCCAGGTCGACGAGCCATCGTCTGAGCCCGCGACCATCCCACCAGAAGAGACAAACGCCATCTTTCCCATGACGCTGGACATGCGCTGGCCCGCGCCCGTCGTCGGCGAGCAAGGGGCGTTGTGATCGGCGACCTCTATCAATCGCCGCTGCGCTACGGCGGCTCCTATGAGGAGTCTGCCGCGGACGGCGAGCCGCGCCCGCACTGGGCGCACCTGATGCAGACGCTGCGCGACCTCGGCCCGGAAGAGCTGGCCCGCCGCAGCGCCCGTGCCGAAAGCCGCATCCGCGAAAACGGCATCACCTACAACATCTACGGCGACCCGCTCGGCAAGAGCCGCCCGTGGCAGATCGACCTCGTGCCGCTGCTCATCCCGGCAGACGAATGGCGCACCATCGAGGCCGGCGTCATCCAGCGCGCGCGGCTGCTGAATCTGCTCTTGCAGGACCTCTACGGCCCGCAGGAGCTGCTCAAGTCCGGCCACTTTCCCGCAGCACTGCTCTACGCGAACTCGGCCTTCCTGCGGCCACTGGCCGGCGTGCAGGTGCCCGCGCACTGTTACGGCCACATGATCGCCATCGACCTGGCGCGCTCGCCCGACGGCCAGTGGTGGGTGCTCGCCAACCGCACGCAGGCGCCCTCCGGCAGCGGCTACGCGCTTGAGAACCGGCTCATCGTCTCCGAGGGCCTACCCGAGCTCTTTCGCAGCAGCAACGTGCTGCGGCTCGCACCCTTCTTCCGCGCCCAGCGCGACGCGCTTGCCAGCCTCTCAGCCAAACCGAACCCGCGTATCGTGCTGCTCACGCCCGGCCCCTATAACGAGACTTACTTCGAGCACAGCTACCTCGCCAAGTACCTGAACTTCACCCTTGTCGAGGGTGCCGATCTCACCGTGCGCAACCGGTGCGTCTATCTGAAGACGGTTGGCGGCCTCGAGCAGGTCGACGTCATCCTCCGCCGCGTGGATGACGACTTCTGCGACCCGCTTGAGCTGCGCGGCGATTCCCTGCTCGGCGTTTCCGGCCTAGTGGAATCCATCGTCGCGGGAAATGTACAGGTCGCCAACGCACTTGGCAGCGGCGTCATCGAGTCCGCGGCGATCATGCCGTTTCTGCCCGGCCTCTCACGCCATCTCTTGGGGGAAAACCTCAAGCTGCCCTCGGTCGCCACATGGTGGTGCGGTCAGGCGGACGCGCTTGATTGGGTTGTGAACCACCTGGACGCCGTGGTCGTAAAGCCGGCCTTTCCCACCGTCGGCATGGAGCCGGTCTTCGGCTCGGAACTGCCGCAGGGCGAGCGCGAAAAGTTCCTGGAACGGCTGTGGGCGCGCCCCCACGAGTACGTCGCGCAGGAGCAGGTCACGCTCTCCACCGCGCCTGTGTGGGAGAACGGCCGGCTGCCCTCGCGCTCCGTCGTGCTGCGCACCTACGTGCTCAACACCGGCACGGGCTTCGTCGCCATCCCCGGCGGCCTGGTGCGCGTGGCGGAGGCGACCGGCTCCGTGGTCAGCATGCAGCGTGGCGGCCACAGCAAAGACGCATGGGTGCTGTGGGACAAGCCCGTGGACACCTTCAGCCTGCTGCCCGCCCCCAACGAGCCGCTGGAGCTGCGCCGCGTCTCGCGTGTGGTGCCCTCGAGCGTCGCCGACAACACCTTCTGGCTTGGCCGCTACGTGGAGCGCGCCGAGAACATGGCCCGCATCCTGCGCACCATGCTGCCGCGCGTCGCGCGTGCCGAGGAGGCGGAGCTCGGCAGCCTGAAGCTCTTGCACACCGCGCTCGCGTCACGACACAGCAAGCTGCCCAAAACGCGGCGCAAGCCGCTCACCTTTGCCCTGTTCGAGAAGGAGCTACTCTCACTGCTCACCGACGAGAAGCGCGCGGACAGCCTGCCCAGCACGCTGGCCGACATCGCCCGCATCGCCGGCCATGTGCGCGAACGTCTCTCCGCCGACATGATGCTGCTCATCGGCCAGATGAGCACACCGGGGAAGCTGCCCGCGCGCGCGCCGCTGGCGGAGTACGCCGCCGTGCTCACCGCGCGGCTGGAGCACCTCTCCGCCTTCTCCGGCATGGAGCGCGAGAACATCAACCGCGGCTCCGGCTGGCTGTTCATGAGCCTCGGCCGCAGGCTTGAGCGAGCCATCTATCTCACGCGCACGCTGCGTCCGCTAAGCCGCCCGCTCGCGGTCGAGAACTGGGCTTATTTGGAGTATCTGCTGGAAGTCGCCGACAGCTCCATGACTTACCGCGCGCGGTACTACACGACGCTGCAGCCGCTGGCTGTTCTGGATGTACTGATGTCCGACGAGACCAACCCGCGTTCGCTTGATTTCCAGTTAGACCACTTAGCGGAGCTCTACGAAAAACTGCCGCGGCTTTTGCCTGCTGACTTACAGGCGATTCAGCGAAGCGTCACGATACTGCGCGGCACTGACCTGCAAGCGATTGCATACCCGCTCGACGCAGCGGCCAGGCGCACGAAAGACGGCCTGGCCAAGCTCGACAGCTTCTTCGCGGAGTTAGAGAACCTGTTGCCCTCGTGGTCCAACAATCTATCCAGCCATTACTTCAGCCACGCGCGCACCTTGCCGATAACGGTTGGCGCATGACTTACCTAAGAAGCGTCATTTCTACCGGAGCAACGGTTTCACCGTCGCGCAGTGGAGAAACCTGCTGCTCCTTTGAGGGCCTGTGCTACTCCGGGCAAACAGCAGGTTTCTCCGCTACGCTGCGCTCCGGTCGAAATGACGGTGCGGAGGAGGGCGACTGAGTCATGCGCTATAACATCAGCCATCGCACGACTTACAAATACGCTTACTCCGTCTCGGCAGGGGATCACGTGGCATGTCTCATGCCTCGCTCCACCTCCTTAAGTAAGCTGCTGACCAACACGGTTGCTATCTCACCCGAGCCCGCCACCCTCACCGAGCGCTCGGATTACTTCGGCAACACGCTCTGCTTCTTCACCGTGGAGGAGCCGCACAAGGAACTCGTCGTCGAAGCGCGCAGCGAAGTGTCCGTACAAAGCGACGCAGCCCAGCAAGCGACGCTGCCATGGGAAGAATCCGCCCTGCCTCTCGCGCAGGATCACAGCCCCGAAGGCCTGGCCGCCTACCAGTTCCAGTTTGAGTCGCCGCGCATCCGCCTGCGCCCGCAGTTCGCCGCATACGCGCTGCAGTCGTTCACGCCGCGCCGGCCCATGCGCGATGCCCTGCTCGACCTGACGCAGCGCATCTACACCGACTTCCGCTTCGACGCGAAGGCCACCACTGTCCGCACACCCGCCGAGGAGGTCTTCCTCAAACGCCAGGGTGTCTGCCAGGACTTTGCGCACGTCGGCATCGCCTGCCTGCGCTCCATCAACGTGGCCGCACGCTATGTGAGCGGCTACCTGCGCACCTACCCGCCGCCGGGTAGGCCACGCCTCATCGGCGCCGACGCCTCGCATGCGTGGCTCTCCGCTTACAGCATCGACGCCGGCTGGCTCGACATGGACCCCACCAACAACGTCGCACCCACTGATGGCCATGTAACGCTTGCGTGGGGCCGCGATTACGGAGACGTAAGCCCGCTGCGTGGTTTGATTCTGGGCGGCGGCGGACATACGCTGAAGGTGGAAGTGGATATGGAGCCGATCGATGCCTAGTTACGCTTTTCTACAGAACTGCATGAGCGCCGCATGCCTCAGCTTTATGCTTCTGTTTTCGGTCGCGGCCCATGGCCAAACATCCAGCCTCCTCGGGAAGCAGGGTTGGTATGCCGACCCAGAGATCCACATCTTCGCCGGCGAGTACTGGATCTATCCGACAACGTCGCAGCCCACGCCGGGTAGCGACGGCAAGCTCGCATTGAACGCTCAGCAAATGGCATTGCGCGCAAAGCCGAAGCTGCCTGCGGGCTACTTACGGCAGACTTCGCTGGACGCCTTCTCCTCCCACGACCTCGTGCACTGGAAGAAGCACCCGCACGTGCTCGACATCAAGGATGTGCCCTGGGCCGCCTACGCCGTGTGGGCACCGACCGCCATCGAGCGCGACGGCAAGTACTACCTCTTCTTCGCGGCGAACGACATCCAGAAGGAGGAGGCAGGCCCCGGCGGCATCAGCGTCGCCGTGAGTGACAAGCCCGGCGGCCCCTTCCGCGACGCGCTCGGCAAGCCGCTCATCGGCTCGTTCCACAACGGCGCTCAGCCCATCGATCCGTTCATCTATCGCGACGACGACGAGGCTATCTACTTCTACTTCGGCGGCCAGGGCCACTGCAACGTCGCGCGCCTTGCGCCGGACCTGAAGAGCGTCATCCCCATGGCGGATGGCTCGCTCTACCGCGAGATCACGCCCGCACACTACGTGGAAGGTCCGTTCCTGATCAAGCGCAAAGGCGTGTATTACTTCATGTGGTCCGAGGGCAACTGGACCGACTCGAGCTACGGCGTCGCCTACGCCACCGGTACTTCGCCTACCGGCCCGTTCACACCCGGCGGTAAGATTCTGCAGACCGATCCACGCATCGCCAACGGCCCGGGCCACCACTCCATCCTGCAGATGCCCGGCACAGACGATTGGTACATCGCCTACCATCGTCACCCGCTCGGCACAACCGGCGGCAATGAGCGCGTGCTCGCCATCGACACGCTTCGCTTCGACAGCGACGGTAAGATCATGCCCGTGGTGATGACGAAAGACGGCCCTGCGCCGCGCCCGTTGCCCACTCCCGCTCACAGATAGCAGCTTTACAACTCCGTAGAAGCCGCGCGGCCAACTCCCGCATCTCTACTTCTGGCGTACAAGCCGAAGCATCGTGTACGCAGTCAGGACTCCATGAGCCAGCCCCACCCATTGCAAAGCATTCTGAAGGAACGCATCGCCATCATCGATGGCGCGATGGGCACCACCATCCGTACCTATGGCATGACCGAGGCGGACATTCGCGGCGAGCGCTTCAGGGAGTCCGAGAAGGACCTGCTCAACAACGGCGACCTCTTCTCCCTCACGCAGCCGGCGATGATCTGCGACATCCACCGCCGCTTTCTCGAGGCCGGTGCCGACATCATCGAAACGAATACCTTTGGCGCGACCAGCATTACGCAGAGCGAATTCTTTGTGGACGACCCGCGCGAGACCGGCGGCCGCAAAAGCCCCGAGTTCTACCAGGGCATCATCGAAGACGAGTTCCTCGGCACGCTCGCATGGAAGATCAACGAGCAGTCGGCCCGGCAGTGCCGCGAGTGGGCCGACCGCGTTGGCAACGACACGGGCCGGCAGCGCTTCGTCGCCGGTGCCATCGGCCCGCTGACCGTGTCGCTCTCCAACTCGCCCGATGCGGATGACTCCGGCTTTCGCGTCGTCACCTTCGACCAAGTGCTCACCGCCTACAAGCAGCAGGTGCGCGCACTGATCGCGGGCGGCTCCGACCTCTTGCTGGTTGAAACGATCTTCGACTCCCTCAACGCAAAGGCAGCGCTCGTCGCCATCCGCGAGGTGTACGACGAAGACAAGCTGGAAGGCGAGAAGGCACTACCCGTGATGATCTCCGCCGCTGTCGGTCGTGGGGGCGAGACGCTGATCTCCGCGCAGACAACCGAGGCCTTCTGGAACGCCGTCAAGCACGTGAAGCCGATTTCCGTCGGCCTGAACTGCTCGCTCGGCCCGGACCTGATGTACCCCTTCCTAAGCGAGCTTTCGGCCAAGGCTGACGTGGCCATCTCCTGCTACCCAAACGCCGGCCTGCCCAACCCGCTGGCCGCCACCGGCTTCGACCTCGGCCCCGACGACATGGCCCGCTTCCTCGGCGGCTTCGCGCAGGACGGCCTCATCAACATCGCCGGCGGCTGCTGCGGCAACACGCCCGAGCACATCGCGGCCATCGCCAAGGCGCTGGAAGGTAAAGAGCCGCGCTCGCTACAGGCGGCTTGACATCTAGACTTACACCTCAGGGCAGCTCGTATTCGCCCTTGTCAAGAAGCGTTCACCGCCCCGTTGGGCCAAGCGTCGCCCTGAGCTGAAAAGGTAGACTACCTTCGCGAAGGTGTACTTATGGTTCGTCCCGCCCTTGCAGCGTCATTTCGTGTGAGTTTGCAAGATAAGTGACAGGCGGGATACCGCGGGCGAAGACGGGTTTGAGCGCGATTGACGCGGGTTTCGTCAGATTCGGCTCCGTCTTGCCTTGCCGTCGACTTTTCACACTCGCTGACAGTATTCAGTGGAAGTTCCATCGGACGGCTAAGGAAATGGACCAAACTCGCTGGCCGCCCTTTTCGTCCGGTGGAAAAGTTCCATCGGATGCTCTACCAATTGTCAAAAGCCTTGATAGTCCCTCTGCGGCAGCAAGAAACCTTCGAGAGCGCCTTGCCCCTGAGCTGGGTGTTGCCGCCAGACCGCCTCGGCAGGCTCGCCGGCAACGCTTGATTGTGTCCCCCGTCGGAGAGGCCAGCGTGAAGCTGCTGCGTCTCCATTGCACCGATGCTGGGCGTTGCTGGGCGCACAGCACCGCTGTAGTCCTAGGTTAGGCCGGGGATCGTCGCGCCTGCGCCAATGGCGTGGCTGTTCGATGCCAACCCATAATTGACTGCGTCAAGCATGGCTTCTGGTGGCAGCGCTCGCTGCGTGGGCTGCGCGAGCAGCTTGGGATCGACGCACGGGATGCTATTCGCACCGCAGGTGTCACCGTTGCGGATCCCGAACTCGATGTTGTTCGCGCCAGAGATGGTGACCTCGGATACATCCTTGTAGTACAAAACCGGAGCCTGTCCGCTAGACCCAGGGACCGACGCATTCGTGGAGCCAAGAAAAATGTTGTTCTTGAATTGGAACGTAGTGGAAGGGGCATCCGTGTGCGTTCACATCGCGGGAGCAATCAAGGTCGAAAAAGGTAGGCCTATCTGACACGACTGTGTTGTTCGCGAAAATCCAGGAAGCGTTGGCATCCACAGACGAATTGTAGGTGTTGCCTGCGGCACGGCAGTAATGGTCAGGTACGAACCATCGAAACCTGCCTTGGCTGAAGTTCTGCACTGCTCCGGGCAGTGTCTCGGACATGCGGAAGCAATTGCCGACCATGATGTTGTTCAGCACCCGCGTTGTCGACTTCGGTCCGCTTGCCCACTTACCCTGCTGGCCCATGTTGCCGTACCAAACGGAGATGGTCAGGGTCAGGGTGTGCACCAGCGTGTGTGGTGCTAGCGCTCCGTCTTTGCTGTTGTAGAGGACGGTGCAGTGGTCGCAAGTGAAGGCATCCATGTGTGCAGGAGAACCATTTGCCAGGGCCTGTCCACTCCACGCATCGCGAAAGCCGCCGCTGTTTGCGTCCCAACAAGCCTTCGCCGGGAACTGCGTGTGCGTGATCGGGTACTCCTCTAAGCAGCCGTTGCCAACCATCGTGACGTAGCTCTATGTGAGCGAAGACCCTGCTCCATTCTCATGGTGCGCAGCATCATCAAAATTCCAGCCCGCGAAGGTGTCGAAATTGACGGCGACGCGCGTCAGCGTGACCGGCCCGCCAATAGGCCAAAGAGTCCGTTGCTGAAGCCGTGGATGTTTACGTCCGTGAAGGTGACGTTGCTCGTGCCGGGGTCAGTGTTGATGGCGTTGTCCGAGAAGTCACTGTAAGGAGCGTTGGTGCTGCAGCCGCCCGGATAGGCTGGAACGCCGTGACGCGTACAGGCTCCATTTATGAGAAGTGATCTCAAGACCTGCGAAGTCAACGTAGGACGCGCCCCCAAGATCAATGGTGGTGTTAAGGCCGAAGCCCCCGAAGATTGTGTGAGGTGTCACACATGCTGGAAAGGGCTGGTAAGACCCGCCGTCGAGCGTGATTTCAAGACCAGTGGAGAACATGCAGAAGCCTCAGTAGCCTGCTGCTGGCGGGAACTGGGTGTTGCAGGTTGCATCGCCATCTGTTCCGGTGCCGGATAGAATGCCTCGGTCACTTGCAAGATCAGGTGTGAATGCAGGACCCGTCGCGCCCGTAGGACCGGCCGAGCCGGCCGGACCAGTTGCGCCTGCCGGCCCAGTACTCCCAGTCGCCCCTTGTGGGCCTGCAAAGCCCGCCACCCCCCTGCGGCCCGGCTGAACCTGTGGCACCAGTGTCACCCTTTGCGCGGGTCGCGCCAGCAGGCCCAGCAGTGCCAGCTACGCCCTGTGCCCCGCAGGTCCCGTAGCACCAGCCGGCCCTGTCGCGCCCGTCGAGCTATTAGCCCCATGTGCGCCAGCTGCACCGCCTTGCGCGAGCCGCGACCAATATGCTGGCGCAGCGCCCGGCAGCTGCGGGGCGCTGCCATTCTGAGCGACTAGTGCGATATAAGTCGAGCCGTTGATTCTCCCGGCGTCGTTGATTGCATACGACACCGCCGGTGAGTAAGTCCTACGCCATGCGACGTTCGTGCCCGGCTGGCTTCAGAGCGTAGCCCACGCGGTTGTCGTTGCCCCCTGGTATCTGGTTACTTCCGCTTTGGACCGCGACAAACGCCTGCCTTGCGTAGATCAAGACATCGTGCGGAGTCCCGGTAAACATCCCTGTCGACGCCCCGTTGAAGCTCCCTCGCACAACCGGAGAAGCTGCCGCTCAGCACTCCCGAGAGTGTGCCGCCGCTCAGGTCGTAGTACACGAGGTTATCGCCACCGACGTACCCGCTCAGCCCATCCACGAAGCCGTAAGCGCCGCCCCGTTGTCGTGCTGTAGTGCTGCTGGATCCACTTGCCCGATGGCTGGCCTGGGTTGTAGCTGGCATAGATCTGCTCCAGCGCTACTGGCTGACCGGAGCGCAGCACAGCGGTCCAGTTGAAGCCTGTGCCGTCGATACCGATGCCTGGAAGGATGTAGCCGAGATCGGAACGCGTGACAACTCGAAAATTGGAAAACTGCTCGAATGCGTGAGCGTTAGCTCGTCGGTGACCGCAGTGCTGCCGAGGCTGTAGATGATTGACTGGGCCGTCCAGCCATCCGTGACGTACCCGCCGCCGTTGTTGTAACGCGAAGACAAGGTAGAGACCGGGGAGTTTGTGGACGACCCCGCACTGGGCATCACCGGAGTCATGAGGCTGAGCGGCCCGTAAGCGTCGCAGTTCCTCTGGTGATCGCGACGGCAGACGCATCTGCACCGCCATGGACCTGAGACCGAGGTTAGTACATGCGGTTACGGCGTCGCTCGCCGTCGTACCGCCGAGACTTGTGGGGACCACGCCAAGCGAGATGTTACTGCCGCTGATGAGCAGAGGTGCGCTGGCGTGTTTGTGGAGCCGCCTGATCCAGCCGCTCCAACCGGCCCTTGCGGTCCTGTGGCACCAGCCGGTCCCTGTGGGCCGGTTGTCCCTGTAGCGCGCCAGCGGGACCTGCGGCCCGGCGAGCATGGGGCAGTTCGTGCCGTTCGCTTGGCAGGCTGCGGCGGCAAGTGCACGGGCAACCGAGTCAACGGCATTGATCGTGGTGTTCCCTGGCGCGGTGCAGATCCACCTTGAAGCCATAGCCCGCAAACGTGAAAGGCGAAACGGTGACGCCGATGCCAGCGCCCGTGTCGATAGCTACTGCCAGCTTGAAAGAGATCGCCGCAGGCAAGGCATCGCTCGATCAGGAGAATGCGTCGCTCGACCCGCAGATCAGCTCCGGTGGGCGGTCGTTACGCGTGTGCCGCAGGTCTTCTCAGACAGCAATATGAAGGGCTCCTGATGGCTGGCGAGATCGTCACCGTCAACAGCGAAGGCGTCACTGTCGCCTTGCGCAAGCTGCGTCTGAACCTGCAGCGCCGCGAAAAGATGTACCGCGACATGGGCTTGGCGATGCTGGTCTCCGTGCGCCGCACCTTCCGCGAGCAAGGATCGCCGGCAGGATCGTGGGTGCCGTTGGCCGCAAGCACGATTACCCGCAACCCGAAGAAGTACGGTGGTGGTCATAAGCTGCTCGTTGAGCAGTGGCACGTTGTTGAACAGCATTACTTCCAGGTCACCGGCTCGGGCGTCCATCGGTACCAACCTGGTCTATGCGGCCGTGCAGCAGTTCGGATCGCGTGATCGCACGGGTGGCGCACTTTCGCCACAGGCGAAGCTTGCAGATCGCGCCGTGAAGGTGAAAGGCCACTTCCGCACCGTCAAGCTCGCACCGAAGTATGAGCTGAAGGAGTTCGCGCGCAAGGACGGCAGCAAGGGCCGCGCCGGTCAAGGTCTACAAGCAGGCGGTGAAAGTGACAGACAAGCACGGCCGCATCCGCACTGTGGTGAAGACGACTCCGGATCTCGGCATGACGAAACATCGCGCGTTGCGCCGCACAGGCGTCACCAGAGCATCCCGGAGCGACCCTACATCGTGTTCCGGCCAGAAGATCCGGCGCGGCTGCAGCGCATCGCTGTCATGGCGAACAACAAAACCATTCACGACGTCGGACTGGCGGGTGCCTAGTGGCGACCAAACTGCAGATCGACTAGGTAAACGTGACCATGGTGGAGCTGGGTTCCGCATCGCTGGCCGTGCTGTGTGGTCAGCCGATCGACGTGGCGTCGCTTGGCAACAGCGACTTCGAAGACAACAGCGATCTCATCCTGCGCTCTTCATCCGTGCGGGTGCGTTTCGTTGAGGCGGCATACAGCGGTTGGCCGCGACAACCAGAAGCTCACTTACTACGGTAGTCTGCAGTTTGCCGCGCTGGTCTACTCCGAGAATCTTCGGAGCCAGAACGATGAACGGCTCGACTCGCTCAAGCTGCTGGCCCAGGTGCAGGAGTGCTACACGGGCGCAAGCTAAAGCTCGCGGACGGCCACTTCACCGAGCCGCTGGAGCTGCTGAGCGCATCGCCGGTCATAAATGAAGACCAGGTCATCGACCAGTACTACATGGCCGTCTTTCGCGTGCCCGGGATCGCGCAATTCGATGGCGCCAATGCAAGGTTTGGGGAGAAGTAATAGACACGACGACGACGAAGGCACGTCCGGATTTTGTGATGGTGCGGCTCACGGCCGCAGGCATCGACGAGGCGGGGGGGGGGGGGGCGAGCCGGGTAAGGATGGCAAGCGGCCCTACGATACTGCGAACGTCCGCATTGCCAACGCCCACTCGCACTACCAGTTCACCGATTCCGAGCCGGTCGAGGTGCTGCGGAAGGAGTGGGTCTTCTTCCTGTCGCTGCAGCGTGTCGGCGAGGAGCCAGTCTTTGAGCTCCTGCCCACAGCAGCAAGCGCCGCCGTAGCACCTGCTCCCATCAACCAGCAACAGTATGCGGACACGTACGCTGAGGAGAACCGGAACTGGCCATGGCTTCCAACTTCGAACCGCAGATTAAACTCCTCCGCTCGCTAGTGCTGAGCGTGAACAAGCAGTCGAGCTGGGGCTCTGCCGCCGCGGTCACGCGTGTGCAGCGCTTCGACGGCTCGGCCGTCATCGACCGCAATCCCTCGCGTCGGTTGACGCCATGATGAGCGGCAAAGGCACGCACTTCGCCACCAATGGCCAGATCACCCAGTGGGACCTCAAGATCAGCGGCGTCAAGGCGGAGCTGAGCGACTGGCTCGCCGGCTGGGCTCTGAGCTTCTGCTCGGCAAAGACACTGTGAGCGGAGCCGCAGCGCCCTACACGCACACCATGGCGTTAGACGAGTCCACCCGTCAGGCCACTCCGACAACGGCCTACATCAAGGACTCGGACGACCTCAGCTATTACGTCCCGGATCTAAGCGTCGCCAACGTCACGCTCACCATTCCGGTGAGCGGTGCCATCGAGTGCGAGTTCGATCGATAGGCACCGGCTACCTCATCCCAGGCGTCACGGCTCCGCTGCCCGCTGTGCCGGCAGAAACCTACATCCTCGGCTCCGACTGCGACTACCAGATCGGCGACCTGGCGCACCTGTCTCCATCCTTGGCCGCCAGCTCACCAGCACGCTCACGATCGACTGGCAAACCTCTGCAAGCCGCGCCACCGGTACCGGACTCTTCGGCGCGTTCAACCGCAAGGGCAGCCCCAAGTTCTCGCTCACGTCCACCATCGCCGCTAAGGACGTAGACGATGTGTACACCCGCATGGTCAACAACACGCCCACCGCGTTCAAGCTCGTGGCAACAGCGGCCCCGCCGCCCAGCTCACCATCAGCATTCCCTCGGACAATCTTAAGACGACCAAGATGAGCATGGAAGACGACATGATCGTCTGGAACGTCGAGGTCGACGAGACCACCTGCTACCAGGCTGCGGGCATCGCGCCCATCACCTGCAAGATCGTCAACTCCACCTCGGCGTACCTGCTCGCCGCCTAGTTGCTCCGCCCGGTCGCGTGGGAGCGCGGCCGGACTTTTTCCTTGAAAAAGGGTGAATAAGCGACGACATGAGCAAGGAAGAACTCCGCGCCTACTGCGCCGGGGTCGAGGGGAGCCCGGAGAACCGCGCCCTTGGCTCTTATGACTTGGGAAAAGGCGGCACAGGGCTATCTCGACGAGATCAAGTCTCTGCAGCAGCGTGCCATCCAAGCCCTCGATGGCGGGGGCGACTCGCCACAAAAAGCTTGAGGCTGAGGCGAATGATGACGGCCAGCTCACGGCGATGTGGGCCTGTGTGAATATGCTCCGGGACTATGCCGCAATCGTCACCGCGACGAACACCAAGAGCGGCTCGGCGGAGGAGATCGCGGCTGTCAGTCACGGTGTCATGCAGGCTGCCAACAAGATCGTTGAAGCCATCAACCGCCGCTGGCCTTCTCCAGCGTAATCACCTCTCGCACTACCCATCGCATCCTTCGCAGGAGTTCGGGCAGGCCGCATGGGCTACGCGGCCGCCCAGCAGTAACGGGGTCCTTCACCTCGCTTCGCAACAGCACAGCTTGACCGATCCCACACCTGAAGGACACCCATGCCTCTTGAGCTGAAGAAGAACCGCATCCTGCCGATCACAGTTGGCCTGCAAACCTACACCTACACCGTAGGGCCTATCACGCGCGAGGAGTGGCTCGCCTACTTCGACTCTGTCGTTGTCGAGCAGAAAGTCGAAGACGGTGCCATCGTCAACGTCTCCGAGAACGACAGTGCTCGCCTTGACCTCTTGAGCAAGCTTCTGGTCGCCGTGCAGGGTACGCCACCCCCGACAATCAGCCACTCTCCGTCATCCCGAACTGGCAGAGCAAGCTGCCGGTAGGGCCCCGGTCTGCGGTTGCCGACATGCTCTTTGAGGTCGGCGAGGGCTCAGCTGCTCTGAGCGGCCCGGCGATGCTCGGTGCGGAGCGCATCGCCTGCGCGCGGCATGGGGCGTGAAGAGCAGGGTATGGGCATCGTCGTGTACGCGGGCCTGATCCACACCTTCCAGGTGCCCACGGTTGAGCAGCAGCGACGCTACAGCCGTGACAGCAGCCGTTCGCGCGTTACGGGCGGCCGCAAGGGCACCACGCGCTTCCTGGGCGCACAGCGCACGCTCGTCGAACTTTATGACGAGCTCATCGTTCCGTCGAGGGCTACACCGCCAACGGCACGGCGCTCGGCAGCAACCGCGATGTGATCGTGCTCACGATAGACACCTATCATAAAACGCAGGCAGCCGGCCTGATCTTCAACCCACCCGCGCCGGATCTGCAGGAGGCGTAGCGTGCAGCAGCTCTTCGCAAAGATCAAGAAGGTCTGGACTGAGCTC
>CAXTJS010000057.1:0-14383 GCA_964244605.1 uncultured Terriglobus sp. | reverse complement strand
CGCTTGCGGCGACCAGAATCGCCAAAACGATGGTTATGAGGTTCCCGGCTACCGGAATGATGTTCGTGATGCCCATGAGAATGCCCAGCAGCACGAAGTAGCGAACGTGCAGGGCACCGAAAACGATGAGGCTGTAAACCGCCACGATGCCCATGAGCGTCAACTGGCCGAGCAGCCACTTCGAAACGCGTTCCTCAGAGAGCAGCATCGTGTTCGCGAGACGTGTGCGCTTGTCCTGCGGGATGAGCGACAGAAAGTAGTGATAGACCTCATCACCTTCAAGGATGAAGTAGATGCAAAGAATGACGGCAGTGAGGATGTCGAGAAGGTGCTCTGCCCATTTGGGCAGGGAAGTGAACAGGTAGGCGGCGACCGCGCCCAAGCTGTTTTGTGCCTCTGCGGCTACCTTGCTTAGATCAATCTTGTTCAAGACCGGTACGGCCTGCAGTTTGCTGACGATCTGGGGCACGCGGTTTGGTAGATCGCTGATGAAGTTCGAGAAATCATTGGCTACCGGCGGCAGGCCGATCCAGAAGAAGAGTGTGAGCGCCGTAAACAGCCCAACGAAGAGGATCAGCAGAGCAACCACACGGCTCGGCTGGTACCGCCGGATATGCAGGCCCTCAATGCGCCTTACGACAGGGGTAAGCACCACCGCGAACAGGCCGGATACGTACAGAATCTGCAACACATGCCGCAACGTGAAGCACAGCCCAAGCACACACAAAACCACGATGGTGAACAGGATGTGCCCACGGACGTTGCGCTTCGATCGAAACTCTTCTGCGACGTTCAGCGGAGGCCTCCGGGTATGCGCTATACGATGCCGGTGCGTTTGATCGCGCCGTACTTCACGCTACAGAAACAGGGTGTTCCGGATGGCCTCGACGGTTTGTGACGGAGATTGGCCTGCTGTGGCGAAGCGGTGACGAGCGCAGCGGCGATAAAGCGGCGCTCTGTACTGAAAACGTTCTTCTGCCGCAGCCGGGTCGGCCAGGTTGGGTCTCACCGCCGCGTCCTGCTGCGCTGCGCAGCGAGCCAGCAGGGTGGCGAGCGGTGCTTCCAGCAGAACAACGGCAGTATGTGGTGTCTGCTCAAGCAAGAGCCGGTTGGCCAGCACCTCCGGTGCACCCCCGCCAAGCGCGATGACGCAGCGGCGCTCGCCAAGCGCATGGGCGATTGCAGACGTTTCCATGCGGCGGAAGACGAATTCACCGTGCTTCGCGAAGACCTCCGCCACGGTCATGCCCGCCTTTGTCTCGATTGCAGTGTCGACGTCAATGAACTGCCAGTCCAACATCTGCGCAAGCAGGCGGCCGACCGTGGACTTGCCCGCACCCATGAAGCCGGTGAGGACGACGCGTTGCAGATTCGTACGTAGCGGCAACGCCAGTGTGAGGTCGGCATCGTTGCGGCGGCTTTGCCAGGCGGGTTGATCTGCCTCTCCTGTCTCGATGCTGCCTGCGTCGTCCACTGCTTTCTCCAATACTGGTGCCATCATCTCTGACTCCGTCTGTTGCCGCTCTTTTCGTGTGCAAACAAAAGCCGCGCCCTGTCGGGGTCGCGGCTCGGTAGATTCGGATTGCGCTGCCTCTTAAGTGCGAGGATGCCGCCCAACATCTGCCTTTGCCGCTACTGGCCACCAGTAGCGGTAAGGAAACGATGCGGTCTGAAACTGTTGTGACATAAGCTCCTGCGAAGGGTACACCGGCAGCGCCGGAAACGACAAATCAGCCTAGTTGAGGCCTGAGTCTGTCTTTGCGCCGAGTTTGTTCTGAATGTTGGACCAGACTTCGGAGCTTGGGCCCTCGACCTCGGGCTCCAGCAGCATGCGTGCCGTCTCGGCGATGTACTCCAGATCACGAACTAACTCCGCTGCCTGCGGACAGTCCCGAAGGATCTCGGCGAAGCGCGAGTCAGCGCTTAGCTTGCCGCCCTGCGCGCGTTCGAAAAGATCAGGGAGCGCCTTCTCAAACTCTTCGCAGGTCCACGGCTTGTTTTCGTCGTGCTCAATCATCGCACCGCCTCCATCTGCTTGGCAGCCTGCTCATTTTGACGCAGAATCTCGCGCAGCTTCAGGCGGGCCTTGTGCAGTTGCGACTTGCTGTTCCCGGTGGAGCACTCCAGCATCTCGGCGATTTCGTTGTGCTCGTAGCCTTCTACGTCATGCAGAACAAAGACAAGGCGGTATCCCGGAGGCAAGGTGCCGACAGCGCGCTCAAGCGCAACGCGATCCACCGAGCCGGAGAGGCGCGGATCACGCGAACCAAAGTCGCGCTTCGGTGCGTCCTCTTCGGACGGGTTGATCGTCTCCTCAAGCGACACCAGCTGCAGACCCTTCTTGCGCAGGTGCATCAGCACGAGATTGACAGTCAGCCGGTGCAGCCATGTGGAGAAGGCGCTTTCGCCGCGGAATGAGCCAAGCTTGCGGTAAAGGTGCAGAAAAGCCTCTTGCGTCATGTCCTCAGCTTCAGACACGTTGCCGAGCATGCGCAGGCAGAGGGTGTACACACGCCGCTTGTGCAGCGCATAGAGTTTCGAGAACGCATCCGGGTCGCCGTTCTTGGCGCGCTCCAGGGCATCGGCCTCACCGGCGATGGGCGGGTTTCGCTTAAAGAGCCCAGGGGGAGGCGTCGAGTTCGTCTGAGTCATTCCGTAAACCTGTGTGAGCATGGCCTCGCGATCCTGCCGCGCCGGGATTGGCGCTGGGTTCTCGTTGTTGCTTCGCGACCGATGCCTTGCTTCAAGAATACAGGACTGCAAAGACGTGCCAAGCATCGCCGGGGAGCGGTACTTCATGGGAGAAGCTGCAACGCCGCTTGGTTGTATTCACGTTGTGTTTTCTACCTGACACAAAGCAATGCTTTGTTGAGCAGCGTTCAGTTGCCGATGAAGCGCGCGTACAGCGAGCGGGCCCTCACCGGCTCATCCGTGCCTTGCACCAGCGTGCGTCCGTCCGCGAAGACGGTCAGCGTGTACGCCTGCCAGGTGAAGCGAAGCAGCATGCCGTTGAAACGAACGACGCCATGAGGCTGCAAACGGCCCGCTAGTTCCGCAAAGTCGACGGGCCGGGCATGCTCGTGGATCTGAACCGAGTTTCTGCCGCAGAGCGTGATGTGTGGGCGGCTCTCACCCCTTAGATGAACGAAGTTAAGCTCCGCGCAGACAGGGCAGTCTTTGCGAGGCTTGTCTGCAGCGATCTCTGAGTGTTCACCGGTCCACAGATCCATCGACCAGAGTGTGCGGCGCATGGATGCCGTGCCGCTGGAGAGATACTTCAGCGCTTCAGTCACCTGCATCGACGCGGCGAGGTTGACCGCCGTGTTGAGGATGCCGGCCGTGTCGCAGGTCTCCGCCGTGCCCGCTGGCGGCGCGGGGAAGAGGCACGCCAGGCACGCGCTTTGCCTGCCGGGCAGGATATTCATCGAAGCGGCGTAGCTACCAATCGCTGCGGCGTAGATCCAAGGCTTCTGCATGGAAATTGCGAAGTCATTGAGCAGGTAGCGCGTTTCGAAGTTGTCCGTGGCATCCAGCAGGATGTCGGCGCCGGTCAACAGGCCGGCGATATTCTCGGGCGTCAGGTCGGCCACATGGGCGATGACTTCGGTATCGCTGTTCAATGCACGCAAGCGCTTGCGTGCCGCTTCGGCTTTCGGCAGAGCTTCTTGCGCATCCTCTTCGGTGAAGAGCACCTGGCGCTGTAGGTTCGACGGCTCGACGAAGTCGCGGTCCACAATCGTGAGCTTGCCCACGCCGGCACGCGCAAGCAGGGCGGCAGACGCGGCGCCAGTTCCGCCACAACCAACGAGGGCAACATGCCCTGCGAGCAGGCGTTGCTGGCCCTCGCGGCCGATGCCAGAGAAGAGCACCTGCCTGGAATACCGTTCCTGCTCTGCTGCGCTCATGCTTCTACTCGCAGTCGTTTCCGGCACCATCCTTCCAGTGTAGCGACGGCTGGCATGCTGACGCTAACCCGGGCGGCGCTTTCCGCATCACACCTTACACGCAATTAGTTCTACACATGCATGCGGCCAAGAAACACCGTACTTGCCTGAAGCGGTACGCCTTCAGCGTGTACAAAAGTCTTATGAGTTGGAGCAGGCATTTGCAGCAGCGGTTGAGTCTGGGAGATCGGAAGACGCGCCGGCCAAGCGGCTCGGTCGCAAAGCTGACCTGGTTAGCCTTCCTTCTCATGCTCGCTGGCCGCAGTGCTGTTGCACAGAACCCACAGCCGGCTGGCAGTCCCACACCCGGCGGCGCGCAGCAGGGTGCCGCGCCCGTACCGCAGGAGTCCGCACAGCCTGCCGCCAGCAGCACTGGCAAGGCTGTTCCGCAGCCGCTTGCCACCGAGGAACAGAAAGCAGCGAACGCGCAGGCCTCGCAGGAGGCCGATGCCGCGGCTGCAGGCATCTGGAAGCTGCGGGGAAGCCGTATCAGCGCGGTGCGCTTTGAGGGCGTGGTGTTCAACGCAGACTCGACATTGCCCACTGAACTCGGTCTCAAGCAGGGTGACATCCTTGATCCTGCCAAAGTGCGCGCGGCGACACGCAGGCTCTTCCTGACCGGTCGCTACCGGGATATCCAGGTGCGCAGCGTGCCTGAGAACGGCGGGGTCGCCGTGATCTTCGCAGGCGTGCCGCGCTTCTTCGTTGGGCGCATCGTGATTGAGGGCGTCAAAGCCGAGCGCCTCACCTCGATCCTGGAATACGCCACAGAACTGCAGCCGGGCACGCCCTTTGTCGAGACGCAGATCGCCACAGGCGAGGCAGGCATCAAGCAGGCGCTGGCGCAAAGCGGGTATTACGAGCCTACCGTGCGCTCACGCACGGAGCGCATTGAAGATGGCCATCAGGTCGACATCACCTACAACGTCGTTGTGGGCCCGCATGCGCTGGTCGGCACTGTCACGGTGACCGGCGATCCCGGTATTTCGCCCGAGCAGTTTCGCAATATCGGCAAGCTGAACACACGCAACACGACGCTCAAGTACTTCCACAGCAAGACCCGCGTGACGCGCGACACCGTCGCAACTGGGCTCACGCGGCTGCGGCAGTACTACCAGAAGCGCGAGCGGCTTGAGGCTGCCATTGCGCTTGAAAAATCCCAATACGCGCCTGACCGCAAGCAGCTCGACTACAGCTTTCGCGATCTGCAGGGGCCGCTGGTCAAGATCGACATCCAGGGCGTGAAGGTCTCCAAGGCGCGTCGCAAGCAGTTGCTGCCGATCTATGAAGAAAGCGCTGTCGACAACGATCTGCTCAACGAGGGTGCGCACAACATCCGAGAGTTTCTGGTACGGCAGGGTTACTTCGACGCGAACGTCGACGCGAGCCTGAACCCGCCACAAAAGGAAAACAACATCGCGCCTGACGGCACCCTGTTGCCGCCACCCAGCACAGAGACGCAGACCGTCCTCTTCCAGGCCACGCCGGGCAAGCGCTACAAGGTGGACGCGGTTAACATCACCGGCAACAAGTATTTCGACACCGAGACCATCCAGGAGCGCATGCAGATCGTGAAGGCGGATGCGTTCGTAAAGAACGGGCGCTTCTCGCCGGTGTTGCTGTCAAACGACACCGACTCCATCACTTCGCTCTATCGCTCCAACGGCTTCCAGAAGGTCAAGATCACGGCCAAGGAAGTGAAGAGCGATCAGGATGCTAAGGTCGCCAAGATCACCGTCAACATCGCCATCGAAGAAGGGCCGCAGCAGAAGTTCGGCAACATCACGCTCACCGGCGTAGCCGATCCGCGCAAAGAGGAGATGCAGTCGCTCATCAGCGCGCAGGCTAGCCAGCCCTTCGCGCTCGCCTCCGTCTCGGCGGACCGTGACGGCATCCTGCAGGAGTACTTATCGAAGGGCTTCGATCAGGCACGCGTTGAGGTCAAGCAGACCGTCCGCAAAGATGACCAAACCATCACGGATGTGAACTACGTGGTGACGGAAGGCGAAGAGGTCTTCGTGAACCGCGTGCTCATCTCAGGCCCGGTTCATGTGAAGCCGAAGCTCGTGACCGATCAGCTTCGCCTGAAGGCCGGTGATCCGCTGGATGAGTCGGCCCTGGTCGAAATGCAGCGCCGTTACTACGACCTAGCGCTATTCAGCGAGGCAAACGTGGCAGTGCAGAATCCTGCCGGGCAGACGGATCGCAAGAACGTGCTGGTACAGCTCTCCGAGGCCAAGCGTTGGGACGTAACCTACGGTGCCGGCTTTGAAGCCCAGCTCTCCACGCCGCAGGCAAACTGCCGTGCGCAGGCTTCGCTCGGCGACGGCCGCACCGGCAACAACTGCGGCGCTTCCGGCAAGACTGGCGCATCGTTCCGCGTATCGGCGGATGTGACCCGCATCAACCTCTTCGGCACCGACAAGTCCATCACGCTGCACACCACGTATGGCCTGCTCGAGCGCATCGCGACGCTCACGTTGCAGGCGCCGCGCTTCCTCGGAAACCCGAACTTAACGGCGCAGGTCAGCGGCGGGTACTCGAACGTGCAGAACATCTCCACCTTTCAGGCCAGTACGCTACAGGGCCTCTTTCGTGTGACGCAGAAGGTGCCCAAGGCTGACACCTTCATCTACGACTTCCAGTACCGTCGCGTGTCCGTTGACCAGAACAGCCTGCAGGTCACCGCGAACCTGATCCCGCTGCTCTCGCAGCCGGTGCGCGTGGGCGGCCCGGGCTTTACCTGGTTCCACGACACGCGCAACCCATCCCCGCTGGATGCGACCAAGGGGCAGTACCTGTCCGTGCAGGAGTTCCTGTCGAACTCGGCGTTCGGCTCGCAGACGAACTTTAACCGGCTGGACACAACCTACTCCACCTACTACTCGTTCGGGCCGGCGAAGCACCGCTACACCTTTGCGCGCAACACGCGTTTCGGCTTCATCAACGTCACCGGTGCGAACCCGAACGCAGGCGTTACCGGATGTGAAGGTGCACTGCTGAACATCAATGCGTCCTGCGATCCGGTGCCGCTGCCTGAGCGCCTCTATGCAGGCGGCGCGACATCGCACCGCGGCTTCGGTATCAACGCAGCCGGCCCGCGCGACCTCACGACCGGATACCCGGTAGGCGGCACGGCGGTCTTCGTAAATACGCTGGAGCTGCGGCTGCCCGCGCCGGTGCTGCCGGTTGTCGGCGACAGCGTCTCTTTTGTCGCCTTCCATGACATGGGCAATGCGTTTCTGCACATCAGCGACATCGGCCCTTCGTTCGGCCGCTTCCACCAGCCGAATGAGAATACGTGCCGTCAGGTGACCGGCTTCACAACTGTCGGCAACTGCGACTTCGCCTACTTCTCGCACGCCATTGGGCTCGGCGCGCGCTACCACACGCCCGTGGGCCCGGTACGCGTGGATCTGAGCTACAACCTGAACCCGCCCATCTACCCGATCATCGACGACTACTCACAGGCGACGCCCAATCACTCGGTCGGTCAGGCCGGTCATATCCAGTTCTTCTTCTCCATCGGACAGAGCTTCTAATGCAGCCAACCTCCCCGACGCTCCGGCCATTCTTGTTCGCCCTCGCGATGTTCTGCGCTTGTGCGCGCTTTGACGCACAATCAATCGCGCCAAAGTCTGCGGAGCAGCAGAAGCCTGCCACGCAGGAGCAGGCAAAGGCGGACGCGAACAAGCGGCCCGCGGAGCGCGGCGACGTGGTTGACCGTTTGGTTGCCATCGTGAACAGCGACATCGTTCTGGAGAGCGACATCGAGGAGGAAGAGCGCTTCAGCAAGCTCTATCCTTACCGCACCACCGGAGGCGACACCGCACGCGATCAGGCGCTTACACGTTTGATTGACCGCGATCTCATCCTGCAACAGATTCGGCAACCGCAACCGGAAGTTGGCGATGCAGAGGTCGCAAAAGAAGAGTCCGATCTGCGCAAGGACCTGCCCGCCTGTGTTCGCGCAGACTGCGCCTCTGACGCTGGTTGGAAGGCCTTTCTGGAGAGCGCCGGTTTTACCGAAGACGAATTGCGCGCCCGCCTGCGTCTGCGCAGTGAGGTACTGCGCTTCATCGAGCAGCGCTTCCGCAGCGGCATCCGCATCTCTGACAAGCAGATTGAAGATTTCTATACCGGCACCATGCTTCCGCAGTACCAGAAGGAGCATGTGACGGCACCGTCGCTTGCTACCCTGAGCCCGCGCATCGAGGAAGTATTGCTGCAGCAGAAGGTAAGCGCGCTGCTCGACCAGTGGCTCAAAAGCCTGCGCGAGAGCGGCAGCGTCCGCATCCTGAAGCAAGGCGAGGAGGCACCCTGATGGCACTCCTTACCCCGGAAAACCCAAACCCAGAGAACCCGGAAAAGAAGCCGGGCAAAGCCTCAGGCAAGGACGCGAACGTTACTCCGAAGAAGAGCCGAGCCCTACGCGCGGTGCTCATTACGCTGGGCTCGCTGTTCGTGCTGCTGCTCGTCGTCCTCGGCGGGCTTGCAATTTACTCCACCACGCAGAACTTCCAGAATCGCGTCCGCAGCACGCTCGTCTCCACACTTGAGGAGTCGACTGGCGGCAAGGTTGACCTGCAGGCGATCCACTTCAGCCTCTGGCATCTGGCCGTTGAGGCCGATGGCCTCGTTATCCACGGGCTGGAGGGACCGGGCCAGGCGCCGTATCTTGCAGCAGACCGCATCCTTGTCCGCGTCACGCTGAAGAACTTCTTCGCGCACGCGACCAACAGCACCGGCGCGATGAAGTACATCACGTTGGCCCTGCTGCACGTGGACCGGCCGCAAGTCCACCTCATCATCAACAAGGACGGCACGACAAACCAGCCCGTTCCCAAGACCAAGAGCACCTCAAACGAACCCGTGCTCGACACCTTGCTTGACCTGCAGGCAAGCAAGGTGGAACTCGCCAACGGCACGGTGCTGCTGAATGATCGCGCCATCCCGTTCGACCTCGCGGCGAACGATCTTGCCGTCAACGTGCGCTACATCACGGCGAGCGACCACTACGGCGTCACCATTGGGATCAGCGACCTGCGCACACGCATGCAGCAGATGCCAGAGGCGCAATCGCGGCTGAACGTCAAGGCGGAACTGGGCCGCAAGCTCATTGCGATTGAGGAGATCGGCTTCGACACTGGCAAGAGCTCCCACATCGATGCAAATGCGCGTGTGGAGAACTTCGATAACCCGGTCTGGAATGTGCAGGTCAAAGGCAATCTGGAAGTCCCGCAGATCTCTGTGCTCAGCGGCTTTCCCGGCCTGACGGCAGGTGTGCTCGACCTCGACATCGCCGGTCACTCCTGCGCCGTCACGCCGCAGGTCGCGCAGCAGAAGCCGCGCTTCTGGCAGCGTCGCCATCCGAAGGAGAAAGTCGCTGATACCAAAGCCCTGCCGCCCAGCCCCGACTGCCCGAAGGGCTACCTCGTTGCAGGCGGTGCGCAACTGCACAACGTTGGGTATCGCGATCAGTACGTGAACGTGGGCGGCGTCAACGGCCGTGCGGACGTACGCGTTACGCCCACGGAGCTGCTGTTCAACGCCATCGCGCTCAATCTACCTGCGGG
The DNA here is from genome assembly GCA_964244605.1 of uncultured Terriglobus sp. GTDB lineage: Bacteria > Acidobacteriota > Terriglobia > Terriglobales > Acidobacteriaceae > Terriglobus. The sequence continues at coordinate 4,863 of CAXTJS010000057.1, read as the reverse complement.
TGGTGCTATCGCCGGGGACCTGCGCATTCACAACTGGCTGGGTGAGATCCCGTCCGATGCACCCGCGCAATCCGCAACCATCGTTGCCGGGCAGAAGACCGTCAATGCGACTGCAAAGATCGCCAACGCGAAGCCGCCTGCTACCGGCACGCCCACTATCGATCCAACGCAGCGCGCGCACGCCTACCTCGACGTAAAGCTTTCAAATATCTCGCTGCGCACCATCAATGAGGTCACGGAGCCGCGCAAGTACACCGACCTCGGCTTTGACACGGCCGTCAATGGTCCGGTGCACGTGGAGTGGGGAGGCACGACCAGCGATTTGCCAAGTTCCGTGGTCGTCAACGCCGACCTGAAGCTTGCGCCACAAGGAGTGCGGCGGCGGGGCGCGGCACAGGACATCCCAGTGTCGGGCATCGTGAAGGCGCAGTATCGGGGTGCCGGCGAGCTGGTGACCATCGAGCAGCTTGAGGCGCACACACCGGCCAGCACCATTAAAGCGACCGGGTCGCTTGCTCTGGAGCGGTATGTCACCAATCTCACGTTGAACGCTGACCTGCGCGATCTCAGCGAGTTTGACTCCGTCTTGAACGCTGCGGGCTATCAGACGAACGGCAAGAAGGGCAGCGCTGCGCTGCCGGTGGTGCTGCATGGCGACGCGCACTTCCAGGGCACCGTCAAAGGCCCACTTGCTGACATCGACGTGAAGGGCCATCTGCAGGCCAATCAGTTGCAGGCGCATCTGGGAAGCCAGGGCGACGTCGCCATCGACTCGGTCGTCGCTGATGCCGAGTACACGCCTTCCGGTGTCACCGTGGCCACGTCAACGATCCGCCGCGGCAGCGCCTTGCTGAATGTCACCGGCGCCGTCAAGCCGCACCGCATCGTCAACCGGCACGGTACCAGCTATGCCTTTGACGACTTCGCGCAGGTAAACCTCGATGTGCGACTTGGCGACGCGCAGGTGCACGACGTGCTTGAGATTGCGGGCCAGGGCAAGCTGCCCGTTACCGGCATCCTCAACGTCAACGGCCACGTGACGGGCACACTCGGCAATCTCACCGGCGATGCGAACCTCGCTCTGCGCAACGGCGTCGCCTACGATCAGCCTTTTGACGCCATAGCAGCCGCCGTCAACGTGCGCGGTCAGGACGTCACGGCAACCACGCTGCAGGTGAAGGCACAGGGCGTTCAGGTCGACGGCAACGGTGCCTATAACCTGACCACCAAGCGCGTCCGCGCGCACCTGCAGGGCAACAGCATCCGGCTCTCAAACCTGAAGGCGGTGCAGCAGGCGAAGTCGCCGGTGGACGGTGTGCTTACCTTCTCCGCGGATGCGAACGGCACCATCACAGAGCCCGGTCTGGTCGCGCACCTCGCGCTTGCCAACGCCACGTACACGGGCAAGCCCATCGGCCAGCTGAATGCGGACGTGCGCAGCGAGCGCGACGTGGTGTTCCTCACGGCCAACTCCGACCTGCTCAGCGCAAAGATCCAGGCCACCGGTCAGGTGCAGCTTGCCGGCGACTACCCGATGCAGGCGCACGCGACCTTTACGAACCTGGATGTTGCGCCGGTGCTGAAGCTGACCGGTTCAACGCTCGAGGCAAGTTCCCAGATCGCGGGCGAGTTGAACGTAAGCGGACCGGCAAAGAAGCCGCAAGCGCTGCAGGGCAATCTCGTCATCTCGCCACTTGCCTTCAAGGTGCAGGGACTCGACTTCCACAGTGCCGAACCGGTACGCGGCTCCCTTGCGGGTGGCATCGCGAAACTGGAGAACCTGCACATCGTCGGCCCGGAAACGGACCTGACTGCATCAGGTTCCGCTCAGGTCTTCAGCGCGGATGGCTCGCCGCTGCCGGCTTCCGGCGGCCGCATCGATGCCAAGGCGAACGGCACCGTCAATGTCGCCATCGCGCACCGTCTCAACACAGAGATCATCGCTTCGGGTGAGATCAAGCTCGACGTAACCGCGACCGGTACCACGGCCAAGCCCATCCTTGGCGGCAAGGTCACCTTCGCCAACACGAACCTCGCCTATGCTGAGATTCCGAATGGCTTGTCGAACATAAACGGCACGGCTTCCTTCACGGAAAACCGACTCGTCATCGACGACCTGACGGCGTACTCCGGTGGCGGTCGCGTCAAGGCTGCCGGCTTTGTGCAGTTCCGCGACGGCCTCTTTGCTGACCTGACGCTCACCGCAACGGCAGTGCGCGTGCGCTACTACGGTGTGTCCGCAACGGCAAACGCAAACGTGCGCCTGCAGGGCGACGGCGATGGCGCTTCTGCCACGGGCAATGTGCTCATCACGCGCTTCGGCCTGGCACAGACCTTCGACTTCGGCTCCATCGCGGGCGGAGCAGGCGATGTCTCGGCACCACCCGATCCTGACTCGCTGCTGAACAAGATCGCGCTGGATGTGCGGGTACAGTCGTCGCCATCGCTCGACTTCCAGAACAGCTACGCGCGCCTCGCTGGTACGGTCGATCTTTCGCTGCGCGGCACCGCGGCCGTACCCTCCGTGCTGGGCAAAATCACGCTCACGGACGGCTCGGCCACCTTTAACGACACCAAGTACCAGTTGCAACGCGGCCAGATTTACTTCAACAACCCGATCCGTATCGACCCCGTGGTCGACATCGATGCGACGGCTCGCGTTGAGAACTACGACGTCACCATCGGCGTGCACGGCACGTCGAAGAACCCGAAGCTGAGCTACCGGTCTGAGCCGCCGCTCTCGCAGGGCGACATCTTCAACCTCTTGGCGCTGGGCCGCACGCAGGAAGAGGCGTCCATCAATACGCAGCAATTGCAGCAGCAGGGCCAAGATCCAACGACGAACGCCCTGCTCGGCGGCGCGTTGAACGCCACAGTCTCAAATCGCGTGAACAAGCTTTTCGGGGGTGCCGGCAAGGTCAAGATCGATCCTGCCTACGTGGGCTCACTGGGTACCTCATCCGCGCGTATCACCGTGGAGCAGCAACTCACGCCGAAGATTACCGTGACGTTCGCAACCAGTGTGAATTCGTCCTCACGGCAGCTGATTCAGGCGCAGTATCAGGTGAGTGACAACGTGGCTGTCGTTGCAACGCGCGACGAGAACGGCGTCTTCTCAGTCGTTTACAAGATCCGGAAGCGCTACAAGTAGCACTCACTTCGCCGGTACGCGCTTTGGCGCTATTGTGTCTGCCGCAGTACGCAACCCGCTTTTAAGAGGGCGGGTCTATCTGGGTACGGGCCAGTCACAGGACGGCCCAGGAGAGAACGATGAAGACAACTTTCAACTCTGGCAAAACCTTGGCCGTCGCTCTGCTCGGCCTGGCGGTAGCCGGGCCTGCCATGGCGCAGACCGGCGACTCCCAAATTCAAGCGGAGGTGCAGCACTCGCTCGAGTCGAAGCGTTTTAGTGGCGTCACCTCTACCGTGCACAACGGCATGGTTACGTTGAACGGCACGGTTGATGTGTACGCCACCAAAGAAGATGCCGAGCACAAGATCCACCACAAGAAGGGCGTCGTCGCTGTCAGCAATCAGATCGTGGTCGCGGGCGGCAGCGAGGGCACCGTCTCCGACATCGAGCTGCGTAACAAGCTAGCTGAGAAGCTCGCCTACGACCGCGTCGGCTACGGCACGACGGCCTTCAACAGCTTCAACGTCGGCGTGCAGAACGGCGTGGTAACCCTGAGCGGCACAGCGTATGGTCCTACGGATAAGGACTCGGCCGTGTCGCTGGTGGCGCATTACCCGGGCGTGAAGGACGTGGTAGACGACATCGAAGTCGCGCCGCTTTCGCCGAACGATGACCGCATCCGCCTTGAAGCGGCTCGCTCCATCTATGGCTTCGGCCCGCTGAACCGCTATGCGCTCGACCCGGCCAAGCCGATCCGCATCACTGTCGTGAACGGGAACATCACGCTTACCGGTGTGGTGGATCGACAGGCGGACAAGGATGCCGCCGGTATTCGTGCGAACGGAGTATCAGGGGCCTTCAAGGTCACGAACGATCTGCAGGTTGCGAGTCGCGGCTCCGGCAAAGAGTAGCCCAGCACACTTCGGGAAGGCGCGCGAGCTTCTGCTCACGCGCCTTTCTGCTGATGCGGCTCCAGAACTCTGGCCATAGACTTGACCTATGGCGTTAATGACCGGCACCTGGCAGAGCACGCGTGTCACGCTCGAGATGATCAAGTGGGAGCACTCCGTATTCGCGCTGCCCTTCGCGCTTACCGGGGCGGTGCTCGCGGCAAACGGCTGGCCGCCTCTGCATGTGCTCTTCTGGATCATTGCCTGCATGGTCTCTGCACGCAGCGCGGCAATGGCTTTCAACCGTCTGGTTGACGCGGAGATCGACAGGGCCAACCCACGTACGGCGATGCGCGCCATCCCGGCGGGTGCGCTCTCCCGCAGTTTTGCAGCCGCCTTTGTCGTGGTGTGCTGTGCCGTATTTCTTCTTGGTACCGCCATGCTCAACCGGCTTACCCTGTTGCTGGCACCTGTGGCACTGGCTGTAGTGCTGGCCTACAGCTACATGAAGCGCCTTACGCGCTGGTCGCACCTGGTGCTTGGCCTTGCCCTTGGCATCGCACCGTCAGCGGCATGGATCGCGGTCCGCGGCACTCTTAATGCACGCATCGTTGTGCTCACGGCAGCGGTGCTGCTGTGGGTGGCTGGCTTTGATGTGCTTTACGCCTGCCAGGACTTCGAGCACGATCAGGCGAACGGGCTGAACAGCATTCCGCAGGCATTCGGTCTTGTGGGCGCGTTTCGATTTGCACGCGGCATGCACTTGCTGATGGTGGCTACGCTTGCGTGGCTCGTTGTGCTCTTCCACCTGGGACTGGCAGGTTTCGCCGGCGTGGTAAT
>CAXTJS010000056.1:0-14602 GCA_964244605.1 uncultured Terriglobus sp. | reverse complement strand
CGGCAACATGGTCGACCTCGACTCAAACCCGACCAAACTCATCGAGATCGTGGCCATCGGCAAGCAGTTGCTGATGACGCGCGGCGCGCTCACGACGTTCTCCATCGCTAACGACGTGGCGAAGTACTTCGCCATCATCCCCGCCATGTTCGCAGGGGTCTTCCCGGTGCTGAACGCGCTCAACATCATGCACCTGCACAACTCGGAATCGGCAGTGCTTTCGGCGATCATCTTCAACGCACTCATCATTGTTGCGCTCATCCCGCTGGCGCTTCGCGGTGTTTCGTACAGGCCGCTCTCCGCGGCGGCGCTGCTGCAGCGCAACCTGCTCGTCTACGGTGTCGGCGGCATGATCGTGCCGTTCGTTGGCATCAAGCTGATTGACATGCTGATCGTCGCGATCCACCTGGCATAAGGAGAAAGCCATGAAGAAACAGATCGTCACCGCCTGCCTGTATACCGTCATCACGGCCGTGCTGCTTGGCCTTGTGTACCCGCTGGCCATCACCGGTATTGCCCAGCTGCTGATGCGGAACAAGGCCAACGGCCAACTCGTCAGCCGGGATGGGCAGGTGGTCGGCTCAGGCATCATCGGGCAGCCGTTTACAGGAGCGCGCTACTTCCATAGCCGTCCCTCAGCCGCCGGTACCGGCTACGATGCCGGTGCGTCCAGCGGCTCAAACCTGGGGCCTTCCAGCAAGAGCCTGATCAGCCGTGTGGATGCAAGTGTGAAGACCGAGGCAGAAGCGGGCCAGCCCGTCCCGGTGGACCTCGTCACCGCTTCCGGTTCCGGCCTTGACCCGGATATCTCGCCCGCCGCGGCCCTCTACCAGGTGCCGCGAATCGCACGTGAGCGTCATCTTGCGGAAGAGCGCTTGACGGAGATGGTGCAAGCCAACGTCACGCCGCGGCAGTTCGGTCTTCTCGGCGAACCGCGGGTCAACGTGCTGCAACTGAACCTTGCGCTCGACAAAGCACGATAGACTCTGCCCTGCCGGTGTATGCGTGTGCCCCATGTCCCGCATTTGGGACATGGGACTCTCAAAGCTCCCATGTCCGAAAATCCGGACATGGGGCACACCCTTGCTGGGGTACCTCGACGTCATCACGCACCTAAATTGAAGCGCTTTGGTACGCATGATGCCGTGATTCACGCACGCGTCGGACGCAAGGCGCTGTCCTGCGCACGCTTCCAGTAGCGCGAGAAGCGCTTCAGGTCGAAGCCGCGTGAGCCCTCAACGAACGGTGGCGGATCAAACCAGACGATCGGCATCTGCTTCGCGACTTCTGCGGTCGCGGCGATGAGGCGTGGGTCCGGCGTGCGTTGCGCGAGGACGTAATCGGCCTGCGCCGCCCGCGCAGCCGCGAGCAACTCCGTGGCCGATTCACCCACCCGTACATCGATGTCGCCCGGCATCTCTTGCAGGCACTCGGCGAGAAACAGAACGCGCTTGAGCGAGATGCGATTTGGCAGGAGCCAGCCCGTGTCCCAGATGAAGGTGGCTGGTGAGTCGGCGTGCTGCGCAAGCATGGAAGCTGCGGGGTTGAGGCTGTCCGTGTGATGCCAAACCAGCGCTTTACCCGCAGGCACGCGCGTGGAAGGCCTTTCGGCCGGAGGCGCATAGGTCTTCGGCGTAACTGGAGCGGCATCCTCATCGACACGGCTATGGAGACGCGGAAAGAGTGTCTGCTCAAGCGCCTCGTAGCTTTGATCGAACGGGCAGGTGCCCGCCTCTGCGTGAGGGCAGGTGTTGCAGTAGACGCCGTCGGTGTAGCGCTGCAGGTTCTCGCGATTGAAGATGTACGGTGCGCTCGCAAAGGTGGAGGCGACCCACTGCCACGACAGGTTGTTGCTCGCCGGGTCGCCGTCGATCAGATGCTCCAGGAACCAGCGCGCACCGGCCTGCCAGCGCGTTCGCCGCCAGTGCACGAGGTACGACGCGAACCAAAGCCGCGCGTGGTTATGCAGATACCCCGTCGCTCGCAGGTCGTTGCTGAAGCTGTCCATGCAGACAAGGGTCGTCTGCCCGGTGACGACCTCCGCCGGTACCGCATCGTCGTACTGCGCAGCCGTGAAGCCGGTCTTGTAGCGCTCGCGATCCTGCCAGATCGCTTCGCCCAGCTCCACGTAGAGCCGCTGCCAGTAGTCGCGCCAGGCGAACTCGTTGATCAGCTTGTTCGCGTGTGCCGGATTGCTCACCTGTTCAAGTGCGTAGTCGCGCACCTCCGCAAGCGTCAGCACGCCATGCCGCAGGTACGCCGAAAGCCGGGTGACGTCGCCTGACAGAAAGTTTCGGCTGCGCTGGTAGGGCTCCGGCTTGATCTGCGCCAGGGTCGCCAGGGCAGCTTCGCGTCCACCCCGCGTGGGACTGTAGACGGTCTCCTCGCGAAGGTAGGGCAGCAGGTCCCGCAGTGTTGCGGCAAGTTGTTCCCGGTCAGAGATCTGCTTCCAGTCGCTATATGTCACAGGTCAAGAGTAGCGAGTTGCCGGGTTCTCTCGCAGGCGGCCGTGCGCTCGTGTGCAATCTTTCGCGACGTTTGGTCGCTCGGCGCACATGTGGGAAGCCTTGGCGTCTTTGAAGCATGCCTTACGTTGCAAGCGAGACGCCGGAGAGCCGGGCGCAGGTGCTGAGCAGTTCGTCCTGCAACGCAACATCGCCCGTTGCAGCCGAAGGCTTGCGTGGCTGCAGATGGAAGAAGTATCCGCCGCTCACCGTCGCTGCCGCATCGTCGCTGGTGGCGAGCCACACCTGTGTGCGATGGCCCTGGTCAAGGTCGCCCGATGCGTTCGGGCCACCCATCTTTGTCGGCACCCAGCCGGGCTCCATCGCGTTCGACAACACGTCAGGCCAGAGGCGCGCAAAGGCAAACGCCAGCAGCACATCGTGGAACTTGGTGTCGGAGTAGGCGCGGCTGCCGTTCCAGGTGCGCCGCTCCCACAGGAAGTCGTCCAGCTCCTGCTTGCCTTTGCGGTGCAGTTCAGAGCTGACGTAGACCAGCCGCCTGGGCCGGTGCATCAGCGCCGTCAGCAGGTAAGGCGCCAGCGTGTTCGTCTGAAAGACTTCGGGCAGGCCGTCTGCCGTGAGCTTGCGCGCCCGCTCTTTGTAGCCGATGGCGGCGTTATGGATGACGGCGTCAAAGGTGCCAATCCGGTTGGCCGCCTCTGCCAGGGTGCGTGTTTGATCGAGGCTGGCGAAGTCGCCGACCAGCACGTCGTCAGCACTAGGCAGTTCGCGCCGGGTACCCTCCGCACGTTGTTCGCTGCGCGCATGCGCGACGACAGCGTGGCCCTGCTCAAGAAGCAGCCGTGCCGCCATGAGGCCAAGGCCGTCGGAGGAGCCGGTGATGAAAACTCGTGCCACAGTGTCCTCGTTAAGACGGCGCTTACCGCTCGGGTGTTCTGAGATGCGTTTAGCTGCCCAGCCTTGGCCGGTCGCCGCTCTCCAAGGCACCCGTAGACCAGAGCGCGAGGGCAACGAGCCCCGGCTGCCCGAGAAGGCGCAAGAAGCGTTTCGTGTCGGTGTCCAGGCCGAAGGCGGAGCGATGGTGCCGCCACTGGGCAAGATTGCCCGGAAAGATTGCGATAAACAGGCTCGCTAGAATCCAGCCAAGCGCCTTGCGCTGTTGCGGCAACAGCAACAGCGCGCTACCCGCGGAGATCTCCACCACGCCGGACCACACGACCACCTGATCAATGCTGACGGGCAGGATCTCTGGCACAAACTGCGGCACCTGCTTGCGGAAGGCACGGCGTGCAAACGTCAGGTGCGAGATGCCCGCAAAGACCATGGCCGCGCCAAGCAGCCATCGGCCGTTCCGCTGCCAAGTGGACTCGCGCGATTGCGTACTGAAGATATCGACGGGCATACAGCCTCCCTTGGCGTGCCGCACCGGCAGCACTTCAAAGCTTGAGATGCGCGAAGCGGTGCGAGGCGTGACCTGCAGGCCGGTGTCTACGGGCGAGTGGGCGTGTTGTTCCTTACCGACAAATGCGCGTTGGCCGGCTCAAGCGCGCAGCTTGCCGCCTTTGCTGCTCCCGGTTGCACGGCGTTCGCGGACGAGGGCGCGATATTCCTTCGTCGGCAAGTCCTGCAGACGTTGCACGCGGGGCGGCATGCGGCCGAAGATGTAGGCGTGCGCCGCCAGCAGCTCACGCGCAATCTCGGCCCCGCTGAAGACGCTCCAGTCCTCAACGGCCACCCAGTGTGCCCGCGCAAGATACGGCGCCGGCTTCACGCCTTCGACCTCCAGCAGTTCGAGCGCACGCACCGGACCTGCGGCGAAGGCGAGCACGTGCCCCTGCCCGGCCTCGGTGTCCATGATGGCGAACATCTTGCCGCCGACGGCCTTATCGAGCGTCCAGTAGACCAGGTTGTCGCCGAACTGCAGCGTCTCCGCCACGCGCGATATCTGCAGCAGCGTCTGCCGGGCGTGCTCGAACCGTGAACTTTCCATCATGAATATTCTGCCGCTCTGCCGGTTTCTGCTGCATCCTAAACGCACGTACCATGCCCGTGCGAGCCGTTGCAGAGGCGCGCGGTCGGTGTTACCGGGAGAGTCACATGAAATACGCCGTTCTCGTCAGCCGCATCCTGCTTGGCGCTGTGTTCCTCTTCTTTGGAGCGAACCTGATCCTGCAGTTCTACAAGCAGCCTCCGATGCCAGGCGATGCCGGCGAACTCAGCCGCATCCTCGCCGTAACGGGCTGGATGAAGGTGGTCGGCCTGTTGCAGGTGATTGGCGGCCTGCTTCTGCTGGTGGGCCGGTTTGTGCCGCTTGGCCTCACGATCCTCGCGCCCATCGTCGTGAACATCTTCCTCTTTCACGCGTTGCTGGTACCGCAGGGTATACCGGTCGCGATCGTCGTTGCGGTGCTTGAGATCTTTTTGATCTTTGCGTACCGGCTGTCTTTCCGCGGCATCTTGAGCGCAGGGCTTGAGGTGGTGGGCTCGCCCAAGCTCTAGAAACACTCAACACGCGGCGAGGAGTTTGCATCTACAGGTACACCATGGACGAGCAGATTCTTTCCTCAGACCCGGCCGCACGCAAGCGCACCATCGGCGGCATCGTGATGCTGTTGCTGGGTGCCGCGTGCGCCTACTTCTTCATGTACCTGCCGGTGCACACAGCCATGCAGACCGGGCAGTTGGAGTATTACGTCAAAGGCATCTTGCTGCCGCCCATCTGCCTGTACATGGCATTGATCCTGCTCGTAACAGACATCCGTGACGGACAGTTGCGCCGCTTGAATGCAAAAGGAAAGCCAACCTTCACGAAGAAGGGCTGGTGGGTGATGGCTGGTGCCCTTGCCACCATGGGGCTCACGCTTGCAGGTTGGTTCTTTTACCTTCACGCGCTAGGCTTTCGGAGCGCGAGTTAGACCGCAAAGAGCAAGGGCGCAGCCAAAGCTGCGCCCTTTCGTGAACAAAGGCCTTTACGCGGTAATCTTCTGCGCTGCTGCATTTGCAGATTTGGCGACACCCACAAGGGACGCAAAGCCCGCGGCATCATGCACGGCGATGTCGGCCAGAATCTTGCGATCCAGCCCGTTGCCGGCCTTCTTCAGGCCGCTGATGAAGGTCGAGTAGCTCATGCCGTTGATGCGGGCTGCCGCGCCGATGCGCACAATCCAGAGCGAGCGGAACTGCCGCTTCTTCTGCTTGCGGCCGATGTAGGCGAACTTGAGTCCGCGCTCGACGGCTTCCTGCGCTGCCTGGTAGAGCTTTGATTTGGTGAGGAAGTATCCGGACGCGCGCTTGAGGATCTTCTTGCGGCGGTCATTTCGCTTTGTGCCACGTTTAACGCGGGGCATTGGGTGTTCTCCTTTTCGTTCTGCGTAGGTTGTTTCAGCGGCTGGAGGTAAGGATGGTGGGCTTGGCAGCCACACCGGGCCTCTTCACACGCTTGCTGCCTTCTGTCTCATGTCGGCTGACTCTAGGAGTGAGCCGAGGGTCCATCTACGCGTTCCCGGACCGTTGCATGCTTGCGCATGCGGCTGGACAGAATGATCGACACGCCTGCATCAGGCGTAGGGAATCATCCGGCTGACCTTGGCGTGATCGCCGTCGGAGACGTAGGCTTGCGCGGTCAACTTCCGCTTAACCTTGGTCGTCTTCGTGGTCAAGATGTGACGCTTCTTCGTCTGACCGCGCTTGATCTTGCCGGACGCGGTCTTCGAGAAGCGCTTGGCTGCTCCCGAGTGGGTTTTCAGTTTTGGCATTGTCTTCGGTCCAATCGCTTTCGGCTTGGCCTGCGCTTGGCAAGTTCACCTGAAAGGCTAATTTAATATAGTGTAGCGCACCGACTGCGGTTTGGGGCAGCTATACCGCTCCAGAGTTATGGTGAACTGTCTTCGGCTCGGAGTGCGTTCCGCGCAAATGCGGCGCGTAAATGCCCTACGTCGCCCAGCGACTTCTGGTGCAGTACAGTCTTTAGATCACGCTATGAACTCTCTGCCATCCGTAAATTCGGCTGCCCAGCCCTCCCGTCGCACCCTCCCGGTCTTCAAACCCGCTCTGCTGTTTCTCTCAATCAGCGCAGGGCTGTGGCTGGCCGTGTTCCTTGGCGGCCAGTATTGGATCCACGTGGGGAGCACAGATCCAAATCAATGGATGCCGCTGATCTTCGCTGAACCATTTCGCGACTTTACAATCTTCCGTATCAATTTCTCGCACTTCCACTCCCTGAAGTTTTTTGACAGGCATGAGGGCTGGCCCTTCACGTATCCGGCGGCGGCCGCGCTTATCTATGAATTTTTCTTCGGGCTCTTTCCGCGTCCTCTTCCGGCATTCCTTGCTTTTGCTGTCGGCACCCCGGTATGTGTCGCCTTGCTATTCGGCTGGGCTCTCGTCAAGCGTGGACTGAGGTGGTTCTGGGCTTTTCCCTTGGTCCTGCTTACGCTGCTTTCCTCTTATCCGTTCTGGTTTGAGTGGCAGCGCGGCAACATCGAAGTAGCACTGTGGGCAATCTTGGTCGCCGCTTTCTTTGCTTACGGTCGCGGAAGATATACCTTGTCCGCTCTCCTCTTCGGAGCTGCAATCGCCATAAAGATCTACCCCTTCATCTTCTTTGGCCTACTGATCTCGCGCAAGAAGTACTGGCAGGCCGCTCTCGGGGTAGTCACCGGGCTTCTGGTGAATGAAATTTGTCTTCATGTCGTCGGGCCAACCTATGGAGCAGCACGCGCGGGCATCCGGGCCGGCCTGGAATTTTTTACACGAACCTATCTGATTGAAAGCGCCAGTTACGGCTTTGATCATTCTCTTCTGGGCCTGATCAAAGCATTTTTGTTCCTGCCCGGTCCGACCGCCGTTCAGAGAAACTACCACCTGCTCACTGGCTACATGATCGTTATGGCAGTCGCCGGAGTCTGCCTGTATCTCTTCCGCATTTACTGGATGCCGGAAACGAATAGGATCGCGGCGCTCGCCGTTATCTCCATTCTTATCCCCCCCGTGTCGTACGATTACACGCTTATTCACTTGTATTTTGCCTGGGCGTTCCTCGTGCTCTACCTCATGCGGGGTGGCCTTGCGACAAAGCCGGTTTTTCAAATGTTTGGCCTGTTAGCAATCATCATGTCGCCTGAAGGCTACCTCTACTACATGAACGTGAGGATCTCAGGTCAACTCAAATGTGTTGCTCTGGCCGCGCTGCTCTACCTTTTGTTGCGTCATCCGTTGGACGCTGACGGTGCGCCTGCTGATCCTGCTTTTGCAAAGCCACCCTCGTTCCGGATAGGTGGTTGGCTCTTGCGGCCGGTTACCAGTAGCCCGTCCGGGAACAGAGATTGACATAGTCGTTGGAAGGTAAAAGGACGTCACTTGGTTCACCGGAGCGAACCGGCCGGGTATGAATAAGTAGCCAGTCGGCACCGCCGAAGCACCGTTGCCATGTGAGCGTCCATTGGTTTGAGCGAAGCTTCGCTTCGATGTCGTCATCCATGTCGCGGTGGGGCAGCCTTTTGTTGTTGTTAAAGGTGATTTCGTGGGCACCGATCATGTCAAAGCTACGCTGATATGCAATCCACTCCGGCGGGTGTTCCTGCAGTTCTTCTCTTAGGTGATCGATCGTCGCCTTGCTGCTTGTGTCATACCAGGTTTGAACATAACCATGCCAAGGGGCCACGTTGCAGAAGTAGTTGGGGTATGGCCAAGGCATTGCCAACAGTTCAGTATGCTGAGATGGCTCAATCTGTGAGCAGAGCGACTGCATAAAATCCAATTGCGCCGTCTCGATGTACATGGGGCCAAGTTGAGGGTGCTGATACCATTGCCGCGCTAAGAAGAACCCGCGGTCATTGTAGTGATGCCAGTAGTACGGATGGGAAGTCTTCGAAATGAAGGAACCAACCGCGAGGAACAAAAGCAAGCTGGTGTAGAGCTTTTCCTTCCAGCCGTTGCTCAGGATATCCGGCAGAATGAATGTGATCAGAAGCAGCAGGAACGCGAGCGGTGGGTAGGCTTCCAAAAAAGACTCGCCGGATGTCATCGCTCCAGAGACCATTTGACCAAATGGGAAAAGCAGAAAAACCTCATACCGATTCCATTCGCCGGTACGTGCGAAGAGCGCTCTATGCAACAGTCGTAAGGAGAGAGTCACAAACAAAACATAAGTTCCCACCGTGCACGCGTCTGATACCGAGAGAACGGAGCTACCCGACAATGATTGCTGCAAAAGGAAGAGAACACTGCCAATTGCATACGCTACGGTCAGGGAAGCAAAAACTCTGCGGTAACGATTGTTATGAGCTTTTAGAACGTAGGAGTAGGTGATGCCTACAAAAAGCAGCGATGCAAGGGCAAGATCGTTCACCAGATGTGGATCACCAAGCAGGCTAAAGGAAATTGACACCGGGAAGTGAAAGGGAGCACTGAATATTTGTGAAGAGCCGCCCTTGATTGCGGTAGCACGAAAGATTGTCTGGGTGGACCAGTCATGCAGACTACTTCTGGTAAGTGCAACCAGCATGCCGAGGGCAAGCGCGGCAGTGCTGCAAAACACCAGGCCTCGGAAAATGCGTCGCCGGTCTGAGAGCACAAGCAGAGCCGTTCCAGAAGCGATGAAGAGCATGCCTCCATCATTCAGACGGTTACCAATAGCCAAGCCTGCGAACAGGCCTAAGAGGGCGGCCCGCCAAGTAGCTTCACGATGCTCCAAATCTCTCGGAAGCAAAAGAATAAGCGAAGCTACAAGCAGGCATTGTCCGGTGATATGAAAATCATCAAATCTGGAGTAGAACGCCATGATAGTCATGCCGAACACACACAAAATCACGAGCGCTTTCTTCCAGTCGGCCCAGGGAATACGATCTGTGATGACATACAGGCCGCTCACATATAGCAGCACCTGGATGGCCGCGAGAATCTTTGAGGCGAGCCAGCTTTCCCCGAAGATTTGCTGATTCCATTTGGTAAGCAGAATGAACAAGGGCTGCATCGGAACGTGCATGTCCCGGTAAAGCCTCTGCCCATTTCTAAGAGCGATGGAGTACCAGAACCACACACCATCTCCTATGGGATGGATGTTGGCGATGAACGCTAAACCAAACGCAAAACTAAAGACGGCAGCGGCAAGCTGCCAACGACGTGTCGAAACTATAGCTGGGAGCGATACGGACAAGAGACACCTGAAAGGAATTCTGGGTACGGCAACGAAATGAAAGGCTTCCCAAAATGTAATGCATGACCGTGCTCAGAACAGAGGGTCCGCGTGCCCTGCCGGGCCGCTTTTGTTGCTTGTTTGCATCCCGATTAGCGCGCGATGCCCCCGCCTTGGAGCCGCACCGGTCTTGTTCGGATCACGATCCAGTCTGAGTCCTGCAGATGCGTGCTGGAGAGGGCTGTCCACTCGCCGTGCTCGAGTTTGTGCCCGATCAGTTCGTCAAGAGCGCGTTGCGGCAGTGCGTGCCCACCGTTGTAGAGCCGCTCGTGCAGTGCGAGATTGCCCATCTGCCGCTGGTAAACAATGACCGCGGGCGGCGCCTGTTGCAGGTCTGCATGCAGGCGGTTGACCGTCTCTGCCGTGGAGATGTCGAAGAAGGTTTGCACATTGCCGTGCCAGGGGGCAATGCCGCAGAAATAGTTCGGGTACGGGAAGGGCAGGGTCAGCATGCCGGCGTCGGGCTGCATGCGGGTCGCTTCGCACATGGGCTCAACCAGAGTGAGCAGCCTGGTCTCAATCACCATGGGACCATACAGAGGATGGTGGTAGACCTGACGCGCTGCGAAGAACGGAGCGGCCTGGTACGAGTGCCAGAAGAAGGGATGGTGCTCCTTGTACAGGAAGCAGCAGAGCGCCATGACCAACATGCCCGCAGCGTAGCCGGTACGCACGACTGCAGCCCGGAAAGGACGCTGGAAGACAAGCGGTAGCAGCACCAGCACCATGCCCAAAGGGGACGCGAGCGAAACGAAGGTGCCGCCGGAAGACATGGAGCCGGAGAGCAACTGGCTTACGGGAAGCAATATCAGCAGCTGTAAGTCTGGCGATTCTTCAGAGACATTGCGTGCTCTGCGTAAGCTGAAGAGTGCAGATGCGCCGGCAAGGAAGGCCATGGGCACGGCAAGGTCCGCCATGGCACGCGGCAGTTCCTGGATGCCCCAACGCTTTTGCGCAAGGTAGAGCAGCACCACGAGAACGCCGCCGACTGCCGCGCGGACGGCGACGCCGGCCTTTCGCAAGCGACCCTGGTAAACCAGGCCTACCGCGGCACACAGGGCGATGGTGTACACCTGCAGCAACGGGTAGCTTGGACTTTTGAACCAGAGTGAAGCGGCGTCTCCCAGCAGGGCAAACGGCGCAAGCAGCAGCTTGCCTACTCCACCTTTTGCACCCGCTGCACGGAAGATGGAGTTGGTCGCCCAGTCCTGAATGGTGTCCCCGGTGAGCAGCACGATGCTCAGGGCAATCGTTGCAGCAACGCCGGCAAACAGGGCAACGGTGGCCAGGCGTCGCTCCCGCGCAAATCCAAAGAGCACCAGAGCAACAGCCAGGGCCAGAAAGACGCCATCGTTCAGCCGCGAGACCGTGGCAAGTCCCGAAAGAACACCCAGCGCCGCTGCGTGCGTGGCCAAGCTGCGCATGCGTTCTTCCCGTGTCAGGCGCAACAGCAGCAGGATGGAGTAGGCCGCAAACGTATCCGTGAGTACGTGGTAATCGTCGAAGCGGCTTGCGTCGAAGAGCAGGGGCATGCCAAAGCCGAGAAGGATGGCGGCGGCGCGCTGGAAGTCGTTGCCCGGCAGTGCGCGAACGATGCGCCACAGTGCTGCCGCGTACAGCACCATGAAGACGACAGCAGGCAGCTTTGAAACGATCCAGCCCGGACCGAGCGCGCGCAACGTACCGGCCACCAGCAACGGATAAAGCGGCTGCAGCGGCAGGTGGAGGTCGCGGTAAAGATGATGGCCGCTGTTTAGCAGCACGGCGTACCAGTACCACATGCCGTCACCGGCGACCTGCACCTGTGAGATGAGCAGAAAGCCGAAGATCACACAGAAACCGAAGGCGCAATGCTGCATGATCCTGCTCGGCCTTACCACGTCTGCAAGCCCTTCCTGCATGCCGCTCCGGTCCTTCACTTCCGTTTCAGTTCTGCTCAGAATACGTGGCCATCCTAGGCGGCACGAGCAGTGCCGTTCCGTGCGCTTTTCGAGGACGACGCACACCCTGTCGCCGACCCGAAATATGAGCCTGCAATGCTAAAATACAGCTATGGAAGCGACTCAGCGCCGGCCCTCCGGCGGCTTTCGAGATGCGCTTCCATTTCCGCGAATCCTGGAGAAGAATGGCCACCGAAACGCCCCTGCTCGACCTGCAGCAAACCGATCCGACCAACGCTCCTGAACCGGCAAACGATACCCAGCCTGAGGCGAAGATGCCGTCTGACGGTGCGCTGGCGAACGGCTCACAGGGTGGCTCAAAGACCTACACCAGCGACAACATCCGTGTGCTGGAGGGTCTTGAAGCGGTGCGTCTGCGGCCGGCGATGTACATCGGCTCCACCACGGAGCAGGGTCTGCATCACCTGGTGTATGAGGTTGTCGACAACTCGGTCGATGAGGCGCTTGCCGGCTTTGCCACGCGGATCGATGTCATCATCCACGTCGACAACTCCGTTACGGTGATCGATGATGGCCGCGGCATCCCCGTCGACATGAAAGACCTGGGCAACGGCGAGAAGATGCCCGCGGTGCAGGTTGTATTGACCAAGCTGCATGCGGGCGGCAAGTTTGACGCCAGCACCTACAAAGTTTCCGGCGGCCTTCACGGTGTAGGTGTGAGTTGCGTCAACGCGCTCTCGGAAGAGTTCGACGTGGAGATCTGGCGCGACGGCCACACTTACCAGCAGGACTACAGCAAGGGCGACCCCATCAGCGAGGTGCGCCAGGTAGGCGTCAGTTCGAAGCGCGGCACCAAGGTCCACTTCCTGCCCGACAAGAGCATCTTCAGCGTGCACGAGTACAACTACGACACGCTCGCCGGTCGCTTGCGCCAGCTCGCCTTCCTGAACAAAGGCATTGAGATCACGCTTGCCGACGAGCGCGCGACCGACGCCAAGGGTGAGACCAAGGCCACAAGCTTCAAGTACAAGGGCGGTATTGAGGAGTTCATCCGCCACCTGAACAAGGGCAAGATCGTGCTGCATGAGAAGCCAATCTACATGGAGGCCGAGCGCGGCCAACTCGTCATGGAGATTGCGCTGCAGTATAACGACGCCTACTCCGAGACGGTGTTCAGCTTCGCGAACAACATCAACACCGTCGACGGCGGCACGCATCTCTCCGGCTTCCGCACGTCGCTTACTCGCACCATCAATGCGGCGGGCCAGTCTCTCGGCCTGTTCAAGGACATGAAGGAGTCGCTCAGCGGCGACGACGTGCGTGAGGGACTGGTCGCCGTTGTGTCCGTCAAGCTGCCGCAGCCGCAGTTCGAAGGACAGACCAAGGGCAAGCTCAATTCCGACATCTCGGGCCAGGTACAGCAGTTCGTCAATGAGCGGCTTGGGGCATTCTTCGAGCAGAACCCGCAGGTCGCCAGGAAGATTATCAACAAGGCCATCGATGCCGCGCGTGCCCGTGAGGCGGCCCGCAAGGCCCGTGACCTTACACGCCGCAAGGGCGCGCTGGATGGCGGCGGCCTGCCGGGCAAGCTGGCCGATTGCTCCGAGCGGCAGCCCGATCGCTGCGAGCTTTATCTCGTCGAGGGTGAATCGGCAGGCGGCACCGCAAAGCAGGGCCGAGATCGCCGCTTTCAGGCCATCCTGCCGCTCAAAGGCAAGATCCTGAACGTGGAGAAGGCCCGCTACGACAAGATGCTGGGCCACGAAGAAATTCGTGCCATGATTACGGCGCTGGGCACCGGCATCGGCAAAGATGACTTCTCGCTCGACAAGCTGCGTTACGGCAAGCTGATCCTGATGACCGATGCCGACGTCGACGGCTCACACATCCGTACGCTGTTGCTCACCTTCTTCTTCCGCCACATGCAGCTGCTCATTCAACGGGGGCACGTCTACATCGCGCAGCCGCCGCTCTACAAGATCAAGAAGGGCAAGTTCGAGCAGTATGTGAAGGACGACCGCGACTTTGTAAAGGTCATGGTCAAGCGAGCGGCCGATGGCATGACCGTGCGCTATGGTGCGGAGTCCGCCATGCTCGAAGGCGGCGCCCTGACCGAGTTCATGGGCCGGCTCAATGAGTACCTTGGCTTCTTTGAGAAGGCCGACAAGCGCTTTCGCAATGAGCGGGTGACCGCGGCAGTCGCTGAGCTGTTTGCGCATGAGGGTAAAGACCCGGCGCACCGCGCAGATTTTGAGACCACGGACAAGCTTGCGAACATGCAGGCAAAGCTGCAGGACATGGCGAAGGAGTTCCAGTTCAAGCACGTGAGTGAGCCGGTGCGTGATGAAGAACACGGCACCTGGTCGCTGGACTACACCGATGCGCAGGGCGCGGTGCGCCGCGTCGACTTCGCGGCGGTGAACTCGCCGGAGATGCGGCAGATGCTCGGCAAGTACGCTCAGATTGCCGACTACCTGAAGCCGCCCTTCCTGGTGGAGTACGTGCAGAAGACCGGCAGCAAGGCCGAGATCGCTGCAGCCGATGAAGCCGAAGAAGTGGCCGAGACGGAGGGCGTGATCGACGTGGTCGCCGCCGCGCCTGGAACAGCAACCGAGGTCAAAGGCGCAAGGCGCAACAGCAAGGCCGGCCAGGACCCCGTCGAGAAAAAGACAGCGCGCGATCTGTTCGAATACGTCATCGAGCAGGGCAAGAAGGAGTACCAGGTGCAGCGTTACAAGGGACTCGGCGAGATGACGGCCGAGCAGCTTTGGGAGACCACCATGGACCCGGAACGCCGCACGCTGCTGCAGGTCAAGCTGGAAGACATCGCCGCCACGGAAGAGATCTTCACGACGCTCATGGGTGAGGATGTTGAGGCTCGCCGGCGGTTTATCGAGACCAACGCGTTGGATGTGAAAAACCTGGACATCTAGTCCACTTGCGGACCACGCGTAAGTCGTGTTCCCTCTGTTTCGTGTCGCCCATTGAAGCGTCATTTCGACCGGAGCGCAGCGGAGTGGAGAAACCTGCTTCTCCTTTGA
>CAXTJS010000055.1:0-14672 GCA_964244605.1 uncultured Terriglobus sp. | reverse complement strand
GCGTGGATGCACGCGATGGAGATGCAGGACGCGCTGTTGGCCACCAACGAGTACTTCCTGCTGGGCCGCTGGCTGAGCTACGTGCCCGCGTGGGCGAGCTCGCCCGATGACCTGAAGCAGATCGAGTACGACGCGCACAGCATTCTGACCACGTGGGGTGACCGCACCGCCAGCAAAGACCTGCATGAGTACGGCAACCGCGACTGGGCCGGCCTGACGGGCAGCTACTATGCGCCGCGCTGGCGCATGTACTTCGACTCGCTGGAGGTTTCATTGCGCACCGGTGCGCCGCCCAAGGCGATCGATTGGTATGCTTTCGGCGACCGGTGGAATCGCGCGACGACGCAGTTCCCTGCGCAGCCCGCGGGCGATGCGTACGCGGCGAGCATGGCGATTGCGACGATGCTGCATCTGCAGCCAAAGGAAGGCCAATGAACGAGAACGATCCGGACTTCGCAAGGAGTGTCGACGCCGACATCGTGCAGCGTGCAGCAACGATCAAGCCCACGCGCCTGCTCTCCATCGACGTGCTGCGCGGGCTCACTATTGCCTTCATGATCGTGGTCAACGACCAGATCGGCGCTGCTCCGTTTCAGCAGCTCAGCCATGCACAGTGGAACGGCTTTACGGCGACCGACCTCGTCTTCCCGACGTTTCTGCTGCTGGTTGGCTTGTCGACCGTGCTGTCGACAGCGGCTAGGCTTGCGCGCGGCGTGACGCGTGGCGCGCTCTTTCTGCACACGCTGCGGCGCACCGCGCTGCTGCTGCTGTTCGGCTTCATCGTCAACAATTTCCCGTTCTTCCGCATGGCGCATGCGCGCTACTATGGTGTGCTGCCGCGCATCGCCATTTGCTACCTGGTCGTCGCTTCACTCTACCTGCTCTCGCGTAGCTGGAAAGACAAGGCTGCCATCGCAATCGCGTGCCTTGTGGGCTATTGGGCGCTGATGCGCTTTGTGCCGGTACCCGGCTTCGGCGTGCCCACGCATGACGGGCCGATCAACGACTTCAACGGCACGCTGACCGCATGGCTCGACCGCGCCATCTTCAGCGCGCCGCACCTGTACGAGGGCGTGCGCGACCCCGAGGGCCTGCTGTCCACACTGCCCGCGATTGGGACAGCGCTCTTCGGAATGCTCGCAGGCATGTGGCTGCGCGGCACGGCCACCATCACGCGCAAAGCCGCCATGCTCGCGATTGCGGGCGTGCTCTTCCTGGGTTTTGGCCTTGCGTGGGATCCGTACTTTCCCATCAACAAGAAGCTCTGGACGAGCTCCTTCGCGCTGTTCGCAGGCGGCTGGAGCCTTCTGCTGATGTCTGCCGCCATCTTCTGCGTGGATGTGTTGCGGCTAGGACGGCCCCGCACCGACGTTGACGCGCCCGAGTCGCCAACGCATCCGCTGCTCTATCGACCGCTGCTCGTGCTTGGCACGAACGCCATCCTCGCCTACATGATCTCGGAGTTAGGGGACAGCCTGATGCACGTGTTTCGTGTGCACGGCGTCCCGCTCAAGGCGACGATTTATGCGGCGATCGTGCGCGGGGTGCCGTCACCGCAGTGGTCTTCCTTGCTTTACTCGCTTGGCTACCTTCTGCTGTGCTGGCTGCTGGTGCTGCCGTTTTATCGCAAGCGCATTTTCCTGCGTATTTGACTTCGCTGCACGAACGCTGGGTGCTCCAATCTTTCGCAGCTTCATCGCGAAGCCGTGGCGTCGACTCGCGCGAACGCGCAAAGGAATGACATGGAGGGTGTGCCCCATGTTCGGATTTTCGGACATGGGAGTCCTCGTGAGTCCCATGTCCCAAACGCGGGACATGGGGCACACACCTACACTGCAAAGTGATCTAGGCCTGGCGACGTGGCGTGCCACGCGAGAGCCAACGACGCTTCACCCACAGCGGCACACGCAGCAGCGGGTACAGAAAGTGCAGTGGCCGAGGCAGCGGCAGCATCTTCCAGTCCGCTGGTGACGCAAGATGCAGGCGCACCTCTTCGAGCCGGTAGCGCACCTCGGTACGCAGAAGCACGCGCGAGAGCAAGAGATTCTTCGGCACGAACTCTGCTTCGCCGCGGCGTGTTGTTACATCTTCGTTCAATAGGGCGTCGCGGCCGGTCTTTACCAACCAGCGAACGGTCGGCGAGACCAGTACCTGCTCCGTCAAGGTCTCACCCGGAAAGACCGCATCGCACAAGAGAAGCGCCTGCAAGACGGGACGTTCGGCTCCCGCTCGCTGAGCTCTTTCAAGCAGCTCACGCCGCGTTCCGACAGGTGATGCCGCAAGCAGCGCATGCACGTCCGCCAGCCACTTGAGCCGGAACCACGCGTGTCCCGCGCCATGCGTGCAAAGGCTAAACAGCAGTTCGCTACGCGGGAGAGCAGGCAAGTGCATCTCGCGGTTTACCGCAACCAGATCGGGCGCATCCAGCACGTGATCGAACGCTTCAAGATGCGGGTTGTCCGCTGTGCGCCAATGCAGCTCAAAGCGCAGGCGCGTGGGCCCGTGCACGTACTCGTAGTGCTTGCGGAAGCGCTGCCACAACTCCTGCTGCCTGCCGGTGAACTCCGCGCCGGTGTCGCTGCGGGTAAAGCCTTCGCTGCGCATGAGCGTGTCTGCGGCGGCGATGTCGCGCGGTGCGATCAAGAGGTCAACATCGCGGCTGTGACGCAGCCGCAGGTTGCCGTAGGCCAGCATGCAAAGCGGCGTGCCCTTGAGAACGATCAGCGGCACACCCGCAGCGGCAAAACGCTTCGCAAGCTTCCCCTGCAAGGCCGCAGTCCGCATGTTGGCCATGAGGATTTCGTCTGCCCACCCGCGCAGCTGTGCGCGCACATCGACCGGCACCATCTCGCTTGCGGTGAGAGCGTGCTCCACAAGACCGGCGACCCGATGCCGCTGTGTCAACGCGAGCAGGTTCGGCCATTGGATTGGCCGCTGCAGCATGCTGTCAAAACGAGCTTGCGTCGCCAGTGTGCGCGGCCACTGGCAACATGCGGCAAGCAGATGGAACTCCTTCGACGCCTGTCGAAAGAGCGGCGACACTGCGCGCGATGTGTCGTTCAACGGCATGGCATCCGGCGCGTTGAACGCACTGCGCCCACCGCTTCAGCACGGTCGAAGTGAAATGGCGAGTATGCGGGCCGGCATGCAACAGACACTTCGTCAGCGTAGCAAACACGTGCGCCCGCCGGCCTTCGCAGGCTCACGCTCGCCTGCAACACGCCGATAGATTGCGTATCGGGACGGTGCTCTTGCCCATCGCCGGAGTTGCAGACGTAGCAAGGAAGGACCTGAGGCAAAAGCAATCTAAACGTTCGCCGCAGACGTGCTTTCGATGCCACGCCCTGCGCTGTTTACTCCCGAGTTCCCTTGTCGCAGAGGCATTTCGCTCGTAACCCACACACGCCGTGGAGAAGACCCAAGCCATGGCCGCCTAACAAGAACAGACCGTGCCCGTGACACGGAAGTGGTATGAGATGGCCGCCATCACTGTCCTACCATCGGACAAGAATCAATCCGCCCCATCGAGTAGTGCGGAGCCGAACTACCTTATGTCGATACAAACGGAACTTCTCTCAGAGCAGGATGTGCTGACGCTTCGCCCCGCGGTAGAACCATCGCGGGAGCTTGCCGTCATCCGGCATAACTGGGCCTTCCGCATCCTGCGCAGCCCTGCAATGGTGTGGCTCGATCTGTTTCTTCTGCTCTTCACTCTGTTGCAGGTGGGCATTGGCGCGACCATGCTGCGGCATGGCATGCGTCTGCAGGTCTTGCTTGAGCAGAGCATCCCCGCGCGCGACCTGATGCTGCTTGCAACGTGCCTCATAGGATGGAGCCCGGTGTTCTGGGCGTCGGGCCTGTACCGGCAGTTCAACTTCCGTCAGCTTGCGCCGCGCATCCCTCTGGCGGTGGGTCTCTGCAGTATCGTTCTGCTCGTTGCGTGCCGTGTGTGGACACCGGGCGTGCCCGTCAACGGCCCCTTTGTTCTGTTCTTCTTCGCATCCTGCGTCGCACTCTGCCTGCCCCGCGTTTCTATCATGCTGTGGTCGCGCATGAAGCGGGCGGAAACGCGCAACCGCAACGTGGTGCTGATCGGCAGCGGCAACCTTGCCCAGCAGCTCGCGTGGAAGCTGCGTCACCAGTCGCAGAACCGCCCGCGCATTCTTGGCTTCGTCGATTCAAACCCGCAGCCCGGCCACTTCAACGGCATCGGCGGCCATCTTGGCGGTCTGGAAGATCTGGAAGCGCTGCTGATGACGAACGTCATCGATGAAGTGCACATCGCGCTGCCCTTCAAGTCGCATTACACCGAGATCCAGGAAGCGGTGCGCCTCTGCGAGTCCGCCGGCATTGAGCCGCACTACATGGCCGAGCTCTTCCCGACGCAGGTCACCAAGAAGGTGCAGGCGAAGGAAGGCCGCGTGGTGCTGCGCATGACGCACTCCGACAGCCGCCTCTTGCTCAAGCGCATGATGGACTTTGCTGTGTCGCTTACCGGCATCCTGCTCATCAGCCCGGTGCTCATCGTCATCGCGATCCTGGTTCGCTTCAGCGGGCCCGGCCCCATCATCTTTCGCCAGACGCGCTACGGCGTAAACAAGCGGCCGTTCACCATGTACAAGTTCCGCAGCATGGTCTCAGACGCGGAACTGCAGCAGGCCAACCTCGAACACCGCAACGAGGCGAGCGGCCCGGTCTTCAAGATCACACGCGACCCGCGCATCACGCCCATTGGTGTGTTTCTGCGCAAGACCTCGCTCGACGAGCTGCCGCAGCTGTTCAACGTGCTGTTCGGCCAGATGTCCCTCGTCGGCCCGCGACCGCTGAACCTGCGCGATGTGCGCCGCTTTTCAGAGCTGCACCTGATGCGCCGCTTCAGCGTGACGCCGGGCATGACCGGCCTGTGGCAGGTGAGCGGGCGCAGCGATCTCGGCTTTGGCGAGTGGATCGAGCTCGACCTCAAGTACATCGACGACTGGTCGTTGAAGCTGGACCTCAAGATTTTGGCACGTACGTTGCCGGCAGTCTTGAAGGGCCGAGGCGCGTCGTAACAGGCGCCAAGGCTGAACACAGACTGACAACAGGCAGGCGCAAATAGAGCGCGAGGTACCTGGTTCCCGCTCTATTCTGCGCATTGATAGCTCATCAGAACGTAACCACGGCAGGCACCCAGGACCGGATGGAACAAACACTCACATCTCCGGAAGCGCTGGAAGCGGCGGCCCTGCTGTCAAATCCGTTGCAGGATCAGGATGTTGCTGCGCCGGTGTTTGCCGTTGCGGAAGAAGCCCTCCCTGCGGCAAACACCGACACGCTGGAGAAGCTGCAGAGCACCGCTATCAACGCTACCGTGTGGACGGTGCTGGACTACGGCATCAGCCAGTGCTTGCGCGTGGTGAACAGCCTGGTGCTCACGCACCTGCTCTTCCCCGCAGCCTTCGGCGAGATGGGCCTCGTCATGACGCTGATCGTCGGCGTTACGCTGCTCTCGGATTTCGGCCTTGGGCCGAGCGTCATTCAGAACAGCCGCGGCGATCAGCCGGAGTTCCTGAACACGGCGTGGACGGTGCAGGTGCTGCGCGGCGTTGGTCTGTGGCTCATCTCCGTGATCGTCGCCTTCCCGGCGGCGCACTTCTATCACGACCCTGGGCTCGTCAAGATCCTGCCGATCCTTGCACTCAACACCATCCTGATCGGCTTCAACGGCACCAGCCTGCTTACGCTGTCACGGCACATGGGCGTGAAGCGGCTGTTCTTTATTGACAGCTCCACGCAGGTGTTCTCGCTGCTGATCACGGTGGGCTGGGCTTACCTGCACCCGAGTGTTTGGGCTCTGGTCGCGGGCAGCATCGCTTCCAACATCTACCGCATGACGCTGAGCCACATTCCGGCGGTCGTGCCCGGGCATCGCAACCGCTTCCAGCTTGACCGCGAGAGCCTGCGGCAGATCTTTCACTTCGGCAAGTGGATCTTCCTCGGCACCGCGCTCTTCTTCTTTGCGTCGCAGGCGGATAGGCTTGTGCTCGGCCGCCTGGTCAGCATGACGACGCTTGGCATCTACTCGATCGCGTTCCAGATCTCGGACGTGCCGCGCTCCGTCATCAATGCCTTCTCGTCACGCGTGGGCTTTCCGCTCGCGTCGCGCTTGGCAAGCCTGTCCATAGCGGAGTTCCGCGGACGCTTCCTTCGCTACCGCATGTATGTGCTGCTAACCGGCGCTTTCCTGCTGAGCCTGATGGCGGTGTGGGGCGGCTACATCATTTCGCTGCTTTACCCCACGCGCTACGGCGACGCCATGTGGATGATCCCGATCCTCGCGCTGGGCCTGTGGCATACGCTGCTCTACAACACCACATCGCCCGCGCTGCTTGCACTGGGTGTGTCCACCTATAACGCCGGTGGCAACGCGCTCTACTGCGCGGCGATGCTGCTAGGCATCCCTGCGGGCTTTCACTTCTTCGGCATGTTTGGTGCCATGATCGCCATTGCCGCGGGCGACCTGCCGCTCTATGTCGTCACACAGATCGGCGCGGTACGCAACGGCGTCAAGCCGCTGCGGCAAGACTTGCTGATGACGCTCGTGTTTCTCGCATTTCTGGCGATGAACTATGGCATGAGGCGCATGCTTTGAGGCGGAGGCCCCAGGTCGCGGCTGTGTTTGGCGCAGCGCGGAGCCTTACGGCTGCCATGGCCGCTGCATGCACCAAACATGCGGATCGCGTCGCCATCACCTGCGACGTGCACGGCGTGACCTATCGCGAGCTTGACAGCATGGCGGACCGCATTGCCGCGGGTCTGCAGGCAATGCATGTGGGCGCGGGCGATCTCGTAGCAGTGCAGTGTGAGCGCTCTATCGCGCTGATTGCGGCGATGCTCGGCATCTGGAAGACCGGCGCGGCGTACCTGCCCATCGACCCGGCCTACCCCACCGCCCGTGTGCAACAGACGCTGGCCAACGCGAAGCCGTCCATCATGCTTGTGGATGCTGTCACTGAACAGGTAATGGCAAGCGTTACGGGCACCCGCATCGCACGCGTGGATACGCTGTTGCAGACCGATGCACGTTGTCTCGCCACACACACGGGCGAAGATGATCTTGCCTACGTGATCTACACCTCCGGCTCTACGGGCGTGCCCAAGGGCGTCGAGGTGACGCACGTTAGCGTGATGCACATGCTCGCGGAGACCGAGCCGTGGTTCCACTTCAGCGAGCGCGATGTGTGGACGATGTTTCACTCCGCCGCGTTCGACTTCTCCGTATTCGAGATCTGGGGCTGCCTGCTGTTCGGTGGACGCCTCGTCATCGTGCCCTACGCCACCAGCCGTGTGGCCGAGGACTTCTGTGACCTGCTCGCACGCGAGCGCGTCACGGTGTTGTGCCAGACGCCCTCCGCCTTCCTGATGCTGATGACGGCAGAGGCACAGCGCAGCGACCGCTTATCTGACTTGCGCGTCGTCATCTTCGGTGGAGAAAGCCTGAACTTCCGTTCGCTGCTGCCCTGGTTCCAGCGCTACGGCGACGACGCGCCGGAACTTGTGAACATGTACGGCATCACCGAGATCACGGTGCACGCGACCTATCGCCGCGTGTTGCGCGCCGATGCCGAGCGTGAGACCGACAGCCTCATCGGCGTGCCGATCCCCGGCTCGCACATCCACCTGGTCGACGAGCACGGGCAATTGGCAAGCGAAGGCGAGATGCTGATCGCCGGCCCTGGTGTCGCGCACGGCTATCTCGGCATGCCGGAGCGCACGGCCGAGCGCTTCCTGCCGAACCCGTTTGGCGAGGGCCGCATGTACCGCTCCGGTGATCTGGCGCGGCGTCGTGACGACGGCGAGCTGGTCTACCTGGGCCGTGCCGACCGGCAGCTGAAAGTGCAAGGCTTCCGCATAGAACCGGGCGAAGTTGAGGCCACGCTGCTGCAGTGCGCCGGCGTGCAGCAGGTATTCGTCACTGCCGTTGCCCATCCTCTTGCGGGCATGAGCCTGATTGCCTATGTCGTGGGAGCGCTCGAAAGCACCGATGCGCTTGCCGCTCTTGCAGCGGACAAGCTGCCTGCGCAGATGCGGCCCGCGCACTACGTTCTGCTGCCCGCGCTGCCACTCACCATCAACGGCAAGATCGACCGTGATGCGCTGCCGTCGCCCTTCGCTTCGTCACTGAACGCATCGGGTGCCTCGCCGTCCAACGAGTCCACACTGGCGAAGGTGCGGGGCGCGTGGTATCGCATTCTGCAAGCGGACACAGCACTCGCCGATGACACCAACTTCTTCGAAGCAGGCGGCAACTCGCTGCTGCTGGTGCGCCTGCAAGCCGACCTATCACGCACCTTCGACCGCACCATACCAGCGGTGTGGCTCTTCCAGTTCCCAACGATCCAGATGATGAGCAACAAACTAGAGGCCGAGATCATGCAGAAAGACCGCATGAGCTCAGGCCCGCAGATATCAAAGAAAGCTGCCGTGGCATCGGCTTTTCGCCCCTTCGCGCAGCGCAAGGAGCTCGCCCAGTGACTTCCTTCTCCCGGCACTACATCATCGATCCGGAACTGCCCGATCACGCCGTCGCCATTGTCGGCATGGCTGGACGTTTCCCGGGCGCGACGAACATCGAAGCTCTCTGGCAGAACCTGCTCGCGGGCAAAGACACCATCACCCACTTTGCCGACGCCGACCACGACGCGAAAGACTACGTCGCCGCGCGCGGCGTGCTCGCCGACGCGGACATGTTCGACGCCGAGTACTTCGGCATCACGCCACGCGATGCGGAGCGCATGGACCCGCAGCATCGCGTCATGCTTGAGGTTGCCGTCGAAGCGCTGGAGCACGCGGGCTATAACTCGCACAGCTACGAAGGCGAGATCGGCCTCTTCGCCGGCTGCAGCCTCAACACCTATCTCTTGCACAACCTCTGCGCCGATCGCGCCGCAGTTGAACAGCTCACTGCCGCCTACCAGGTTGGCGAGTTCGCCACGGCGCTCGGCAACGACAAGGACTTTCTCACCACCCGCATCGCTTACAAGCTCAACCTGCGCGGACCGTGCGTCACGGTGCAGGCTGCATGCGCCACGTCGCTGGTGGCCATCGCGCAAGCAGCACAGGCCTTGCTGAACCAGCAGTGCAACATGGCTCTTGCAGGCGGAGTCTCCATCACCTTCCCGCAGGAGCGCGGGCACGTGGCGCAGGAGGGCTCACTGCTCTCTGCTGACGGCACCTGCCGGCCGTTCGATGCTGCAGCTTCAGGCACGGTCTTCGGGCACGGCGCGGGCATCGTCGTGCTGAAGCGGCTCGCGGACGCGATGGCAGATGGCGACACCATTCACGCCATCCTGCGCGGCTTCGCCGTGAACAACGACGGCGCACAGAAGGCCGGTTACATGGCACCGGGCGTCGCGGGCCAGACACGCGCCATCCAGGCCGCACAAGCGATGGCTGGCGTGACACCGGAGCAGATCACCTACATCGAGGCACACGGCACCGGCACGCCGATGGGCGACCCCATCGAGATCGCCGCACTGACCGAGGCCTTCCGCAGCGGCACCGATCGCGAGGCCTTCTGCTACGTCGGCTCGACCAAGGGCAACACAGGACACCTCGACGCCGCAGCCGGCGTCACCGGCGTGATCAAAACGATGCTCGCCATGCAGCACCGCACCATCCCGGCACTCGCACACTTAACAGCGCCCAACGCGAATCTGCCGATGGAGCACTCGCCCTTCCTCTTCCCGCGCGCGAACACGCCATGGCACAGCGACGAGCCGTTGCGCGCAGGCGTGAGCGCCTTCGGCGTGGGCGGCGCGAATGCGCATGCGGTGCTGCAGGAAGCTCCTGCGCTCGCCTTTGCGCAGATTGGGGATAGCGAGCCGATGCCGCTGTGCCTCTCCGCGCGCACACCGGAAGCACTTGCCACGATGAGGGCGGAGCTTGCCGCATGGCTTGATACGCGTCTAGGCGTCGACCTGCGCGATGTGGCGTTCACGCTCGCCGTGGGCCGCACCGCCTTCGCACATCGCGCTGCGGTGGTTGCCAGCACAGCATCTGAGGCGATGGAAGCTCTGCGCTCCGGTTCGTCTGCGATGCAGACCTCAGGCGCGGCAGGCGAGGCCGCATCGCGGTGGCTGCAAGCAGATGCCTCCCTGCTGATGCGTTTCGCGGAGAGGTGCAGCGGTCGTCGAATCCCGATACCGACATACGCATTTCAGCGGCAGCGCTACTGGGTAGAGCCGCCTGCAAGCTCAGCGGTAATGCAAACACCCAGCGCCACACTCACTGCGGCCTTGCCCTCGGAAGAAGTCATCGAGACAGCAACACCCCGGCTCGGCAGCCTGGCCGACCGCATTGCGACGGAAATGTTCAACCTCTCCGGCATCGCTATCGCGCCCGAGGAGCACACGCTTTCGTTCCTGGAACTCGGCTTCGACTCGCTCTTTCTCACGCAAGCCACACAGGACCTAGAGAAGGCCTTCGGCGTGAAGGTTACGTTCCGTCAGTTGATGGAGGACTTCGATTCCGTCGCAGCGCTTGCAGCGCATCTCGATGCGGTGATGCCACCCGAGCAGGCGACGGCGCCAAGCGCAGCAACACCACAGAGTGACGCCGTGCAGACGCTGCTGCAGCAGCAGATCGCCACGCTCTCGCAGATGTTCACGGCGCAGGTGGATGCGTTGCGCGCGGTCGCCGGCATGCCTGCGGAACAGAGCAAGGCACCTGCACCTGCAGCGGCCTCCGCGCACACCGTGTTACCGCCCGTGAAGCACGGTGCGTTCCGCCTGCCGGAGACACGCTCCTCGCAGGAGATGAATGCAAAACAGAGCGCCTACCTGAGCGATCTAATCGAGCGTTACCTCGCCAAAACACCCGGCTCCAAGCGCATCACCGCGGCTTCCCGCCAGCAACTGGCCGACCCGCGCGCCGTCGCAGGCTTCCGCCCGCAGTGGAAGGAGATGGTCTACCCGCTCGTCACCGACCGCGCGCAGGGCTCGCGCCTGTGGGACGTGGACGGCAACGAGTACATCGACCTGGTGAACGGCTACGGCTGCATCCTCTTCGGCCATTCGCCCGAGTTCGTCGTCGAGGCCGCCGTGCAGCAGTTGCAGACCGGCGTGGCCATCGGCCCGCAGTCGCTGCTTGCCGGTGAGGTCGCCACGCTCTTTGCGGAGATGACCGGTAACGAGCGCGTCACCTTCTGCAACACCGGCTCCGAGGCCGTAATGGCGGCCATGCGCGTGGCGCGTGCGGTCACCGGGCGCGACCGCGTCGTCTACTTCGGCGGCGATTACCACGGCACCTTCGACGAGGTGTTGTTGCGCGAGACGCCACGCGGCGCGCTGCCCATCGCTCCGGGCATTCCCGTTGCGAATGTGGGCAACGTCACGGTGCTGCCGTACGGCACACCCGAGTCGCTCGCGTGGCTGCGCGAGCACGCCGGCACACTGGCCGCCGTGCTCATCGAACCGGTGCAGACGCGCCATCCGGAGAACCAGCCCATCGAGTTCCTGCACGAGGTGCGTGCGCTTACCGAGGCTGCCGGCACCGCCATGATCCTGGATGAGGTGGTCACCGGCTTCCGCGTCGCACCGGGCGGCTTCCAGCAGTATGCGAGCATCCGCGCCGACCTGTGCACCTATGGCAAGGTGCTGGGCGGCGGGCATCCGCTGGGCGTGCTCTCCGGCAAGGCGCGCTTCATGGACGCGCTCGACGGCGGCACCTGGAAATATGGTAACAGCTCCGCGCCAGAGATCGGCATGACCTTCTTCGCCGGCACCTTCGTGCGGCATCCGCTTGCGCTTGCGGTCGCACGCTCGGTGCTGCACCACCTCAAGGCAGAAGGTCCAACCCTGCAATCGTCGCTGAACAGCCGCGCCGAAGCACTGGCCGAGAGCGTCAACCGGGAGTTCGCCGCACACGGTATTGCCTATCGCGCCCACGGCTTCGCGTCGTGGTTCTACATCGCCTTTCCAAGTGAGTGGCGGCTCGCGCCGCTGTTCTACTACGCGATGCGCGCGCGCGGCATCCACGTCCAGGAAGGCTACCCATGCTTCTTGACGACGGCGCATTCCGAGAGCGACTTCCGCACCGTAGAAGCCGCCTTCCGCGACACCATTGCGGAGCTTGCCGAAGCAGGCATTCTGCCCAGCACCGGCCAACCAACGCTGCCGCCCGACGACCTCCACCGCTGCGCACCCACGACAGAGCCGCAGCGCGAAATCTTCCTCGCCGCCTCACTCAGCGACGAGGCGAACTGTGCCTTCAACGAGTCGCTCACGCTGCGCCTGCACGGCCCGGTGCGTGAGGATGCACTGCGCTTCGCACTGGACGCCGTGCTCGCACGGCACGACGCGCTACGCAGCGTCATCAGCGCCGATGGCGAAATGCTGCAGTTCTCCCCTGCGTTCACGGGCGAAATCAAGTTCGTCAACCTCGAAGCGATGCCAGAAGACGAGCAGGACAACGTGCTCGCCCAGCGCGTGCACGATGAATCGGGTACGCCCTTTGACCTGCACACTGGCCCGCTGCTGCGCGTCGTCTGCTACCGCCAGAGCGCGGAGCTCTTCACCGTTGTGCTCATGGCGCACCACATCGTGATGGACGGCTGGTCAAGCAACCGGCTGCTTGAGGAGATCGGCGCCGTCTACAGCGGCGGCACAGCCGCGCTGCATCGCCTGCCCAAACCCACGCGCTTCAGCAGCTATGCACGGCGTGACCGCGAGCGCCTAGAGGCCGGTGTGTTTGCAGACAACGAGGCATTCTGGCTGCAGCGCTTTGAGAACCGCGCACCGCAACTGAACCTGCCGACGGATCGCCGCCGTCCCGCACGCAAAACCTACACGGGCGCGACGGTCACAGGCAGCCTTGACGCCTCGCTGCTCGATGGCGCGCGCAAGCTCGGCGCGAAGAGCGGCTGCAGCCTGTACGTCGTGCTGCTCTCCACCTTCCAGATGCTGCTGCACCGGCTTGCGCAGCAGGACGAGGTGGTCGTCGGCATCTCCACTGCGGCACAGGCTTTGCAGCCCTCCGGCAGCCTGGTCGGCCACTGCGTCAACTTCCTGCCGATGCTCAGCGACCTCGAACAGGGAGACACCGTAGCCGCACACCTGAAGGCGACGCGGCGCGCCATGCTGGACGCGCAGGAACACCAGGAGTACACCTTCGGCAGCCTTCTGCAGAAGCTGCGTCTTGAGCGCGATGCGAGCCGTTTGCCGCTGATTGAGGTGCAGTTCAATCTCGAGAAGATGGGCGCCGGCGTCCGCTTCGAAGGGCTGCAAGCCGAGGCTTTCCCAAACGCGAAACGTTTCGTGAATACCGATATGTTCCTGAACGTGACAGAGGCACCGGACGGCGTGGCCTACGCGTGCGACTTCAACACGGATCTGTTCAACGCGGAAACGATCGCCCGCTGGATGGCGATCTGGCAGACGATGATCGCCGGTGCTGTTGCCGATCCGGCGCAGACCGTAGCCGCTCTACCCATGCTGCCGGAGGCGGAGCGCGCGCTTGTGCTGCACGCGTGGAACCAGACGGATGTCGATTTCGGGACCTTCGAATCCGTTCCCGCCATGCTGCAGCGGCTTGCCCTTGCGCAGCCAGATGCACTCGCAGCCGAGTGCAACGGGCGCACCTGGAGCTACCGCGAACTCCACGAGTACGCCACTATCATCGCGCACCGGCTGCGGCATGAGGGCGTGCAGCCCGGCGCGCTGGTCGGCATTTGCATCGAGCGCTCGCTTGAGATGCTGGGCGCGGTTGTTGCCGTGATGCTTGCCGGCGCGGCCTACGTGCCGCTCGATCCGCGCAACCCGCAGAAGCGGCTGGACGCGATCCTCGCCAATGCGGAGTTGAACGTGCTGCTCACCGGTCGCGACCCGAAGATCGCCTCCGCGTGCAAGCGCATCGACATCACCGCGCCGCAGCCCGCCATCACAAGCGAGCCTCTGCCGTGTGTCACCGCAGACGACCTTGCCTATGTGATCTACACCTCCGGCTCCACTGGAGAGCCGAAGGGCGTAGCCGTGCCGCACAGCGCGCTGCGCAACCTCCTGCTCAGCATGCAGCGTGAGCCCGGCTTTACGGCACACGACACACTGCTCGCTGTCACGACGCTCTCGTTCGACATCGCGCAGCTTGAGCTGCTGCTGCCGATCGTGACCGGCGGCAAAGTCGCAATTGCGACAGACGAGGAGGCGACGGACGGCGCGCTGCTGAAGCACCTGCTGCGCCGCACGGGCGCGACGGTGATGCAGGCTACGCCGGGCCTCTGGAGCATCCTGCTTGAGGCCGGCTGGGCGGGCGACCGCAACGGTTCCGTCTCGCCGCTCAAGATGCTCTGCGGCGGCGAAGCGCTGCACCGCGAACTGGCTGATCGCCTGCTTGCCTGCAGCGATGATCTCTGGAACATGTACGGCCCCACGGAGACGACAGTCTGGTCGTCCGTCACGAAGATCACGCCGGGCGTCGATACGCCGCGCGTGGCACCGCCCATCGCCAACACGCAGTTTTACGTTCTGGATGCAGAGCGGCAGCCGCTGCCCATCGGCGTCGCGGGTGAACTCTACATCGGCGGCGCAGGACTGGCGCAGGGATATTGGCATCGGCCTGAGCAGACAGCAGCGGCCTTTGTGGCGAACCCTTTCGGCGAAGGCAAGCTCTACCGCACGGGCGACCTGGGCCGCTGG
>CAXTJS010000054.1:11959-14817 GCA_964244605.1 uncultured Terriglobus sp. | reverse complement strand
CCTACGACTTCCACCGTGTGAAGGTGGCACTCTACCGCTGAGTTATGCGCCCGCGCTGGCCGGGAGAGGGCCGTGCACAGCAGCGGCAGGACTGCCGCTGATCTCTGCAAGAGTACCATGTGGCGAGTGCCGACAGGCAATGGTCGTCCGACGCGCGGTGAGTTTGTGCCTGCTCGTGCACCATCCAGTGCAAAGTTCTCAGCGGAAGCGGGCTGAGTGTCGTAACTTTGGGTGGGCATGGCAGAACCGTTACAGATCGAACGGAACGGTACCGCGCCTGCGGAGACTGACCCCGATCGCCCAGACGGCGACCCGGCCGAAGACGCTGTGACTGCCGAAGATTCGCAGAATCAGCAGGATGATTCGCAACAAAACGCCAGCATGGGGGTTGAGGAGAGTGAGGCCGAAGACATGGCTACGCTTGCACTCAATCACGGTTTGTTGCAGGGCAGAGGGACGCAGTCGGCCGAGCAGGACGCTCGTATGGCGGACCGGCTGGTAGAAGGCGGCGATGCCGATCTGATGCTACGTCTCAAAGCTGGCGAGCTGGACTGCTTCGAAGTCCTGATGAATAAGTACCGCCGCCAGATGGTGCACTTCATGTTCCGCATGGTGCACAACCAGGCTGTGGCAGAAGAGATGGCGCAGGAGGTATTCCTGCGGGTGTACCGCGCGCGCGAGACCTACCGGGCTGAGGCGAAGTTCACCACGTGGCTTTACCGCATTGCTACGAATCTGGCGGTCAATTACGCGCGTGACACCAAGAACGAACGGCTCGCGGCAAAGCTGCAGCTTGACGCTCCGGACGAAGAGAGCGGCAGCATGCCGGATGTTGCGGACAGCCGTTCAACGGTAGAGGCTGACATGCTCCGCCGCGAAAGAATGAACGCGATCAAGCAGCACGTGCTTGCACTGCCTGAGCGGCAACGCATGGCGGTGCTGATGCACAAGTATCAGGAGATGGATTACAAGCAGATTGGGGCTGTGCTGAAGCTGAGCGAGTCCGCCACGAAATCTTTGCTGTTCCGGGCGTACCAAACGCTCCGCGACCGGCTGAAAGACTTTGTGTAACGAAGGCCGGGGTGCTCCCGGCGTGTTGTGTGTGGAAGGGCGTGTGTGATGGCGGCAGGGAAGACGGTTTCAGAGGAACAGACAATGCGGGAAGTGATGGACCTGCTGAACGAATGGCAGGCACCGGAGCCCTCTGTCTGGTTCGACGGAAAGATGATGGCCAAGTTTCGTGACGAACAGAACAGGGCGCCAGCGGGCTGGTTCGCGAGGATGCGCGACCGCTTTCTGTTTGGCAGCCCCATGTCCTTCCGTCCTGTACTAGCCGGCGCCATGGCGCTGCTGCTGGTCGCAGGGGGCGGCAGCTATCTTGGCGTTGCGCACCTGCAGGGTAGCCCGGCTATGAATACGTCGGCAACGGTTCAGGATTTGCAGGTGCTGGACAACAATGATCAGGCGATTCAGCAGATGGATCAGCTGCTCGATACGTCTGACGACAGCAACAGCAGTTCGTTGTAATTTGAGGATATTGCGGCACATGCCGCCGAAGATCTGTTTTGCCTTGTGAGTTTCAGTCTGCCTGCCCATGCACATGCTTCGCCCAACACGCCACGTAGCCGGCCGTCGTATAGACGCTCGACTGGGCTTATTTTGTTTGAGACAGGTACTGTTGGGTGGACTGCTGGTTTTCGCTCTGCCGGGCATCGTCCTCACGCAGGGCAGAGCCCCTGGCGGCTACCCGCAGCAGCCGCGCGGTGCAGCACCAACGCCGTATCAGGGCAACGTCGGCGGGCAGGGCAATGGGCAGCGCCGTGGCCCCGCGCAAAACTTCTGGCAGGCACAGCCGCAGAACGCAGGCCCAGGTGCCGCGCGTGGCGAGCATCTGCAGCAGTGGATGCAGCGCCACGACCAGCTGAACATGCAGCAGCAGCAGCGAGCCCTGCAGCACGAGCCAGGCTTCAACCAGCTGCCGCAGGAGACGCAGCAGCGCATGATGAACCGGCTTGACCGGCTGAACAGCATGCCTCCCCAGCAGCGTGCGCGTGTGCTGCAGCGCAGCGAGCAGATGGAGCGCCTCTCCCCCGACCAGCGCGGGCAGGTGCGCAGCGCCATGGGGCAGCTTGGCGCGCTGCCACAGGATCGACGCCGTGTAGTCGCCCGCTCCTTCCGTGAACTGCGTAACCTGCCACCGCAGCAGCGCAATCAGCTGCTCAGTTCGCCGGAGTATCGTCAGCAATTTTCGGATGAGGAACGCGGCACGCTGGGTAACTTGCTGTCGGTGAGCCCCATGTTGCCGCCGCAGTAGAGGGCGCTGCCGAGCCGGCAGCATTGAGGCGTGGTGAATGTACTGTGCGCACGCCTGTCTGCATCTCAGGTCGAGTGACTAGCAAACAGAGTTCCACCAGCACGCACCGCATGCTCTTCGGGGCAGAGTTGCAGGCCGACCAGCAGACCCGTTTTCGCCTGTTCGCGCCGGCAGCAGCAGAGGTGCAGCTTCTGCTGACAGGCACCGGCAAGCAACTTGCCATGCAAGCGCACGGGGATGGGTGGCATGAGCTCCTTACACCTGCCGCGGCCGGCACACGTTACCAATTCATGCTTCCGGACGGCACCGCTGTACCCGACCCCGCCTCTCGTTATCAAACCGAGGATGTAAATGGGCCGAGTGAAGTCGTCGATCCCGCCTCGTACGCCTGGCAGGATGCTGGGTGGCGTGGGCGTCCGTGGTCCGAAACGATTTTGTACGAGTTGCATGTAGGCACGTTTACCCCCGAAGGAACGTTTCAGGCCGCTGTCGTCAAGCTGGATCACCTTGCGCAGATCGGCATCACGGCAATCGAAGTGATGTG
>CAXTJS010000054.1:9906-11949 GCA_964244605.1 uncultured Terriglobus sp. | reverse complement strand
CAGCGCCTTGCCGACTTCGCGGGCGCTTGGAACTGGGGCTACGATTCGGTGCTGCTTTATGCGCCAGACAGCAGCTACGGCAGGCCAGAGGATCTGAAGGCTTTGATCGACGCGGCGCACGCGCGTGGGCTGCAGGTGATTTTGGATGTGGTCTACAACCACTTCGGACCGGAAGGGAACTACTTACCGCTCTACTTCCCGCAACTGCTGACGTCGGAGCACTGCACGCCGTGGGGCGATGCGCTGAACTTTGACGAGGACAAAGCTGGCAATCACGCCAAGCAGGTACGCGAACTCGTCCTGCAGAACGCGCTGTACTGGGTTGAGGAGTTTCACATGGACGGCCTGCGGCTCGACGCGGCGCACGCCATTCTCGACAACAGCAAGCTGCATGTGCTGGACGAACTGGCGCTGCGGGTGCATGCGTTCGCGCAGGCGTGCGACCCGCCGCGTCACATCCACCTCATCCGTGAAGAAGAGCAGAACATCGCGGAGAAGCTTCTGCGGTCAGAGAAGGGCCACTGCGCGCGCTATACCGCGCAGTGGAACCACGACATGTCGCACCTGCTGGGCGCCGCCATGCGCACGAGCTTCGAAGATAAGGAAGAGGACGACGAGACCTTCAAGCAGGCCGAGACGATTGCACAGGGTTTCGTCATCGCAGCCGAGGAGAGCGGCCAGGGTGGTGAGGTGCGCTGCCATGTGCCTCCAACTGCCTTCATCAGCTTCGTGCAGACGCACGACCTCATCGGCAATCGCATCGCTGGCGAGCGCATTCACGCACTTGCGCCTGTGAATGCAGTGCGCGCCGTGATGGCGATTCTGCTGCTTGCACCGCAAATCCCTATGATCTTTATGGGTGATGAGTTTGCGAGCTCCTCGCCCTTTCCGTACTTCTGTAACTTCAGCGGCGACCTCGGCGAGAGCGTGCGCAAAGGCCGCTGTGAATTTCTACAGAAGCTGCACAATGCGAGCGACGACGAGCTGAAGGCCGCGCCGAACCCGCAGGCCCGCGAAACCTTCTTGTCCGCAAAACTGAACTGGGGCGAGGCAGATGAGGCCGGTCATGCGGCATGGCTGCCGTGGTACGGCAGCATTCTGGCCGCGCGGCTGAAGCATGTCGCCCCGTTGCTGCAGGGCCTAACGGAACGTTGCGGGCAGTTTCACGCAGTGCGCGCGGGTGCGTTCGTGGTGACGTGGACCCTGACGCAGGGAAAGACGCTGAGCCTCGCAGCAAATCTGCGGCCTGATGGTTCGTCTGGCTTTCCGGCGGAGGGTGGCGAAGGTATCTGGCTTGAGGGCAGTTCCGGTGACGCTGCCAGTCTGGGGTCATGGTCTGTACGTTGGACGCTTGCCTGAGGCGGCAATGCTTAATCCAGCAATCAAGGCGTGTGCCCCATGTCCCGCTTCTGGGACATGGGTTTCCGGAAGATCCAATGTCCGAGATTCGCACATTGGGCACACGCACGTATGGACACAACAGTTGCATGCCGCGCTGGGCCGGTGAGTGCTACCGCTCGACTGGCACTTTCCAGATATCCCGGCAATACTCCCGCACGGCGCGGTCTGAACTGAACTTGCCGGAGCGGGCCGTGTTCAGCACGCTCATGCGTCCCCACGCCTTGTTGTCGCAGAAGGCCTTGCCGGCTTCGCCCTGCACCTTTACGTAGTCGTCGAAGTCGGCCATGACCATGAAGCGGTCGACCTCGAGCAGGTCCTTGACGATCGGCGCGAACAGGCCCTTGTCTCCATCCGTGAAGCGGCCGCTCTGCAAGCCGTCGATCACTTCGCGCAGCAGCGGGCTGCTGTCGTAGTGCGAGCGCGGCTGGTAGCCGGCCTTCTGCTTCTCGGCGACCTGCGCCGCGGTCAGGCCGAAGAGAAAGAAGTTCTCCTCGCCGGCTTCTTCACGGATCTCGATGTTGGCGCCGTCGAGCGTGCCGATGGCCACGGCACCGTTCATCATGAACTTCATGCATCCGGTGCCGGAGGCCTCCTTGCCGGCAGTGGAGATCTGCTCGCTCAGGTCGGCGGCGGGGTAGATAC
>CAXTJS010000054.1:3672-9896 GCA_964244605.1 uncultured Terriglobus sp. | reverse complement strand
CGAGACGCTGTAGTCCGGCACAAAGGCGACCTCCAGCAGGTCCTTCGTCTGCGGGTCGCTGCCCACCAGTTTGCCTACCTGGCAGACCAGCTTGATCATCAGCTTGGCATAGGTGTAGCTTGGTGCCGCCTTGCCGCCGAAGATGAAGGTGCGCGGCGGCACGTCCGTCACTTCGCCGCTCTTGATGCGGCAGTAGAGGCTAAGAATGTGCAGCGCGTTCAGGTGCTGCCGCTTGTATTCGTGAATGCGCTTCACCTGCACGTCGAACATGCTGGCCGGGTTCAGCTTCAGGTCCATGGTGCGGCTGATGAAGTCAGACAGCCGGGCCTTTGAGGCCTCCTGCCGCTTGCGCCAACGCTCCAGAAACGCCGCATCCTCGGCGAACTTTTCTAGACCGCGCAGCTCGTTCAGATCGGTGTGCCAGCCCGTGCCGATGCTGTCGTTGATGAGCGTGGTGAGCGGGGGATCGCTCAGCATCATCCAGCGCCGCGGCGTCACACCGTTGGTCTTGTTGCTGAAGCGCTCCGGGAAGGCCTCGTAGAAGTCCTTCAGCGTGTCTTCTTTCAGCAGCTGCGTGTGCAGGGCAGCGACGCCGTTCACGGCTTTACTGCCCACGACGGCAAGGTTGGCCATGCGCACCTGCTTCTCGCCTTGCTCGCCGATCAGGCTCATGCGCTCCCAGCGTGCAGGGTCCTTGGGGAACTTCTCCTGCATGTCCTTGAGGAAGCGGCGGTTGATCTCGTAGATGATCTCGATGTGCCGCGGCAACAGGCTTGCGAAGATAGGCAGCGGCCATTTTTCGAGCGCTTCCGGTAGCAGCGTGTGGTTCGTATAACCGAAGGTCTGTTGCGTGATGCTCCAGGCCTCGTTCCACTCCAGGCCTTCTTCGTCCGTGAGCAGGCGCATCAGCTCGGCGATGCCGATGGAAGGGTGCGTGTCGTTCAGCTGGACCGTCCACTTTTGGTGGAAGTCGCTTACGGGTCGGCCCTGCAGCTTGTGCAGGCGCAGCATGTCGCGTAGTGAGCATGAGGTGAAGAAGTACTGCTGCATCAGGCGCAGCCGCTTGCCCTCTTCGGTTTCGTCGGGCGGGTACAGCACCTTTGAGATGGTCTCGGACTCCATCTTCTGTCGCACCGCGCCCATGTAGTCGCCGCGGTTGAAGACCTCAAGATCGAAGCTGTCTTCTGCCTCAGCCTTCCACAGCCGCAGGCGATTCACCTGCTTGTCGCGGTAGCCGGGGATGGGTGTGTCGTAGGCGATGCCCTTCACGACGAAGTCCGGGATCCACTTCCAGTGCACCTCGCCGCCCGCGTCCTGCACCATCTCGGTGCGGCCGCCGAACTGCACGTTCTGGCTCGCGTCTGACGCGGGTATCTCCCACGGGTTGCCGTACTGCAGCCACTTGTCGGAGTGCTCAATCTGCCAGCCATCGCGGATCTCCTGGCGGAAGATGCCGAACTCGTATCGCAGCCCGTAGCCGACGGCCGGCACGCCAAGCGTCGTCATGGAGTCCATGTAACAGGCGGCCAGCCGGCCAAGGCCGCCATTGCCCAAGCCCGGTTCCGGCTCCTCATCGGCAAGCTCGTTCAGGTCGATACCCATGCCTTCGGTCGCGACCTCGGCCGCGTGCGTGATGCCCAGATTCAGCATGCCGTTCAGCAGGTGCGGGCCTAGAAGGAACTCCGCCGAAAGATAGGCCACCACGCGGACGTCCTTGGCCTTGTAGGTCTCGGCGGTCTCAATCCAATCGTCCATCACGCGGTCGCGCACCACGTGTGCCATGGCGCGGTAGCGGTCAAGCGTGGCCGCGAACTCGACTGGCTTGCCGATGGTCCGGCGGATGTGCCGCAGGAACGCCGAACGAACGCCCTCGGCGGAGCGATTGTCCTGCAACGTTGCCTGCACTGCCGCCTTGCCGCTTGTCTCGTCTGCCACCGGAACCGCCTCCGCAATCGCAGTTCCTATCCTCACATAGGACGAAACAACTTGCTGCAAGTTGCCATCGCAAATGGGCCGCCGGTAACCAGCCCGCGCCTGCGATGTTAAGCTTATAAGTCACGGAAAACGGACAAACCATGAGCACTGAGACACAGAAGTACACGCGCAACAACCCCTTTGTTTCCACCATGCTGGTGAACTACGTGATGACCGACGCTGACTCCGAAAAGGAGACGCGGCACATCGAACTCGGCCTTGACAGCGACATGGAGTACACGCCCGGTGACGCCGTTGGCATCTTGCCCACCAATCGCGACTCAGAGGTGGAGGCCGTGCTGAAGGCGCTGGGTTATACCGGCAGCGAGAAGGTGCTGGACTTCTTCAAGAAAGAGACCACGCTTGACGACGCGCTGCGCACCAAGCTGCACATCGGCAAGCTCACGCGCGGGTCCGTCAACGCCTACGCAAAGGTCGCGCCCGAGTCGACGCCGGGCCTTGACTTCCTGAAGTCGCTTGCCGGGCAAGACAACAAGTCTCGCGCGGAAGAATACGTGTGGGGTCGCGAGTTCATCGATCTTGCGATGGAGCACCCGGGCGGCATCACCGATCCGCAACAGCTCTTCACCGTACTCGGCCGACTGACACCGCGCATGTATTCCATCGCAAGCTCGCAGGCCAAGTCGCCGGACACCGTACACACCACGGTGCGCGTGGTGCGTTACCACACGCACAGTCGCGACCGCCAGGGCCTCTGCTCCGGCCATCTTGGCGAACGTGCCGATGTGGGTAAGAACCTGCCGATCTTTCTGCACGCGAACCAGAACTTCCGCCTGCCGGAGGACACGGCAGCGCCTGTGATCATGATCGGGCCCGGAACCGGCATCGCGCCCTTCCGCGCCTTTTTGCAACACCGCCAGGCACACGGTCACACCGGCCGTAATTGGCTCTTCTTCGGCGAGCAGCGGCAGGCATCGGACTTCCTCTACAAGCAGGACTGGGAAGCGATGCAGGCCGGCGGGACGCTCACGCGCATCGACACGGCCTTCTCACGCGACCAGCAGAAGAAGATCTACGTGCAGGACCGCATGCGCGAGAATCAGCAGGAACTGTTCGGCTGGCTTGAAGCGGGTGCGTACTTCTACGTCTGCGGCGACGCAAGCCGCATGGCGAAGGATGTAGAGCAGACGCTGCTGGACACCATCGCCAACGGCCGCAACTGCACGCCCGAGCAGGCGCAGGAGTACCTGGGCGAGATGAAGAAGCAGAAGCGGTATCAGCTGGACGTGTATTAGGGCAACATTGCGACAGCCACTACGGCGTCATTTCGACCGGAGCGACGGCTTTATCGTCGCGTAGCGGAGAAACCTGCTGTTTGCCCGAAGCGGCAACGGCTCTGAAAGAAACAGCAGGTTTCTCCGCTCCGCTGCGCTTCGGTCGAAATGACAACTTTGAGAGGGACAAAGCTACACCTAAGAGCACAACGCCTCCCTATACAAACACCTTCGCTTCGCTGGGCGGCGCTTCCGCTGGCCGTTGCAGGTCGGAGTGCGCGTAGTACATGTCAGAGATGGTGCCGAGCAGTTGCTTGGTTAGGGCGTCGGCGTTCTTCGTGGTCATGCCCGTGGTAACAATAGGCTCGCCTACAACCAGCAGCAATGGCCGCGGCGACAGGTGGTAGGTGTGCATCGGCAGCAGCTCATACGTGCCCACCAGCGCCATGGGCACCAGAGGCACCTGCGCGCGGATGGCCATGAAGGCCGCGCCCGAGAGAAACTGCCGCACATGGCCGTCGGACGAGCGGCTGCCGTCCGGGAAGAGCAGGATCGGTGTGCCGGCCTTCAGC
The DNA here is from genome assembly GCA_964244605.1 of uncultured Terriglobus sp. GTDB lineage: Bacteria > Acidobacteriota > Terriglobia > Terriglobales > Acidobacteriaceae > Terriglobus. The sequence continues at coordinate 6,115 of CAXTJS010000054.1, read as the reverse complement.
GTCGCCACGCCGCGCGTGAGCCCCGCGATCTGCGAGCGCAGGCTGGATTGGTCGATGGGCACCTGGCCCGACCGGGTGAGATGCCAGCCGATGAAGGGGTAGCGAAAGAGGTAGTGGTTGGCCAGGATGCGGAACTGGAACGGCAGCGTGCCGAAGAGCGCCGGCGTGTCCATGTAACTCAGGTGGTTTGAGGCGAAGACGCACGCGCCGGGCTGATGCAGCCGCTCCGGGTGGATTACCCGCATCGGCGAAAAGGCCAGCTTCAGCATCACCTTCGCCCATATCTGCGCAACGCGGTGCTGCTGCCGGCCTGACTTGTCCCACAGCGAAACAAAGAGCGACAACAGCGCGCTGAGGCCCGTAATCAGCAGCATCAGCGGCATGAGCAGCAGGTAGGTGAGCCAGCGCATCACCGGCGAAGATGGCCGGGGCGGCGGCGGTGTTGCCGTCTCGACAACGCCGGCTATCTCAGATGCGTTCGTGTCCTGCTCTACTTGCACTTCGCTCAATGCTGCTCCTTGTGCCGGGCCTTGGCCGCCTGCTTCCACTCGCCCACAAGGTACACCGAACCGGCAACCACAACCGAACCGCCCGCCTGCGCCACCGCCGTGCGGTACGCTTCCGCGACATCGCGCAGCACCTGAACTGTGCCCGTGGCGCCCTCGCCGTGCGTTGCTGCCAGCGCCTGCAGGCGCTCGACAGGGGTCGCCCTCGGGCTGTTTACCGGCACCAGCAGAACGCGGTCGCCCGGCTCGTCGAAGAGCGGGAAGAGCACCTGCGCCATCTCGTCGATTGCCTTGTCGTTCAGGGCTGAGAAGACCAGTGTTCGCGGACCGGGCAGCGCGTCTTCCGCGCTCGATGCGAAGCTGCGCGACAGGTGCGAACGCAGCGTCCACACGCCCGCCGGGTTGTGCGCCACATCAAGCAGCAGCGCCGCACCGCTGGGCAGCATGCCGCGCTCAAGCCGTGCGGGCCAGCGCACGTTGCGCACACCCGCTGCCGTTGTCGCCGCCGTGATCTTCGGAAAGCCGGCGTGGCCATGCAGGTACTCCGCCGTGGCGATGGCCAGGGCAAGGTTGCGGCGCTGGTGGTCGCCCGCGAGCTGCGGCTCCACCTCGAGCGTCGTCCCAAATGCAGGCACGGCGTAGGCACCGCTGGCGTAGTCGCGCGGCGAGGGCTGCGGCAGGTAGGCGGCGGCGTTGATGCCGGTCACGTTCAGCGCGACGGCCCGTTCGCCGATGCTGCTATTTGCCTCAGGATGCTGTGGCAGCGTTACGAGCACACCGTTCTGCCGCAAGATGCCCGCCTTCTCCCGCGCGATCTCCGTGATGGTTTCGCCGAGCCATTCGGTGTGGTCCAGCGCGACATCTGTAATGACAGATGCGAGCGGCTCCACGATGTTGGTGGCATCCAGCCTGCCGCCGAGCCCGACTTCAAGCACGGCGATCTCCACACGCGCTTTTGCGAAAGCGAGAAAGGCCATTGCCGTGACCGTCTCGAAGAAGGACGGCGATTGCGGCAACGAGCCATCGCCGACAAGAAGAGCAGCGGCTCGCTGCACCTCGGTGAAGCACTGCGCGAACGTGTCGTCATCGATGTCGAACAGATCGTTGCCCGCGGAGCCGCCCGCGCCAATCTGAATGCGCTCGTTTACCCGCAAAAGATGCGGCGAAGTGTACAGACCCGTCCGGTAGCCAGAGCTGGCGCAAATGCTGGCCAGCGTGGCCGCGGTGGAACCCTTGCCGTTGGTGCCGGCAATCAGCACCGAGGGAAAGCTGTTGTGCGGATCGTGGAGCGCCCGCATGAGCGTGCGCATGTGCTCCAGCTCAAACTTGTGGCGGGTTCCCGCCAGTTCCGCACCCAGGGCGTTCAGGGCGGCGATTGCTTCGGGATACGCCATCGCCTGATTCTACCGAGCGGACCTTGCAGAATTGTCATAACAACACTCTGTGAAACACCACAAAAAAGTGTTGCGGAGTGGCACAGCGTGCCCTAGGATGCAGGAGTACCACAAAGGTTGTGTAACTTTGTTGGTTCTGCTGTCGCCTTTAGCAGTCACTGCACCGCTTGTTCCCCCAAGTCGACGAATTCGTTTTCAAGAGTCTCCCTCAATGCACGACCTAACCATCGCCTGTGTCTTTGTCGGCATGCTGTTGCTGCCGGCCGTCCTCACCCTCTTCTCTTCCCTCCGGGACAATTTGAGCTCCAACTAGCTTCCGCCTCCTGCACGCTCCCCCGGATCAGGGCCGAAGCACCGTAATGAGGTGCGGGCCCGACCCGAGCACTCGCAGACCATCCTTGCGGCTTGAAAAGTAGCGTTTGTTCATTGCATCGGCATCCATGTCCTCGGTGACACGGAAGCCTTGTGACTGCAGTGTTGCGGCGATCTCCCTGGGCGCGAAGAACAGCCGGAACGGCTCGCCTGCCTCTGCCACGCGCGCGG
>CAXTJS010000054.1:0-3662 GCA_964244605.1 uncultured Terriglobus sp. | reverse complement strand
GAACGCGAGCTGCTCAAGCGGCGGCAGCATCGCGCGCGGCACGCCGTAGTCGAACACCACGCCTGATCCGGCGGCCTGTTGGGACAGGTACTGTAACGTGCCGAGGAACGCCGCCTCCGTGAGGTAGGGCACTACGCCGAGCCATGCGAAGAGCGTCCGCTGCGATGGGTTGAAGCCGGCGGCTTGCAGGCTGTCCGCGAGCAAGTCTGTCTCGAAGTCGACGGGCACGTGGACTGCGGTTGCAGGCACCTCCATGCCGTTCGCGGCAAGCAGCCCGTGCTTCCACGCCTGGGTCGCGGGGTGATCGACCTCAAAGACGCGCAGCCCCGGGTAAGGATTACGGTAGGCGAAGGTGTCGAGTCCCGCGCCCAGCAGCACATACTGCGTTGCGCCGCGACCGACCGCAGCGGCCAGGGCTTCTTCCGCGAACAACGAGCGCGCCGCCAGAAACGCTCGCATGGAGCGGGACCATGGGCGATTTGGCGCCTTCAACTCGCTCTGCCGCAGGTTCTCAGGCGTGATGCCGAGAATCTTGAGCGCGAGCGGATCGCGAAAGACCACAGGGTTGTCGAAGACCTGGTGCGCGGCACGCCGCAGGGCTACGCGGTAGGCCGTGCGCGATGGGCTGATGTCGAGCATGCGTCTTGCAGCGCCTACGCCAGGCCGCTGCGCACAGCGTGTTCCGCGATCGCGGACTGAATCTCTAGCGCAAGCGTGAGGGCGCGCCGGCCGTCGTCACCGCTGACGCGTGGCGTCTCGCGTGTGCGCACGCTGTGCAGAAAGGCCTCGATCTCAAGCCGCAGCGGTTCGCCCGGCTCTGTCGCGATCTTGCGCAGCGACAGCCCGGCGGACGGGTGTTCGCCACCTGTTGCGCCCGCTGCCGCACCCGCGGCGAACAACGCATCCAGCTGCGCAGAGGTGAGCGACGCGGCTGCCGTCACATCGATCATGAGCAGATCCTGCCGGGCAAAGTCGAGCGACAGGTACTGGTGCGGCTGAAAGAAGCGTAGCTTGCGCACGCGTTCGGTGGAGACGCGCGATGCCGTAAAGTTGGCCACCGCGCCCGACTCGAACTCCACGCGCACGTTGGCGATGTCGACCTTGCGGGAGAGCACCGGCAGGCCCACGGCGCGCACCTCACGAACGGGTGACGCCGCCAGCGCCAGCACCACGTCCAGGTCGTGAATCATCAGGTCGAGCACCACGTCCACATCAAGCGAGCGCGGCGTAAAGATGGAGAGCCGGTGCGACTCGAAAAACATGGGCCGGTTGAGCAGCGGCAGCGCCGCCGTGACGGCAGGGTTGAAGCGCTCCAGATGGCCCACCTGCACGATGCGGCCGTGCTCCGCCGCGGTCTGCAGAATGGCGTCGGCATCCGCAAGCGTGGGTGCGATCGGCTTCTCGATCAGCACGTCGACACGGGCGCGCAACAGTGCAATAGCCGCAGAGGCGTGGTGCACGGTGGGCGTTGCCACACTTGCCGCGTCAAGGGCGATGCCGCTTCCCAGCAGGTCGTCCACGCTGGCAAAGGCCGGCACGGCGTACTCGGCGGCAGCAGCCTCGCGCACTGGCAGGCTCGGGTCGACCACGGCTACGAGCGACACGGGAGCGCCGCTCTCCGCCAGCGCACGGTAGACGCGCAGGTGGTTGCGGCCGAAGGCACCTGCACCGATGACAGCGACGCGGAGCGGTTGTGAGCGGGACTGAGTTAGCATCCGCGACCCGTTTCGCTTGCAGCCGGATTCTCGGAAGGGCACAGCTTTAGCTGTGCCGCATCGGTCGCTCGAAAATCTTTGACTCTGTTTTCCGCTCGCCTATGGCGAGCGGAAAACAGAGTCAATAAAATCACTGGCTTTTTGGCACAGCTAAAGCTGTGCCCCTCCGACTGGGGCAAACGCCGTAGCGCGGCAAGCTGCCAGCAACTGAGTTCTTTCGCTCCTGCTACCGATGACCGTGTTGAACGCAATCCGAGCATTTGCTTCAACGACGCCCGGCCTTGCCGCCGGAGAACCCTTGTGCAGGGCTTGGGTCCCTCCTGCTTTCCCCAGCGCCGGGCTTTGCGCTGGACGGTGCGCTGTGCAGACCTGCCGATGCAGATGTTGCGAGCGTGCGGTCGAAGAAGGCCACGGCCATCGCGGTCGTCTTGGCATGGACGCTGTCGCGGTCTACGGCGGGCGGGTCTGCGCAGTACTGCGGCGCAACGGCGACGCCATCCGGCGTGCACGTTCCCAGAAAGGTGTAGTGGCCCACGCCCTTCAGCACTGCGACCTTGGCCGAAGGCAGCCACGCGGCGAAGCGCTCCGCGTTCGTCTCGGGCGGTGCAACACGGTCTGCCGCGCCGGCCACCATGGTCACGGGCACGTTCACGTAGTCGAACGACGAGCGATTGAAGGCCTGCCCCGCCGCGGGTGCGATGGCGAAGACGGCGCGAATGCGTCCGTCGCGATAGGAGTCGCCCGCATGCGCAAGCGCGTCGGCGCTGCTGCTACGCACGGCGGCAAGCAGCCCTTCGGCGCTTTGCGTGCTCACGATGGAGGGAACGCGACAGGTGTCCTGCGCGGGATGCGCCAGGCAGAAGTCGAAGAAGGCGGGCTGGTCGATGCGGGCACCGGCAAGGGCAAGCACCGTCTCCCCGCCGATGGAGTAGCCCAGCGCGCCGATGCGGCCGCTGTCCACGTGCGGACCGTAAGTCGGGTCGGCCAGCAAGCCATCGAGCGCGTTGGAAACGTCGAGCGCGCGCTCACCCCACAGCAGCGCACCCTCCGGCGTGTAGGGCTCAAGCGCATTGTTGCCCGGATGGTTGACCGCAAGCACCAGGTAGCCCCGGCGCGCGAGCTCCGGCGCAACCCAGCCGAACTGGTCGGCGGTGCCGCCAAGCCCGTGGCTCATCACCACCAGCGGCAGCTTGCCGGCATGGCTGCTGAGCGGAGCACCCGGCGCCGCCGTACCCGCGCGGAAGAGCGGTGGCAACCCCGGCATGTTCACGGACTGCTCCGCCTCATGCGCAGTCGCGTCCGCCGGGTACCAGAGCACGCAGTGCAGCACGTGCGACGGCGAACCGCGCCAGTTGCGCTCTGCCATAGGCTGTACATTCAGGTCGGTCACGCCCGCGTGGTAGGTGTCCGCCAGCAGAGGCGAGGCGAGACATAGCAGGAGTGCAAAGAAAGAAGGCCGCAACCGCATTTTCCTAGTTTACTGCGCCGCGCCCCTCAAAGTACGTCATCCTGAAGCGCCGCAGCCCCTGGAGTTTGTCATCCCGTAGCGCAGCGAAGGGATCTGCTTTCGTTCGACGCCCCCCCCCTGCATCGTCATTTCGACCGGAGCGCAGCGGAGCGGAGAAACCTGCTGTTTGCTCGAAGCGCCGCGGCCCTCAAAGAAGAAGCAGGTTTCTCCGCTCCAGCCGCGAAGAGCGCGGCTTCCAGTCGAAATGACGTCTCAGGGGAGGGCCGCATCAGTGGTCTGTGGCGCTCAGGAGTAGACAAACCCACCTTAGCTTCGCGAAGGTGGGCACCCATGTCGTGGCACTCACTTATAGAAGAACCGCTCCACCGCAGCCCAGTCGACCGCCTGCCAGGCCGGCCAGTGCACCGGCGAGCCGGGTAGCCGGACGGTCAGCCGGCCGCGGAAGGTCCGGCCGACGTACGGGCTGAGCTTGTGCCGGT
>CAXTJS010000053.1:0-14979 GCA_964244605.1 uncultured Terriglobus sp. | reverse complement strand
CCCGCCACAGAGGCGGGCCGTTGCCAAGAGCAGAGGCTATCTCACGTGAACATCCGGCACGACGGAGTAACCGGGACGCAGCAGCTGGTCCTTGTTGGCGTCTGCCTCAAGGTCGATGCGCACAGGAATCCGCTGCACCACCTTCACGTAGTTGCCGGTTGCATTCTCCGGCGGGAAGAGGGAGAGCCGAGAGCCGGTTGCGCCGCCAATCTGTGTGACCTTTCCCTCGTACTTGCGGCCGCCGAGTGCGTCGACCTTGATGTCGACCTTCTCGCCGGTCTTCATCTTGTCAAGCTGCGTTTCCTTGAAGTTCGCGGTCACCCAGAGACCGTCGAGCGGGATGATCGTGAGCATGTTCTGCCCAACGCTCACGTTGCCGCCTACAGCCACGTTCTTCTTGTTGATGATGCCGCTCACCGGCGCGACGATCTTCGCGTAGCTGAGGTTCAGCCGGGCCTGATCGACCTTGGCCTGCTGCTGCTGAATGTCTGCGTTTGCTGCAACGGCGCGCGCCTGCTGCACCTGAATCTGCTTGGGACCGTTCTCGCGCGCCTGCTGCTCGTTGGAGCGAGCGGTGTTGATGCGCTCCTGTGCCTGGCGGACCTGCGCCTGCTCACCCACCACGTTCTGCTGCGCTTCCAGCAGTGCGGCGTTGGATGCAGCGGCCTGCGCCACAGCCTGGTCGAACTGCTGCTTGCTGATCACGTCCTTTGCGACGAGTGGCGTGTAGCGGTCGACGTCGAGCTGCGCCTTCAAGGCGTTGGCCTTCTGCTGATCGACACGTGCCTGCGCAGCAGCTACGGACTTGGACGCCTGAGCAAGCTGCGCCTGAGCCGACGACACATCCTGGCCAGACGTCGTGACGCTCGTGCGTGTCTGCACGCCCGTGATCGGCACGTTGGCATTCGCCTGCACGAAGCTTGCCTTCGCGTTCGCAAGCTGTGCCTCAGCCTGCTCGAGCGAGACCTGAAGATCGCGCGGGTCGATCTCGGCAATCACGTCGCCCTTGTTGACCTTCTGGTTGTCCGTCACGTTGACCTTAACGATCTGGCCGGCAACGCGCGCTGACACCTGGTAGAGATCACCATCCACCTGTGCGTCATCAGTATCTTCGGTGAACGTCGAGCGATAATAGAAGAAGAAAGACACAAGGATCAGCAGGATCACCACTGACGCGATGAGGAAGTTGCGCCGTGCCTTGCTCGCCGGCGACTCCGGCTTTGGTGGCTTCTGGCCTGCCGTGTCCTGCGTCGCGTTCTGCCCGCCGCCCTCGGCCGCACCTTCACCGTTGTTGTTGCCCTGCTGCTGCTGATCGGAATCTGCCACGATCAATGTCCTCCGACTGAAAGAGCGTTCTTGTAGTTCGCGCCGGCCGTACCGGTGGCGCGGGCAAAGGAGAGCTTCGCCATGTTGTTCTGGTAAAGCGCACTGATGTACTGATCGTTCGCCTGCTGCGTTTGCGCCTGCGCTTCAGAGACGGCAAGGTTGTCGGCTACGCCCGCTCGGAATCGCTGCTGCGCTTCAGACAATGCTTCGTTTGCAAGGTCGACGTTCGACTTCGCAGTCGCGACCAGTTGCTTCGTCGCTGCGATATCCAGCAGCGCGTCGCGTACGTCCTGGTTTACCTGCTGCACCTGATCGCTATAGCGAGCACGTTGCTGCTGCAGGGCTGCATCCGCCACGCGGATGTCGCCGCGTGTTTTCGCAATCTGCAGGATTGGCGCGGAGATCTCGCCCGTTGCGGTGTAGGTTCCGTGGTTCTGGTTGAGCTTGTTACCCAGCGTACCGAAGTCGCCGGTGAAGTCCGCGGAAGGATACTGCTCGGCTACCGCGGCGGCGCGCTGCTTCTCAGCACCTTTCACGTTCTCCGCCATGCCAGCAAGATCCTTTCGCGTGGCAAGCGCTTGCTGAAAGGCCTGGTCCGGTGTGACGTCGGCGAACTCCGCATAGGGCACTTCGTCGCTTAGGCGGAACTGCTGCTCTGTGGGAAGGCCGATGGCTCGAGCCAGAGCGAGCTTGTATTTCTCCAGGCCATTGCGAGCTTGTATGAGTTGCTGCTGCGCGTTCTGGTAGTCCACCTGGGCGCGCAGCACGTCGAGTTTGGGGCTGGTGCCCGCGTCATGCGCCGCCGTGGCCTGATCGAGCGAGACCTTTGCGTTGGCGAGCTCCGCCTCTTCCGCGGTGATGCGCGAGGCATCCGCGCTGCAGAGCAGGTAGGCGTTGCCCACGGTGAGCACGACCATATTGCGTGCGTCTTCCGCTGTCAGCTTTGCACCCTCAAAGTTATGCTTCGCGGCGAGGTATCGATCGATCGATTGCAGGTTGAAGAGCGACAGCGTAAGGTACGCGCGAAAATCAAAGACCTGAAAGGGCCCGACGATCGGGTTGATGTTCGGAATTTTTAATCCGTAGGCTGCAAGGTTCACCTGCTGCACGGTGTAGTTCGCGTTGCCCGTGATCGTGGGCAGCAGAGTCTGCAATTGCTGCAGCCTTGTACCGGAAGCATTTTGCACCGAACTGCTCTGCAGGATCAGACCGAGGTTGTTGCGCAGACCGCGCTGAATGGCATCGTCGAGCGAGAGATCAAGAACGTCTGCCGTTGCGGTACCCTGCACGACCGAACCTTTGTAGTCGTTACTATTTGCGTTGTTCTGCGAGCCGCTCTGCGTACTGCCGCCGTTCAGTCCGTTCAGCGTCTGCTGTGCAGCCTGTACGGTCGCCGGACCTGACGCCTGCTGCCCACCGCCGGACGAGCCGCGTGTCGTGCCGTTACCACCCGTGCCCTGCGTCTGCCCCTGAACAACGGGCGCGTGAGCAAGCAGGCCGAAGGCTACCAGTGCGACGCCTGTGCTACCGCCCACCTTGCCCAGGACGCGTCGACAACCTGCCTTTGCTGCTTTGCCCATACACCTCACGCCGATGCGATATGCAGGCACAACCAGCCGAAGAACCACAAAAGAATCAGCTGTGTGCGTCAGCGATTGGATGCGACGACACAGCATCGACGATGCACAAAAAGTTGTGGAGCCTCTCCCGCCTGCGTCTCCGCGAGAGCATTTACTCTCAGAAGTTGTTCGGCAGCAAGACGTGAGGGAGAAGGTTCTGTGGGTGTTCGAACTGGAGTGATCGGGTACGGGTTGGCCGGTCGAGTGTTTCACGCGCCCTTTGTCGACGCCGTGCCGGGACTCGATCTCGTTGCCATCGTGCAGCGCAGCGGTGATGAGGCGGCCAGGGCTTATCCGCGTGCGACGACGATGCGATCTGTGGAAGAGCTGATCGCAAGCGATGTGGAACTGATCGTTGTCGGTACTCCCAACGCGACGCACGTGCCCTTCGCACGCGCGGCTCTGCAGGCTGGCAAGCATGTAGTGATCGACAAGCCCATGGCACCCACGTCGCAGGAAGCGCTTGAACTTGAGGCGTTTGCGAAAACGCAAGGTGTGCTGCTGGCACCATTCCACAACCGGCGCTTCGATGGCGACTTTCTCACGTTGAAGAGGCTGCTTGCGGAGAAGCGTGTGGGCCGCCCGGTCACGCTGCGCTCGCGCTTCGACCGGTTCCGCCCTGAGCCCCGTGCGAACACCTGGAAGGAAGCAGAAGGCCCCGAACACGGCCTGCTGATGGACCTGGGGCCGCATGTCATCGATCAGGCACTGGTGTTGTTTGGCAGGCCCGAGAGTGTGCAGGCGAGCGTCCGGCGTGACCGTGATGCCGGGGCAGTAGAAGATGCTTTCGACCTTGCGCTCACCTTTCTGCACGACGGCGACACGCTTCGTGTGGAACTCGGTGGCACGCTCCTCGCAGCCGATCCGCAGCCGCGCTTCCTGTTGCAGGGCACGCGAGGCAGTTATCGCAAAAACGGTGTCGACCCGCAGGAGCCCGTGATCGTCGCGGGTGCACACGTTCCCCCGCTCGGTGCGGAGGACGACTGGCTTACCGAAGCAGAGAGCGCGTGGGGCACACTCACCATCGCCGCCGATCCACACAAGCCAACAGAACTGGTGAAGACCACGGTCCCAACCGAGCGCGGCGACTACCGCCGCTTCTACCAGGGCATCGCGGATGCGATCACATACGGAGCGGAGCCGCCGACAACTGCTCGCGACGCTGTACGTGTGGCCCGCATCATCGAGCTTGCACGCGAGAGCAGCCGCACCGGTGCGAGCATTGCTGTCACATCCGAGGACTGGTAGCGACAGTGGCCTCGATTCGACACGCACTTCCAAAAGGCTTTCGTTGGGCCGCGGTCAAGGCTGGCATCAAGGCCAGTGGACGTCCTGATCTTGCGGTGGCCGTATGTGATTTGCCTGCTTCAGCGGCCGTGATGTTCACGGAGAATCAGGTCGTGGCAGCACCGGTGATCGTTGGCCGCGAGCACATGGCTGCAAGCGGCGGCAGGGTGCAGGTGCTCGTCGTCAACGCGGGCAACGCGAACTGCGCGACGGGGCCGCATGGCATCGCTGCTGCGAAAGAGACCTGCGAGGTTGCCGCGCGCGCGATCGGCTGCAGGGTGCAGGAGGTATTCCCGTCCTCCACCGGCATCATCGGTGTGCCGCTGCCGACGGACAAGCTGACAGGCGCCTTGCCACAGGCCTTCTCACAACTCAGCGCGACGAACTCCGCGGCAGAGGACTTCGCCACCGCCATCATGACGACGGACACGCGCATGAAAGTGGCGCAGGCCGAGGTGGTGATTGCGGGTGTGCCGGTGCGTCTCTTCGGCTGCTGCAAGGGCGCTGGCATGATCGGCCCACAGCTTGGGCCGCCTCACGCCACCATGCTCGTGTACCTGTTCACCGATCTCGCGATCGAGCCTGAGGACCTGCGGAGCGTGCTGGCGCCCGCGGCGGACCGCACCTTCAATAGCATCTCCGTAGATGGAGACACCTCCACGAACGATACGGTGCTGCTGCTGGCGAGCGGTGCCAGCCGTGCAGTCTGGTCGGCGGCATCGCAAGTGGAACGCGTAAGCTTTGCGCAGGCACTGGAAGACGTGTGCCAGCGGCTCGCGCACAGCATCATCGACGATGGCGAAGGCGTAACGCACGTCGTTACGTTGCAGGTCACGGGTGCGCCCGATGATGCGAGTGCGAAGAAGATCGCCAGGTCCGTTGCGCACTCGCCGCTTTGCAAGACGGCATGGTCCAGCGGCGACCCGAACTGGGGTCGTATCCTTGCCGCCGCGGGCTACGCGGGCGTGCCGTTCGACCCTGTCGCCGTCTCCATCCATATCGGTGGCCTGCCTGTTTTTGAGTCCGGCATGCGCTCCCCTGCGATGGATGAAAAGGCGGTGCACGCGCGCATGCTGCAGCGCGAGTATGAGATTCGCATCGACCTGGCTGCAGGCCCGGGTACGTGCCGCTTTCTGACCTGCGATCTAACCGTGGAGTATGTGCACATCAACGCGGACTACTCGACCTAAGCGGGCGGCGGTAATCGTCATAAGCACGCGTGATTGTCGCTATCGCTGCCACTTATAATGCTGTGGTTGCTGTCTGTCTTGTACGCAGGTGCGCGGCGAGCCTCATCCCTCTGGAGAAATCATCATGGCGACACAAGTAGCGCATCCCGCAGCCGACAAAGACATGCAGCAGGAGATCGCCGAGTGGATTGAGGCGTTTGACGAGATGATCGTCGCGGAAGGGCCGCAGCAGGGCGCGGACCTGATGCAGGCGCTCCGTCAGCGCGCACGCGAAGCCGGTGTCCAGGCTGAAAACGAACTCGCCACGCCATACCGCAATACCATCCCGAAGCATGATGAACTGCCTTACCCCGGCGACCGCGATATGGAGAAGCGCGTCGAGGCACTGATTCGCTGGAACGCGATGGCGATGGTGCATGGCCAGAATAAGAAGGACGCAGGCATCGGCGGGCACATTTCGACGTACTCATCACTTGCCACACTGCTGGAGGTCGGGTTTAACCACTTTTTCCACGGGAAGTATGGCGAACAGCCGGGCGACTTCATCTACTTCCAGGGCCATGCCTCGCCCGGTGTGTATGCGCGTGCCTTTTTAGAAGGCCGCTTGAATGAGGACCATCTCGCAAATTTCCGGCATGAACTACGCGACAAGCCCGGCCTGTCCAGCTATCCGCATCCCTGGCTGATGCCGGACTTCTGGCGCTTTCCCACTGTCAGCATGGGCATAGGCCCGCTGAACGCGATTTATCAGGCGCGCTTCATGAAGTATCTGGAGAACCGCAACCTGATCGAGAAGACCGACCGCAAGGTGTGGGCGTTTGTCGGCGATGGTGAGACCGATGAGGTCGACACGCTGGGTGCCATCGGCCTTGCCACGCGCGAGAACCTCGACAACCTCATCTTCGTCGTGAACTGTAATCTGCAGCGCCTCGACGGCCCAGTGCGCGGCAACAAGCGGATCATCGACGAGCTCGAAGGCGTCTTCCGCGGCGCGGGCTGGAACGTGATCAAGGTCATCTGGGGCTCGGACTGGGATGCGCTGTTTGAGCGCGACCACACCGGCCTGCTGCTGAAGCGCATGGAAGAGTGCGTCGACGGCGACTTTCAGGCGTACAAGGCAAAGGGCGGTGCTTACCTGCGGCAGAACTTCTTTGGCAAGTACCCGGAACTGCTCGATCTCGTGAAGGACATGTCGGATGAGCAACTTGCGCGGCTGCACCGCGGCGGCCATGATCCGGTCAAGATTTTCAACGCCTACAAGCGTGCCACCGAGCACAAGGGCGGACCCACGGTCATCCTTGCCAAGACAGTGAAGGGCTACGGCTTCGGCAGCACCGAAGGCCGCAACGCCGCGCATAACGAGAAGAAGCTGACCGATGAGGGCGTGACTGCCTTTGTACAGCGCTTCAACATCCCTGTTCCGGAAGATCAGGCCAAGAACGGCAAGCCGTGGAAGCCGGTCGAGGACGCGCCTGAGCTGCAATACATGCAGGCGCGCCGTGCAGAGCTAGGCGGCTACCTGCCGAAGCGCGAGGTCAAGCCGTTCACCTTTGCGGCACCACCGGTCGAGTTCTTCAAGGAGTGGCTCGGCGGTTCGAAGGGTCGTGCCGTCTCCACGACAATGGTCTTCGTTGCTATTTTGCGTACGCTGCTGAAAGACGCAAAGGTCGGCAAGCTGATCGTGCCCATCGTGCCGGATGAGGGCCGTACCTTCGGCCTGGAATCGGCCATCAAGCAGGTCGGCATCTATGCCAGCGAGGGCCAGAAGTACACGCCGCACGACAGCGACATGCTGCTCAGCTACCGCGAGGAGAAGGATGGCCAGATCCTGGAAGAGGGCATTACCGAGGCCGGGTCGATGGCAAGCTTTACCGCCGCCGGCACGGCCTACGCGAACTTCGGCGTGCCGTCGGTTCCCTTCTACATGTACTACTCCATGTTCGGTTTTCAGCGCATCGGCGACATGGTGTGGGCGTTCGCGGACTCACGCGGCAAGGGCTTTCTGATGGGCGGCACCGCAGGCCGCACCACCATGCTCGGCGAGGGCCTGCAGCACCAGGACGGCCACTCCCACGTGCTCGCCTCCACTGTGCCGACGTGCCTTAGCTATGACCCGGCTTACGCCTATGAGCTCGCCGTTGTTGTGCAGGACGGCCTGCGCCGCATGTACGCGGAAAATGAGCAGGTCTTCTACTACATCACCATGTACAACGAGGACTACGCGCAGCCGGAGATGCCGGCAGACCGCGACGTGCGTGAGGGTATCGTGCGTGGCCTGTACAGGTTCCAGTCTGCGTTGAAGGGTGCTGCAACCGCACAGCTTTTCGGCTCCGGCCCGATCTTGAATGAGGTGCTGAAGGCGCAGCAGATCCTGAGTGAGAAGTACAACGTGGAGACAGACGTGTGGTCCGTGACCAGCTACGTGGAAGTGCGTCGCGACGCACTGGCAACGGAGCGTTGGAACAGGCTGCACCCTGCTGAGAAGGAGCGCTCCAGCTACCTGCTTGAGACACTTGCAGGCGCACAGGGACCGATCATCGCGGCCAGCGACTACATGAAGGTCTTGCCGGACGCGCTCGCGCCGTGGCTCGGTTCGCGGCTGGTCACTCTGGGAACAGATGGTTTTGGACGCTCAGACAACCGCGAGCATCTGCGACGGCACTTCGAGGTGGACGCGAACGCAATCGTAGCCGCCACGCTTTCGAAGCTGGTACGGGAAGGCAGCGTCAAGGCGAAGGTGGCGCAAAAGGCGTTCGCGGATCTCGGCATCGACAGCGAGGCTGCTGATCCGTTCCATGCTTAATTTCATCGTGCCAGCTAAGCCGTAAGAAGAGGAGCGCTTGGGCAAGCCGCTGATCAGCGACGCGCAGATGCGCGCAATCCATACAACGATGCTGCGTCTGCGCGAAGCGGCCCGACCGGTGCGCAGGCCCGCCTACGCGCAGTCGGAGACTGGGGTGCCCATCGCTATGCTCACCGCGTGCCTTCTACAGATGCGCAACGAGGACGTGCTCGTAACCGAGGGCGAGGATGCGCAGGCGCGCGCCGTGCTGCAGCTTGCGCAGGAAGCAAGTTTTCAGCCGGAAGTCGTACCCTTCACGCTGCTAAGTGCCGAGCGCGGCAGCGTGGCGACGCTCGCTGCTGGATATGCTTTGGCTCAGAGCCACTACTCGCATCCGGGCGATGCTGCACCGGTAACTTTGGCCTTGTTGCAGCCGGGCACGCCTGTTGCCGAGGCCATGCGGCTGGCGGGCGAGCACCGTCTGCCGCTCATCCTCATCCTGCGCGACGAGCCGAACCGGCCGCGCGTGCCACTGAAGGCACCGGAGAACGTCGAGATCGTGCAGGTAGACGCAGAAGACGCAGTCGCTGTCTGCAGAGTCATGCAGGAATCGATGCTGCGCGCGCGCAATCGCTGGGGCAGCGTCGTGTTGCGGGCCGTGACCCTGCCGAACACTGCCGATCCGATCGTCGCCTTCGAAGCGCACCTCAGGCGGCGTGGCCTGCTGGGCTGAATACAGCGGACAAACGAGGACGCGTATTATCCGGCTTCTCCATCGTCTTGACGTGAAGCTTTCCTGGGCGGCGTGCGGTTAGACTGAGCGTGTGGTTTTCCCTTTCAATGCTGCACCCTCGCGTCCTCATGCAAGCCCGGCGATGCTCCGTCTTACGTTGATCGCAACCGTGCTCGCATGCGCGGTGCAGCCAGCGGCTCATGCGCAGACCACCGGCGTGCCCGCTCCCGACGCGCAATCCGCACCTGCTTCAATGGCTGCCCCGCCGGATGCACCCTTGCCAGCCAGGCCAGCGTACCTGCCGCCGTCGATAAAGAAGCAGACCCCTGCGGACACGGCACCGGCAAACGCGCCACAACTGGCAGCCCCCGCGCCCCTGCCCACGGCAGCACCAACGCGACAGAAGCCCTATATCGCACGCAATGCATACGACGGCACGCCCATCGTCACCGACGACCAGCTTGGTTCGTCGTACATCCCAGTGGACAGCTGGATGTATCCCGCGTTGCTGCGCCTCTACTCGCTCGGCTATCTGGACACGGCCTACATCAGCCTGCGCCCGTGGACCCGCCGCAGTACGCTGCACATGCTGGAGCAGACGGAGAGCGACGTGCGCTTCGACGGCAATCCCGAGGCCCTCGAATTGCTGAACAAACTTGAGGACGAACTCGAGTCTGAGCCCGACTCCGGCGGCACTCAGAAGCGTGGTCTCGTGTACGGCGTGGAGTCGGTCTACACCGGCGTGCGGCAGGTAAGCGGTACCGTGTTGCGCGACAGCTGGCACGTAGGCAATACCTTCGTGAATGACTACGGCCGCCCGTACTCCAACGGCTTTAACTCCTACAACGGTGTCTCAGCGCTTGCGGAGAAGGGCCCCTTCTCGCTGTATGTGCGCGCAGAGTACCAGCGTGCCCCGAGCTTTAACGGCTACACCGCGGCGCAGGCATACCAGGTATCACTGCTGGATGGGATCATCTACGGCGGACCGAACCTCTTTGGTGGCACCAACCGGCCGCAGGACACCATTCCCGAAGGCGTACAGCCGGCGGAAAACAACCTCCGCATCCTGGAGGCGAACCTGTCCGCGCATGTGTATGGCCATGAGATCTCTTTCGGCAAGTCCGATGCGTGGCTAGGGCCCGGCCTGGGGGGTGCGATGGCCTGGTCCAACAATGCGCAGGACATCTACTCCTTCCGCGTTAATCGTATCGAGCCGCTGCATATTCCCTATGTAAGCCGCATCCTCGGTGATATTCGCTACGACTTTATGTACGGGAGCCTCAAGGGCCATACATACCCCAATTCTCCCTACGTCCACTCGGAGATCATCGCGGGCAAGCTCTTCAACGTCATCGAAGTCACGGGACAGCGCACCATCATCTTTGGCGGCAAAGGTCACGCACCCGTTACCCTGCACACTTTCCTGAAGGGCTTTTTCGACATTGAAGACACTACCGCGGAGGAGAAGTATGGCCGCGAAGATCCCGGCGCCCGTTTTTCCTCTGTGACCTTTGCATGGCGCATACCGTATACGGCACACCGGGTGACGCTGTACACCGACTCCACCACGCACGACGACGTTACCCCTTACGCCGCACCGCGCCGTGCCGGTTGGCGGCCCGGCGTCTACATCTCCCAGATCCCCTACGCGCCGAAGTTCGATTTGCGGGTCGAGGCGACTTACACCGACTACGTTACGCTGCGCTCCACGTTCGGCGTTGGCAATTACTACGAGACCATCCAGCGTCAGGGGTACACCAACAAGGGCTTCATCTTCGGCGACTGGATTGGCCGTGAAGGGAAGGGCGGCAACGCCACGGTGACCTATCACCTCTCAGGCAATGAGTGGGTCAGTGTGGGCTACCTGCGCAAAAAGAACGCCAAGGACTTCATCACATCCGGCTCCACGCAGGACGACTTTCGTATCGACATCACAAAGCGCCTCAAGCCGAACGTGGAGCTTACAGCCTGGTACCAGCACGAGATCTGGCGTGCCCCGTTCGTGACCGCGGGTCAGCAGACCAATGACACCGGCAGCTTTCAGGTGAAGTGGTACCCGCGGCTGCACTCATCCAACGATTTGTATTAGGTATATCTGCACAGATGTCTCGGGTGATGTTTGCGGCTTTAGCCCGAGATAGTGAATATCTTACGGAGAAACAGCGGCTTTAGCCGCAGGGATGATCATCCCGGTGGCTTAAGCCACCTTTCCTATATGACCGGCGCTCTATTTCGGCAGCTAAAGCCGCTGCAAAAAACCCGAAGTCGTGCAGCTTCGTAACAGGGTTTAGTGTCGATACCTTAGAGCTTCGACTGGAAATACGCCAAGGACTTCTGCAGACCTTCGTGCAGCGGCACTTCAGGCACCCAGCCAAGCACCGTTTGCGCCTTGGTGATATCAGGTCGTCGCTGCTTCGGGTCATCCACCGGCATCGGCTTAAAGGTGATCTCAACCTTTGCGCCGGTGACTTCGAGCACGGCCTTGGCACACTCCAGAATCGTCCATTCCTGAGGGTTACCGATATTGGTGGGCAGCGGCTCGCCGGAGTGCGCCAGCGCCACGATGCCGCGCACCAAGTCAGACACATAGCAGAACGACCGCGTCTGCTGGCCCTCGCCATACACGGTCAGCGCATCGCCTCGAAGCGCTTGCATCATCAAGTTTGAGATCACGCGGCCGTCGTTCGGCTGCAGCCTGGGACCGTAGGTGTTGAAGATGCGAACCATGCCTGTACGCATCCGGTAGTAACGGTGATAGGCCATGACGGTGGCCTCGCTAAAGCGCTTGGCCTCGTCATAAACAGAGCGTGGGCCAATCGGGTTCACGTGCCCCCAATAGCTCTCGCGCTGGGGGTGCTCCAGCGGATCGCCATAGCACTCTGACGTGGATGCGTGCAGGAAGCCGGCGTCGTACCGTTTCGCAACTTCCAGCGCGTTCACCGTGCCGTCTGAGCCGACACGTAGCGTCTCCGGTCCAAGGCGCATGTAGTCTTCGGGGCTGGCAGGCGAAGCGAAGTTGAAGACAAAGTCGACTTCGCCGAAGTCGAAGGGCCGACAGATGTCCGCGTGCTCATAGGTGAAGCGCGGCTCGCCGGCAAGGTGCTTCAGATTGTCCAGCGAACCTGTGGCGAGATTGTCGACACCCACCACCTCGGCACCCTCGGCGAGCAATGCATCGCACAAGTGGGAGCCCAGGAAACCCGCCGCTCCCGTCACCAACACACGCTTCCATGCTTCTACTGGCACATCACTCCTTTGTTTTCGGTCGCCGCCTGATTGCATCACGAACTACGAGTGCGCTGCGACCTCTTCGCGCACAGGGTGCGCTGCAGGCCTGCCCACACTTACATAGCTTAAGCCGACCGCCGCGACCAATTCCGGATCGTAAAGATTGCGGCCATCCAGCAGAATCGGATAGCGCAGCGTGTCTTTTAGCCGCAAGAGATCGAGGTTTGCGAACTCGGCCCAATCCGTAAGAATGAGCACGGCATCCGCGTTCTCTGCCGCATCATAGGCATTTGAAGCGTATTTCAGATTTGCTGATTCGGGTAAAACAGCGGCGCTGCGCTCCATACCGGCCGGGTCATAGGCACAGATCGAGCAGCCCTCCGCAAGCAGCCACTGGATCAGCTCGATGGCTGGGCTCTCACGGATGTCGTCGGTTTCTCCCTTGAAGGCGAGGCCGAGAACGCCGAGCTTCTTCCCGCGCAGTGTCCAGAGTGCCGCGCGAATCTTGCTCAGGAAGCGCTTCTTCTGCGTGACGTTGATCTTCTCCACTTCGGTGAGCAGCGAGAAGTCCACACCAAGCTGATCGGCGACTGAGCGGAACGCGGCGACATCCTTCGGGAAGCAAGAGCCGCCGTAGCCAATGCCCGGACGCAGGAACTTGGGACCGATGCGGCTGTCCAGGCCGATGCCCTTCGCCACTTGCTCCACATTCGCGTCGGCAGCCTCACATAGGTTGGCGACCGCGTTGATGAAGGAAATCTTCATCGCGAGAAAAGCGTTCGAAGCGTGCTTGATGATCTCGGCACTCTTTGTGGAGGTCAGCAGCAGCGGAGCCGGCGTGGTGGCGCTGAGCCTTCCGGGAATCGCGTTGGGTGTGTCGTAGTAAGCGCCAAAGGTGAGCGGCTTGTAGATGGCAGACAGCACCTCGGCCGCACGCGGGCTATCGGCGCCGACCACGATGCGGTCAGGATGCAGGAAGTCCTCAACCGCCGAGCCCTCCCGCAGAAACTCGGGGTTTGACACCACATCAAACATGCGGCGGTTCACGCCGTTGCGCTCGATCGTGCGGCGGATCCACTCGTTCGTGTAGACGGGAACCGTACTCTTTTCGACGATGACCTTGTAGCTGTCCAGGTGGCGCGCAATCTCGTTCGCCACAGCCTCCACATACGATAGATCGGCATCGCCGGTCTCAGACTGCGGCGTGCCCACGGCGATGAAGATGGCGTCACAGGCGTTGGTCGCTTCACCGAGGTCGGTGGTAAACGTCACGCGCGTGTTGCGGTAACGGTTCAGCAGCTCCGGCAGGTGCTCCTCATGAATGAGCGAATCGCCGCCGCGAAGTGCCTCGACCTTACGCGGATCGTTGTCGACGCAGATAACGTTGTGGCCGATCTCCGCAAAGCAAACTGCCGCAACCAGACCAACATAGCCTGATCCAACGACTGCAATGTTGACGCTTCCCTGTGTCATGTTCGTGCACGTCCTTACGCCTGCCAACGCGCACGGAGCCGCAGGTGTGGTCCGCAAACGTCAGCAGAAAGTTTGAGAGTTCTCAGTGTAGTCGAACAGTACTTACTTCGTGCATCGCGAATGCCGCTTATGCCCTGACTATGATGCATCGTCGCGGTATTATCAGGGTCAGATGCCGCCCCTTCGTTCGCAGTCTCCTCCCGCACCTGAGTCGGTTGACGATCAGGGAGGATTCGCGACGGCTGTAAGCGACAGCGCCCTCGCCGAAGCGTTGCAAGTGCTGCGCAAGCGCAAGTGGATCGTGCTAGCGGTATGCGCGCTTGGTTTGCTCTACGGTCTGTATCAAGCACTTACGCAACCGGTCGTCTTCACGGCATCCGGGAAGATCCAGGTCGGCTCGGGCGCGACCGCGGCCTATCGCGATGCAGGCTCAAGCGGCATTGGCAGCACACAGAACCTCAACAACGAAATGCTCATCCTGCAGAGCGACTCGTTGATGCTGACCGTCGCCCGTGAGATGGACTTGGCGAACAACGCAAAGTTCTTTGGCGCGACCGCTCCCATACCGCACAGCAACATCGACGACCCAGGCACACAGCAACTCGTCGTCGGCAGGCTGCTCAACAGCCTCTCGATCACACTGATTCCGGGAACGCAGGTCATCACCATCACTGCGGTCTCTTCGGATCCGCGGCTCTCGGCGGACATGGTCAACCATGTGATGGACGCCTATATCCAGCGCTCCTATCAGGTGCGCTTCGCTTCCACGGATCGTGTCTCACGATGGCTCTCAAATCAGTTGAGCGACCTCAAGGCACAGGTTGAGACCTCGCAGGAACAGCTGATCGACATGCAGCGCAAGCTCGGCGTGCTCGGCCTCGCCTTTGACCCAACACGACCGCCCACAACAGAGAGCACGGCGAAGGTGGATGCGCTCTCCGCTGCGGTCAGCACCGCCCGCGTGACCCGCATTCTCGCCGAGTCACGCTACCGCACCGTGCAATCGGCCGACCCAGGCAATCTCGAGGGTTTGCTGGATGCGACCGGACTCGACGGTGAGCTCAACAAGCTGCGTGGCGACATCGCGACGCAGAAGGCCCAGATCGCCGAGGACTCGGTGAGGCCGGGGCTGGGCCCCAACAATCCCAAGTTCAAAGCAGAAGAAGCGCATTTGCGCGAGCTTGAGCACGAGGTGTCCGCCGAGCAAAATCGCCTTCTCAGCCAGGCGCGCGACACCTACCTCGCCGCGAAGGCGAATGAGGAGCAGACCTCCGCCGCGCTGGATGAAGCCAAGAACCAGGCGTACACCTTCCGCGATTCACTCGTGGAATACACCTTGCG